>JANMJM010000224.1:0-26224 GCA_031371345.1 Vicinamibacteria bacterium
GCCAAAGGCGCCGGCGGCGTTCGAGTTCCGCCACCCCTCGTGGTTCGACGACAGCGTGTTTGCGGCCTTGAAGCAACGGAACAAAGCGCTATGTGTGGCCGACAGCGAGAAGCTGTCGACGCCGGTCGAAGTGACGGCCGACTACGGATATTTCCGATTACGCGACGAAGGCTACCAATCTCAGGACATTGAGAATTGGGGATTGAAAATTGCCGAATTGCAATCGCGCTGCAAAGATATGTACGTCTACTTCAAGCACGAAGAAGAAGGCAAAGGACCGGCGTTCGCTCGAGAGCTGATGAAGCGTCTCGATCCGCCCCTGCCTTTCACGCCGTCATGACGGTGAAGTCCTATCTGCTGTCTTTCCCAGAGCGATTGGTCAGATCGGTCTTGGGGCTCAGCGCCGGAGCAGCGCGTGAGGTGGGAGAGGTCGCGCTTCCTGATGGAGTCCGGCGGAGCCAGTTGTATCAAAACCTCGTCGACACGACGCTTCGCTTCCTGATCGAAGAGGTGGGGGGCGTCGAAGGCGTTTACAGCGCCAAACAAACGCTGCCAGACAACTTCCTGGTGAGGCGGACTGCCGGCAACGCCGTCGAGGTACTGGGAATCGTTGCCTTTCGCGCCTCGCCGGTGTGGATTCTCGCGGCACTGTCCGATGTCTGCGGTATCGGCCGTCATTTAATTCCAGAAATGGCCGACGCGCTCAAAGAGCAAGGCCTCCTCGACAAGGACACCCAGTTCGTCACTGTGGATCAGATTCTCGATGGCTTGGAGCGAACGTCGTCTCGGCTCGCCGCCACGATCAACACGCCGCCGCTCGATGTTGCCGGGTTGCGGAACGAATGGGACGCCATTCGTGAGGAAGCCCGACACCTGCCAGCCGCCAGTCTTCCCTCGCCGGTTGCCATTACGAACGTGTGGACACAGCTCAAGGCAGAAGCGGTGCGACAGAACAGGTCGATCTTTGAGACATCGTCCGTCATCGCGGTATCGGCAGTCCGAGCCATTCCGGGCGGCGTGCGATGGCTCTCTTCATCCGCGCGAGTGGGCGCGGCTCGCACCGGACAGATTTTCGGGTCGGCAGTGCTCGATCACTACAAGCAGACGCTCGGCGAGATACGAGAGCTGGGATATTTTGCCTATGCCGACCGCCAGTTTCGCCCGTATGTTCGAGCGGCCGTTGGTCAGTTTTCGCCAACGCAGCGCACGCTCACTGAGCGGTTGTTCGAGAAGGTGCCGTTCAGGAGGAAGCGTTAAATGCCAAGCAGCCTGAGTCCGGCGGACTGTCACTGCCCTTGTCACCTCGGCGTCAAGCTCCTGCATCCGGTTCCGTGCTGCATCGCGGTCCACCAAATCATGCCGCGTCGAGTGCTACAGACACTCAAAAATAAAAAGGCCGCCTCGCCTCAGCGAAAGCGGACTGCGACGACACCTGACTGAAACATAGAGGCCGCTTATAACGTCGGGATCGATAGGCAACTTCAGGGTTGCGCATTCAGCCGAATCAAAGCGGATTCGTCACGATACGCAACCCTGTGGTTGCGAAAGGCAACTTCAAGGTTGCGCGTTCGCTCGAATTAAGCCGATGCGCCAACATGGGCAACCCTAGGGTTGCCTATTCAAATCCCGATCATGTGCGAAGACGCTGCGGGCCGATGATCGCAAAAAGCGGCTGCATCCCGCCGCCGCAGCCTTACATCGTCAGCAACGCCGCCATCAGCTCGATTCCGTCCCACAGATTCTGAATTCGAAGGTTTTCGTTGAACGTATGTTGATTGTCGTCGTGATTGGCGATCGGAATCACGATCGTCCGTGTGCCGAGCGGACGCTCGACCTGCCCGAGTGGTAAATTCCCACCCATCGTCGGCAGCTTCACAGTCCGCCCTCGTACAGCTTCAACGGTTCGAATCACTTCTTGCGAAATCGGCAAGCTCATCGGCGTGCGGCTGGCAGTGGAGCCTCGTGCGAACGTCACCTTCGCCACCTTGGGATGCGAGCGACGAACGTCGGCGTTCGGCTCTGTCTCAACAACAAAGAACCCCTGCTTGCGAACGTGGGCGAGCACGCGCTGGCGCGTACGTTCGATGTCCATCCCTTTCACCAAGCGGATGTCCAGTGTGGCGGTGGCGGTGGCGGGAACGACATTTGAAGCCTCACCTCCCGTACGGCCGCTGCTCATGCCCCGCACATTGAATGAGGGCAGCGTGATCAGCTCGTTCAGCGTCTTCGGCGCGCCTTCCGATCCGCCCAGCCAGAACTCACGCAGCAGCGCGGCGTCGAGCACAGGCGCCTCGTCGAGCGCTCGCCGGTCCTCGTCGGTCAGCGGCTCGACATCAGCATAAAATCCTTCAATTGCGACGCGGCCGTTGTCGTCCTTCATCGATGTCAGCAGCCGCGCGAGAGACATTGCCGGATTCGGCGCCCAGTTTCCGTAGTGGCCGCTGTGCAGCTCGCCTCGCGCTCCGTAAACGGTCACATCGAACGTGGTGAGACCGCGCGCGCCGAAAAGAATGAGCTGTTGCCGCGTCTGATAGAGGGGCGCATCGCACATCAGCCAGACGTCGGCGGCAAACAGCTCGCGATTGGCCGCCAGGATACCTTCGAGATTCGGCGAGCCGATTTCTTCTTCACCATCGAACACGAACTTGATGTTCGATCGAAACGCCAGCTTCGACGCCGCAATCGCGTCAAGGGCTGCGAGCAGCGCGATAATCGGCGCTTTGTCGTCGCCCGATCCGCGCGCGTACAAGCGCCACTCGGGGTTGAACGCTGTGCCGGGGGCCGGGAACGCGATCGCCTGGCCGCCTTCCTCGAACGGTTTGTCTCGCAACGTCGGCTCGAACGGAGGCGACGCCCATTCAGCCGGATCGAGTGGTTGGCCATCGTAGTGGGCATAGAACGCAATCGTCCTCGTGGCGCCAGGCGCCGCAATCTCTCCGAAGACGACAGGATTAGATCCCGGGATTGAGACGAGCCTGGCGGCAATTCCACGCTGGGCCAGCATGCCGACAATCGCATCGGCATTCCGCTGGATGTTCTCGCGATCTCGAGACACGTTGGGAATGCGAAGCAGCGAGACGAATTCGCCGACGATCGCGTGCTCGTGATTCTGTCGCCACGCGCGGGCGGCCGTCGCCGAGCGATTCTGTTGCGCAAACACACTCGACGCGAACAGACCACACGCGAGCACCACGGCGATCCGCTTCATGGAGTCGTCCTTTCAACGAGAAACCTGACAATCTCGCGTTCCGCCCAATAGCCGTCGTAGGCGCCATTGCGCTCTTCGACGAATCCGCAATGGCCGCCTTGTGGTGTGACGCGAACCGTGATGTGTTTGTTGCCGGTCACCGCGGAATCGCGAAAGGGCGCCGGCGGCACGAACGGATCGTCGGCAGCGGTAATGATGAGCGTCGGAACGGTGATTTTATCAATCACGCGCATCGCGCTCGCTCGATGATAGTAATCGGCCGCGTCCTTGAATCCATGAAACGGCGCCGTGTAGGCGTCGTCGAATGCTCGAATGCTGCGAATCCGCGGAAGCGCGTCGAGTGAAAAATGGCCGGGCCACGCGCTGGCCTTCCGGCGCATCCGCTTCTTCAGATTCCTGACGAAGTGCCACTGGTAAATCCGGTTCTGTTTTTCTTCGAGCGCATCCACGCACACAGCCAGGTCCATCGTCGGCGAAACGGCGCACACAGCGCGAAGCTCTTTCGGAGGATTCAGACCGAAGTCGCCCGCAAGTTTCAGCGCGAGGTTGCCGCCGAGTGAATAGCCGGCAATCGCGAACGCCGGCAGGCCATCCACCTCGACGAGCTCCCGCATGACGGCCAGCGGATCGTGCGTGAGGCCGGAATGATACAGGCTGTCGGACAAATGTTCGGTGCCGCCGCAGTTCCGCTGATTCAGCCGGACGATGTTGAAGCCGGCTGCGAAGCATTTGTCGGCCAGGCCGCGCACATAGTGCGCGTCGCTCGAGCTCTCGAGCCCGTGCAGGGCGATCAGCGTGGGTTGCTCCCACGGCCGCGGCTGCCAATGGCAATGGGCGAGCACGCGCGTGCGCGGAGCGACGTCGAAGAGCCTGGGTTGGGCAGCCGGCAGTGAAGGGAAGTGACGCGGTTTGCCCCAGGCGTACAGAGTCATCCAATGCCCACCCTTCCAGCGGGGGAGGGCCGTGTATTCGGTGTTACTCATTGCGTCGTTGGGCGTCCTAATTGATAAATCCGGAATTGCTGATTGCGATACACGAGCGGCAGCGCCACATCGTGATCGACAACGAGATAATCGAGATCGTAGCGCGACGCGAGCGCATGAAACTGCTCAGGTGTAAGCGTGTCGAAATGCTGCGCGTCCTGAAGACGGCCGAGCACCCACATCGCAACGTCTCGAGAATACAGGGCAACGGCGGCGTCCTTCACTTCTTCAACGAGCACATCGCGCTCTGCGGCCACTCTCACGCTCGAACCATACTTCCATGCATGACCGGGATCGGCGAGCACGTGCGCGTCCGTTGGCGTTTGCGCGAGCCAGTGCATGGCGTCGGTCCAATTATCCTGCGGAATGCCGATCCGCACGATCGGGTTGCCGGCATGCTCGGTCCGCATCACATACACGCCGCGTGTAACGGCAATCACGACGATCGCCAAGACAATCCACCGCCCAATCGCAGCGGGCGGCACGTCGGCGAGCACCCAGGCGATATAGATCGACGCGAGCAGATCGAGCATCCAGAACACTCGCGATGTCTGCAGTTGCAGTGCGAGGGCGATGCCGGCGCTCATCATCGGCCAGGAGATGAGAAAGAGAACGACGAGCGCCGCCGCGCCCGCCAGCAAGCCGGCCTCTCGCGGCAATGCCACCGCGCATCGACGGCGCAGTTGAAAGACGACGCCCACGATCACGAGATATCCCACATTCACCAGCCAGAACGCCTGTCCCCAATCGGACGGGAAGATGTAATCCTTGCCGGCTAATACGGACGCCCACGTCGGATCCATCCGCGCGAGGTGGCCGCGCAGCGGACCGAACGAGACGGCCCAGAGAGCGACGGCCGCACCGGCTACGCACAGCGCGATCAGCGGCGCGCGCCAGTTTTTCTCGGACACGGCCAGCGACACCACGATCCAGACGCCGAACCATAAGCCCGTGGTGGGATGCATGGCGCAGGCGAGCGCGATCAGAAAAAGCGCAAGGCCGCCTTTCGCGCGCAGGAACGCGGCGATGGCCCAGACGCCAATCGCGAAGGCGATCATCCGCGGCTGAAAATACGCCTCGAGCGTGTTCGCACCCGTCTGTGTGATGCGATGCCTCAGCGTGAGGAGCGCCACCAGCAGCGCGACGGTCCACCACGAGCGATACATCGTGCGGCCTAGGGCGACGAGGCCGCCGAAAAGCAGAACAGCGGCCAGCAGATAGGCGGCGAAAAATATGACCTGGATCGACACGCCAGTCGCTTGCACGAACGCCGCGACCACATCGTCGAACACCATGAAACGATCCTGCGCGTGCAGCAGCAGTCGATCGCGTGGAAACAGGCTGGCGTCGAAGTGTTGAGTGACGGCGGGAATGTAAAACGCCTGATCACCGACCCCGTAGCGATACCCGCCGCAGTTCAGAATGGCGACGAGGCAAAAGGCTGCGGCGCCGCCAATCAGGCCGAGCCGCTGGCGTGTCATCTCTGAATTTCGATCCAGCAACCGAGAATGCGGCGATCGGTATTGCCGGGAATCACGTCCCCCGGAATAAAGCTTTTATCTGTCGTCACGCGCAGCAGGAATGGACCGGGCTTAGCGGGCGGGGGAACGTGCACGTCGCGTGGTGTGCCCGGCGTGAGCTCGACGCGCTCGCCCCATGTTGTGGTCGAGAAGGTCACCGTGTTCGGCTTGGCGCCGCCATGCACACGAAGCGTGACGCCTTGATCGGGATGCTGCGGTGCCACGGTCATCGTCGTCGTGGATTCGCCGTGAACCCACACACCGGTTCGCTCGGGATACACGTCTTCGTCGTGAAAGAACACCGACGCGGTCGGGAACGCGACCGCCGAGAGGACGGTGAACGTGAGCCCGTGCACATTGGCCTCGCGGCGGCTTTTGTCGATCACCGACACGGGTCGAATGCGCAGCGTGGTCGCCGCGTCAATCGGAGCCGGTGCGACGAATCCGACGAACTCGGCGTCAACCGGCAACGTGAAGCGCTGCCGCCACGTGCCGCCGGCCGCGATGTCGGCATTCCATTCGAGCATCGGAGATCCGATGCGGCCGATCTGCAGCGCGACGGTGCCGCGTGCAGGTTCGTTCCTTGGGATGCCGCCGATCTCGACATCGTATTCCCCGGCCGCAAGCGCGTAACGTGCGTTCAACAACACCCGCACGGGCTGACCACCCGGTCGTTCGCCAGGAGAAGCGGCCAAGGTGAACAGCGGAGGAATGTTCGCGGCGCCGGTGAATGTCAGACGGTTATAGATGATGGCGTGCGGCCGGGCCGTAGCATCGAAGCTGTCGAGCATGGGCACGCGCGACCGCGATTCCGGTTGCAGAACCCACGCCGAGGCAGGGCGCGCCACCGCAGGGCCGAGCATGGCAATGGCGATAGCGGCAATAGCGACGCACACGCTCGCAGCGAGAGCGCCAAGTCCCGGCGAGCGGATGTCGCGTCGACCCGTCAGCCATGCCACCGCCGTCGCCGCGAGCAGCCACAGCAGAATCAGTGGAGCCGAGTGGCGAAGTCCGAACGCGGCCACCGACGGCGCAGCCTCCCACGCGGGCCATAGCGAGGTGAGCCATTGCAGCACTCGAGACGAGCCGTCGCGATCTTGCGCAATGAGGCCGCCGTCCTGGCCGAACAACATGACGAGCGACAGCGCCACACCGACGAACACCAACAATTGATACACGGCGCGACGAACGGGCAACTCCGTGGCGCGCTGATACGTCCACGCAATGGGGAGCCCGAGCAGCGGAAGAGCGGGCACGAGCGGTCGACCGGGCGGAGCACTCCCGCCCCACCACATGTCGAGCGCGCCGACGCTGACCAGCAGGGTTCCGAACACAATCGCGAGCTCTCGGCCGCGCGCACGGGTCAGTTCGTCGTGGGCGATTGACATGCGCCACAGTCCGACGAGACCCAGAAGAAGCGCCGGAGCATACGGCAACACCCCGAACTCGTGGTCGAACAGCAAGCCCAGCGTGCCGACGAGCACGTTGCCGAGCAGCGGTTCCGTTCCGTAGGGGGCCATCGGCGACCATCGGCCCCAAACGCTATGGAAGAAACCGAGCCACGACACCATGCTCAGGGTGAAGATCGTGAGCAACGCGGCGACGGCGTTCCGGTTCGCGGCGGCCCGAAGACCCAGCACGACGACGATGGCCGCAGCCATCGGTGCGTAGGTCATCGACAACCACGGCAGCGCGCTCACCGCGAGGGCACGAATCACGTACTCGGGCAATGTGGACTTCGAGCGCTGAGGATTCGTTCGCCACGCGAGCGCGACCATCACGCAGAATGCCGCAGGAATATCTGGATAAACAGCGATGCTTGTGAAGAGGACGGGCGCGCCGAGAAAGACGGCGAGACACGCGAGCGATGCCGCCTCTGCCGAGCCTGTGTAGGCGAAGGCCCACCTCCACATCAACGTCGCCGTGAACGCCGCCAAGAACACCAGCATCCAGATCAGGCCGTGATATCCACGCCAGGCGAGCACGGGTGCACCGAGCACGACGAGGCCTATCGGGCGCGCCGAATAGATCTGGCCGTCCTTTCCAATTGACGGACGATCCGGCGCAGGAGGCGACAGAAAAGGCGCGTCGTCGCCCCTCTGCACGTAGTTATTCTGGATTTTCAGATCATGATCCTGCCAAAGACTCTGCATCATGATCATGTAGTGAGGCTCGTCGCCGCTCGGATACGTGCCCGAATCGCGCAACCGTACCGCGGCCGTGCCGCCCATCGCCAGCGTCACCAGAAAAATCACGGCCGTGCCGACGAGACGCGAGCCGCCGATCGATCGGCGTGTGCGCACGAGCGAGGCGCGAACCGCCAGCGCCGTCATCACGACGAGGCCGAGGACGCCGACCCAAATAATCCAGACGATGGGTCCGGTGAATGCGCGCAGCGGCCTGATCGCATCCGGCACGATAGGGAGATAGGGCAGGGCGAGGAGCACCAGCGCGAACAGCGGAAGCGCAATCTGAAGCCGCGCGTCGGAACGTTCGATGGAATGACGTGTCCAGCCTTTGACGATGCCCGCAACGGCCGCACCTCCGAGAAGCGCGAGCACAATGAGGCCTGCGAGTTCCGGCACGGAGGGAAGCATCGCAACGCGCGTGGAAGACCCGGCGTCGCCATACATGTCGAGCACGCCGCGCGTCAGCCAGAGCGCGACGCCCGCAAGGATCCAGGCCGCAACAGTAATCACGCTACAACTCGCGAAGCGCCGAAGAGATTGGCAGGCGCGCTGCGCGAATGGCCGGCATCAGCCCGCCGACGAGCCCCATGACGAGCGCGTAGGCCACCCCGAGGAAGAGGAGCGCCGGCGTCACCCGGAATTTGAAAGCCACTTGGCTGAAGGTCTGGAAGTTGATCGTCGAGGTCTGGTAACCGTTGAAGGCCGCATATGCGAAAAGGCCGCCGAGCAATCCGCCGATTGCGGCAAGACCCAGCGACTCGGCCAGCACCGACACGACGACCGCTAGCGAGTTGAAACCGAGCGCGCGGAGCGTCGCAATCTCGCGGGAGCGCGTCGCGACGGCCGTATACATCGTGAGAATGGCGCCGAAGATGGCGCCGATGCCCATTAGGCCGGCGATCGCGAAGCCGATCGTACGAATCACCCTCGTGAGCGCGCGCGACTGCGCCGCGTAGTACTCCTCTTCGCGACGAACCGACACGTTCACCCGCGGGTTCGACGTCAGCCAGTTCTTCAGTTCGTCGAAGGATTGCGGCGACGGCATTTTCACAAGCACCGACTGAAAACTGTTCCCCCGCCGGTACGCGCTCTGAAGTGTGCGGGCATCGCACCAGATTTCCGTTTCGGCGACGCTGCCGCCGGATTCAAAAATACCGACGATTTTCCAGGTGTTTTGCCCCGACCGGATGTCGGAACCCAAATCCAGTCCTCGAAACAAGCGCGACGCCGCGCGGCCGACCATCACCTCGTTGGTGCCGAATCGCAACGGGCGCCCTTCGACCACCTTCACTTCGTCGCGCACCTGGAGCGCGGCTGGCTCGATCCCGCGAAGCGGCACGTTTGCGTCGGTGCCCGTCGACCGTTTCGGCAGGTCGACCACGACGAAGAGCTCTGACGAGGCGATGGGCCGTTGTCCATCGCGCGCGATACCAGGGGCTTGTTTGATGATGTCGGTCTCAGGACCGCCGAGGCCGCTCGTCATTTCGCTGTCGGCCCCGGTCCGCATAATCAGCGCTCGAGTCGGCGAGCCGGCACTCTGCATGGCGGCAAAGAATCCTTCGGCGATCGAAAGAACGGCCACGAGGACGACGACGACCCCGGCGATGCCGAAGACCGCGACGGCAGACGAGCCGGTGCGCTGCGGAATCGTGCGGAGATTCAGCAATGTGACCGCGGTGATCTGTCGCAGGCCGTGCACTACTGTCTCCTCAGCGCGTCGGTGATTCGCAAACGCATGGCCGCGACGGCCGGCAGCACGCCCGCCATCAGCCCCATCATCAACATCAGCGCGATACCGGCGACGATGTCTCTGGTTGGGAGCACGAAGGCCGGCAGCATCCCGTGCGTCGGGTCGCCTTGCTGAACGAAGAGCCACGCGAGGCCAAGTCCGAAGGCGCCGCCGAGAACGGCTATAAACAGCGACTCCACGAGCACCAGTGCGACGATAGCCCCGTTTGAGAAGCCGAGCGTTTTCAGCACCGCAAGTTCGCTCGTTCGCTCGCGAATCGATTGCGCCATCGTGTTGCCGACAATCAACAGAATGGTGAACAGCACTGCCGCGAGAATGGCCATCATGATTGTGCCGATGTCGCCGATCTGTTTCGCGAAACCGTCGATAAATCCCTTTTCAGTCGTGGTCTTGGTTTCCGCGTCGGAGTTCGCGAACATGTCGTCAAAGGTTCGCGCCAGTGCCTGAGACTGCGACGGGTCGGCGATCTTGACGATGTACCAGCCGACCAGACCTTTTCCGTTCCGGCGGTTCTCGTCCAGGTAGTCGTAGCGGAAAAAGAAATTGGTTTTGTCGATGCCTGGCTCGCCGTCGTAAATCCCGGAGATGTTGAACAACCACGTATCGCCGGCGCCGCTCTTCGGCCGCCAGATCGTCGCCTGAATCGGGATGCGATCGCCGACCTTCCAGCCGAAACGCTGCGCCAAGTCTCGGCCCACGATGGCGCCCTGGCGATCGGCCAGCCACGCCTTCACTTGCTCGGGCGGCAAACGAAATTCTTTGTAAATTGACAGATACTTCTCGGGCTCGACGGCCATCTGCGCGAAGAAATTTTGGGGATCCTGGTAGATGCCGCCGAACCAGCTCGCGTGCGTCGCAAGCTCGACGCCGGGCGTCGTCATCAGGCGCGCTTGGTACGCGACCGGCAGCGGCTGAATCAGGCTCACCTTGTGGATGACGACCAGTCGATCGACGCCGGCCAACTCCACGCCGAGCGAGAAGGCGGCGCGGATTGTCATCAGAATTCCAAAGAGCAGGAACGCGACGAAGATCGACAGCAGTGTGAAGATCGTGCGGATTTTCCGCCGCCAGATGCTTTTCCAGATAAGAGGAAGGAACTTCACGCCATCGCCTCCGCCTGAGCCAGCGTGCCTTTTTCCAGATGAAGCGTGCGAGTCGCGCGATCGGCGGCGTGCGGGTCGTGTGTCACCATGACGATCGTCTTACCGTGATCGCGATTCAGCGCCTGCAGCAAGTCGAGAATTTCGTCGCCCGCCTTGCGATCGAGATCGCCGGTCGGTTCGTCGCAGAGCAGCAGCGTCGGGTCGGTCACGATCGCGCGCGCGATGCCGACGCGTTGCTCCTGCCCGCCGGACAGTTGCCGCGGATAGTGTTTCGACCGCTCGGCCAGCCCTACAACTTTCAGGGCAATCGCCACACGCTTCTGGCGATCTGCTTTGGCCAGTTTGGTCAACAGAAGCGGGAGCTCGACGTTGCGCTCGGCTGTAAGAACCGGCAGCAGGTTGTAAAGCTGGAACACGAAGCCGATGTTTGCGGCACGCCATCGTGACAGCGCGCTGCCCGAGAGACTCGAGATGTTGTCGCCCGCGACGTCGATCGATCCGCTCGTCGGTCTGTCGAGACCGCCGATCAGGTTCAGCAGGGTCGTTTTTCCGGAGCCCGATGGGCCCATCAGACCGAGAAAGTCGCCGCGTGGAATGTCGAGGTTCACGCCTTTCAGCACGTCGATGCGCTCGCTGCCGCGCGTGAAATATTTGTGCACGTCGCGTACGTGGACGAGCGTCTCACTCATTCTTTAATCCTCACGTGTGATCCGTCCTTCAGATCGGCCGGGGCAGCGAGGACGATGCGCTCACCCGGCTTCAGGCCGGCGCCGATTTCCACCCGATCGCCGTCGGTGCCCGCTATGCGGACTGCGCGACGCTCGACCGTGTCGCCGTGAAGGACAAAGGCGAACGAGTTGCCGTTCTCGGTGCGAATCGCGGCCTTCGGCGCAAGTGTGGCGGGCTGCACCGCCGGCGTGTCGGGCCCCGCACGGTCGCGCAGGAATGTCACTTTTACGCCCATGTCCGGCAACAGGCGCGGATCGAGCTGCTCGAAACCAATCCGTACGAGCACGGTCGCCTTCTGCCGGTCGGCCGCCGGAATCGTCGTGATGACGTGCCCTGGAATCTGCCAGTCGGGATACGCGTCGAGCACCGCCGTCACAGGCTGTCCTGGCACGACACGATTGATGTAGGCCTCGTTCACGTCCACTTCTATTTCGAGCGACTTCATATCGACGATGGTGCCGATGCCTGTGCGCGTGAAGCCGCCGCCCGCCGACACGGGCGAGACCATTTCTCCCGGCTGCGCGTCTTTCGAAATGGCGACACCGTCGAACGGCGCCCGGATGATCGTGTTGTCGAGATTGGTCTGCTCGAGCTCCACTTGGCGCTCGGCCACACTCACTTGATCGCGCAGCGCGAGAATGCGCGCGTCGGTCGAGTCGAGCTCGGTTTTCGCCGTGTCCACTTCGGCCTGCGAGACGTGGCCGTCCTTGCGGAGGGTAAGCATGCGGTCGAGCGTGATTCGAGCTTGCTCGCGCCTCACTTCGTTTTCGTGCACGCCTTGTTTGGCGGCTTGGGCTTGCGCACGCATCAGCGCCAGCGTCGCGCGCGGCGTCGAATCGTCCAACCGCGCGAGCACCTGTCCCTGTTTGACGAACATGCCTTCCTCGATGTTCACCTGCATCACTTTGCCGGTGATTTTCGAGGACACAGTCGCGCGGCGCCGGGCCGTGACGTAGCCCGTCGCGTTCAGCACACCCGTTTGCGCACCGGCCGCGCGAGCTTCAACCATGGCCGTCTGCACCTCGGTCGGCCTCTCGCGGACAAACCATGCCCACGCCGCCACGGCCCCGCCGAGAATCAGAATGAAGACGAGGATCCAGACGAACCCCCCGCGCCGCCCGGTGCGCACGGGCGCGCGCTCGAGGCGCAACGCGTCGAGATCGTTCTTCAGGTCAGGCAAGACGCGAGAATTCTATCAGGGAGTTTCCACCAGGTGGCAGTGGTAGCAGCCGACCGCGGCGTGCGAGCGATTGAACCCGTAAGACTTTGTGAAGTCGTAGGCTGGACGGTGCATCAGTTTGGCCATGCCAGGCATCACGACCGCACGCATGTAACCGGCCGTCGACTGCTTGTCTTCCTCGGCGAGGTAGCCGTAAACCGCGTTGCGGATCTGCGGTTCCAGCCAAAAACCGACCCGTTCCATGCCCGCGAACCGGAACTCAGGTTCCGGCAGCGCCCGCACGCCGGGCATCTGCCACTTCCGTGCAGACGCGTCGACGCCGTGGCAGGTCGTGCAGGTGACGTTCGCGGCGCCTCCCTCGATGGGGGCGAGCGCCTGCCGGGCAAACGGCATGACCTCGTGTTCCATGAATGCCGCGATCTCCGAGGGCGACCGGCGATGGCCGCCTGGTGCGATGGGATCGTTGGCCGCGTAAACGATCGGGGCGAGCGAGTTGCGACGCGCGACACCGATGACGACGAACGCCAGCATGAACGCGAGTGTGGCGAACATGAACAGGTGCGGGCCGATGCGGGGATGCAGCAGGCGCGGCGAGCCGGGCGCGAGCGCGCTGGCGACGAACGCGAGATCGACATCGGTCCCGACGCCATCGGCGCTGAGCAGTTGAAGCACGAGCGCGAGCTGCGGACCTTGACTGATGCCACGCAGCGCGACGGCCGAATCGTGGCGGCGCGAATTGATCCGCACGGTGCTCGTCGCGGCGAGGCGCTCGTACCAGTTCTGCGTCAGTCTGACGCCCGCGACGTCGTCGAGCGCCAGCTCTTGAAGCACGCGGCCGCGCCGGCGTACCATGATCCGGAAATCGGTGAGGATGTATTCGACCGAAGGGCGCGCGAGCGCGGCGGGGAATGCCGGGGACGAGGACCAGAGGACGTGCTCCCAGCTTTCCATGACGATTCAATTTACGCCAGGTTCACAGAGATGTGAAGGGCTGTAACGGACCGTGCAACCACCCTGCAGTCCTTTCGCTATGCTTCCGATAGAGCGTGTGACATGTTGTGGATTTTCGAGCGATCAGGGAAACAAATGCGATGCGAAATCCGGCGCGAAGGCGGCGGGCAAGGCACCGGGTACGAAATGATCGTCACCAACGAAGACGGTTCGCAGCGAATGGAACGCTTCGACGACCCCACCGACCTGATTAAGCGGTCGCTCGACCTGCAGCGCGATCTGCTCGAGAGTGGGTGGCGGCAGCCGAAACCGGCTACAGATTAGAACGTCACCTTCGGAACCTGCCGGGCCTCGGGCGGCGCCTCGTAGAGCGGATAATCCTTAAACGTGAAGATTTTGGCGGTCAGCACGCCGGGGAACTGCCTCCGGCTGGTGTTGTATTCCTGCACGCGCTCGTTGTAGCGCATCCGCTCGACGCTGATCCGATTCTCGGTGCCCGATAATTCATCCATCAAGCGATTGAATTGCTCGTTCGCCTTCAAATTCGGATAGTTCTCGACGATGACGAGCAACCGTCCCAGGGCGGCGCTCTGCTGATTGGCCGCGGCGATCTGCTCAGCGGGGGTCGTCGCCCCTGCCAGCTTGGCTCGCGATTCGGCGATTTCCTTGAAGACGCCCTCTTCGTGGCTCGCATATCCCTTCACGGTTTCGACGAGATTCGGGATGAGGTCGTTGCGGCGCTGCAGCTGGTTCTGCACCTGCGCCCACTGCGCCTTCACGGCCTCTTCCTGCGAGACGAATTTGTTGTACGAACAGCCGCTGAAAGACACCGCCGCGAGGACGATGGCCAGGGCCGCGAGGATGCGCGTGTATGCGTTCATGATTGTCATCATAACCCGTCACAGCCGAGAGCAAAGGCCAATGCGCGACAAACAATCCATCACCACCCCGCCCCTCCACCGCCACCGCCGGAACTGCCTCCGCCGAATCCACCGAACCCACCGCCGAATCCGCCGCCGCCAAAGCCACCGCCGCCGCCAAATGGGCCGACGCCGCTGTTCCATCCGCTCCACGGCCCGCCCCCCCAGCGCCGGCGGCCGCTGCGGAACCGCGAGCGGTTGCCCATGTTGCTGATCAACATGAACACAATAATGAGGAGGATGATCATCCCCGGCGACATCACAAACCCGCGGCTGGAACCCCGGCTTTCAACCGGAAGGTCGGGCAACTCGCTGAGCGTCACGCCGCGTCCCTGTGCGATTCGCGCGATGAAACGCGTCACACCTTCGAGCAGCCCGCGGCCGTACTCCCCTCGCACGAAGTACGGCGCCATCACGGTTCGGCTCACGTCGCCAGAGTAGCCGTCGGTGATGAACTGTTCCAGGTCGTATCCCACTTCGGGCTTAACCCTGCGGTCTTTCACGGCGAGCAGGACAAGCAATCCGTTGTCTTTGGCCTTTTCTCCGATGCCGCGGCCGTGGTTCTCGAACATCTTCACGGCATATTCGTTGATGTCGGCATAGGGCGCGAACGTGTCGATCGTCGCCACGACGACGACATCGCCGGTCGCTTTCTTCAGCGCGAGAATCCGGCGCTCCAACTCTGCTTTACTGGGTTCGTCGATGACATGCGCGAAGTCGTTGACCGGTTCTGTCAACTCCGGCGGCAGCGCTTGCGCGGCGACACTCGCGGCGTAAGTCGCAAATATAAAGAGGAGTGCAGCCCTCAGCCCCGACGTGATCACGTCCTGCTCCACCTGTCCACAAACTCAACCAAACGGTCGGCCGCCCGAAGCACGTCAGGAAAATCCTTCGTCTGATAGCTCAGCTCGAGTTTCTTCATCAGCTCGTCGACGCTGGAACCGTCGAGACGGGCGACATTGGCGAGCAGCGCACGAAACGGCACGGCCGATGCCGACACGAGGCGTGCGATTGCCCGTTCATCGCCCGACGTTTCGATGTAGCCCTCGCGCAGGTGAACGAGATGGCCACGCGCCTGCACTTCACACGCACGCCGAAGATCTTCGTGCGGCACCGTCAGCGCGTCGAACAGATCGGTGCCGGCAATCAGACGGCGGGTCGCAATAATTTCGCTGAACTCGAGCGGAAACGCATCGAGCGCGCGTGCAAGCTCGTCGCGCACAATGAAAAGAGGTGTATCGAGCCCCGAACGCTTCCAGCCGGCGCCGTAGGCTGCGCACTGGCCGAGGTCGTCAACCGTCAAGCTGTCGACGATGGCGCATGTATGGGGCTCGGTGCCAAAGGCGGCAACCATCTTCAAACGCGTCCCGAAAATCTTCGTCAATTGTGCGGCAAGCGTGTCGGTGGCACTCATCAGTTCATTCTAGTGGTTCTCAGCTAAGATCCAAGGCGTGCGTCTAAGGCAGTTGAACGTTGGTTGCTTCGGAGGCGGTACAGGACTGCCGAGCCTGCTCGGCGGCTTGAAGGCCAACCCGTGGCTGCGTCTCAATGCGGTCGTGACGATGTTCGACAGCGGTGGCAGCTCGGGACAGCTGCGTGACGAGCTCGGCGTGCTCCCGCCTGGCGACGTGCTGAAATGCGCGCTGGCATTGGCGCGCAACGAAGCGGAAGCGCGGCGGGTGCTGCTGTCGCGCCTCCCGTCGATCGATCCACGCCTGGCCGGGCACACGGGCGGCAATCTGTTGTTATCGATGATGGAGCGCTACAGCGGAGATTTTCTGTCGGCGGTTGACGGCTTGCGATCGCTGCTCGGCTGCAGAGGCAAAGTGTGGCCCGTCAGCTGCGAGCCGGCGAGCGTCTGCGCCGAATACAGCAACGGCGCACAGACGCGCGGAGAAGTGGAAGTCGATCGCGGACAGAGCCAGGGCATGTTCGTGAAGCGGACCTGGCTCGAGCCGTCCGTGAAAATCCATCCGGCCGTTGATCAGGCGATTCGACACTTGGACGCCGTGCTGATCGGCCCCGGCAGCTTCTACACGAGCCTCATGCCGATTTTTCTGGTCGAAGGCGTGCGCGGCGCGTTGAGGGACGTGAAGGGCCCCGTCATCCTGATCGCCAACCTGCTCACTGAGGGCAGTGGGATGAACGGCTTTACGGCAAGCGACGCGGTCCACCAGATCACCGAAGCGATCGGCCGGCCCGTCGACGTGCTCGTGCAAAATACGGCCGGGCCGTCGCGCGAGGTGCTCGATCGCTACGCTGCCGAGCATAAGCGCCCGCTGGAACTTGGGACGCTCCCCGATGGATGCGAGTTGCTGGAAGGGGATTTCTGGCTGGACGACATCGCGCGCCACGATCGCCGCCGACTGGCGCAGGCGATTTGGCTCGCCTTGGGGAAAAAGCTTTTGTAGGGAAGGGAAGAACTACGGGCGTGTCTTGGCGGGCTTCTTCTTGGGCGCGGTCTTTCTTCCCTCTTCCTTCTTCCCTCTTCCCTGACTGGCTCCACCCTTGAGCGCCGCCGCTTTCTCGATAATCTCATTCAGCATTGCGCCGGTCGCGCCGCCCTTTGCCGGACGATTCGATTTCCAGATCGCCGGCGTATCCGATGCCAGAATGTCTTCGAAGTCGGCGCCCTCGGTCTTCACGCTCTTCGGAAATTCGGCCGTGACGTCGAGTGCACCGGACCAATCGTCGCTGTGCTTCATCAACAACCAGCTTCGGCCCGACGGATCGCGCGGTCCGCGCGTGCGAACGAGCACCCACGATCCCTTCAGCTTGTAGCCAGTGAGCTGAAATTTCAGGTCGCCCTTTTTTAGCGCCGCGTCCACATCTTCTACCTCCGGCACCCAGGTGCCGACGTCCCACAGCATGACGATGCCCGCGCCGTAGCCTTCGGGAATGACGCCTTCGAACGTGCCGTACTCAAACGGATGATCTTCGACGTGCATGGCGAGACGCTTCACGCTGGGATCGAGCGATGGACCTTTCGGAACCGCCCACGACAGCAGCACGCCGTTGTGCTCGAGACGGAAGTCGTAGTGAAGATGACTCGCGAGATGCTTCTGCACGCAGAAAAAGCGCGGCGCCTTGTCGGTCGCCGGCTTCTTCGCCACCGACGCCGAGCCTTTCGGCTCGGGCGTCTTGGCGAAGTTGCGTTTCTCGCGGTACTTTTCGAGCGCCATAAAACTTGGTTGTCTAGTTGTTAGTTGTTAGTTGCTCGAGACGGGCAACCACCCCAACAACCAACCAACTAATCAACTAATCACCACCGCGGCTCTCGGCGATTGCCGCCGCCGCCACCACCGCCGCCGCGCCCGCCGCGATCACCACCACCGCCGCCGCCGCCACCGCCGCCGCCACCCATCGGTTTCGGACGCGCTTCGTTGACGACGAGCGCGCGGCCTTCCATTTTGAATTCGTTGAATTCGGAGATCGCTTTCTGCGCCTCCTCGTCTGTGGCCATTTCGACAAAGCCAAAACCCCGAGCGCGGCCGGTCGCCATGTCGCGCATGATGCGCGCGCTTTCGACCGTACCCGCCCGGCTGAAGAGCTCTGTCAGCTCGGCTTCGCCTGCTTGATAGGGAAGGTTTCCTACGTAGAGCTTGCGACCCATAACGTCCTGACTCCCGGTCTCGCGTGTGAGACCTCGAAACGACATGGCCCGAGCGGACCGGACGGTCCGCGCCGGTCGTGACGACCCGCTGAGAGAGTTATGTGCGACGTGGAGATTTGCACAGACACGGTCGGCAGGCGCATCGACAATTCCGAGTATACGCCCGCGATTAGCTTAAAGCTGAACGCTATTTGGGTTTGTACTCTGGCGGCAGCGCCTCGTTCTGATTGAAGAAAAAGTCCTCCATCTGCTTGGCCATCAGCGTCTGCGCTTCTTTCTGCCAGGGCATCAGCCGGTACTCGTTGAGGATCATCTTCATGCGGTCTTCCCACTGCTTCCAGGCGGCGGCCGACACGTTCTCGTGAATCCGCTTGCCGAGCTCGCCGGGCCAGGGCGCTTCGTCGAGACCGGGCAATTCCTTCTGTAATTTCGCGCAGAACACGGTGCGAGCCATAAGCTAATGCTACCTTAGTTGGCAGTTGGTAAGAGCGACTTGATAGTTATACGATGCTTTCCATGCCTCCTCCATCGACAGTCACCGAGCGTCGGCAGCCGCGGAATTTCGAAGACAACGTCAACACGTACTTCGATCATGCGGCAGGGTTCTGCAAGCACGCCAAGGGACTGCTCGATCAAATTCGCGTCTGCAACTCGGTGTATGCCTTCGCCTTTCCCGTCAGGTTCGCCGACGGGTCGATCGAAGTCGTGCATGCCTGGCGCGCCGAGCACAGCCACCACAAGCTGCCGACCAAGGGCGGCATTCGCTACGCGCCGCATGTGGACGAGTCGGAAGTGAAGGCGCTCGCCGCGTTGATGACCTACAAGTGCGCGCTCGTCGACGTGCCGTTCGGCGGCGCGAAAGGCGCGGTCCAGATCGATCCGTCGCGCTACTCGCTCGACCAGCTCGAGCGCATTACGCGGCGCTACACCCACGAGCTCGACCGCAAGCAATTCATCGGTCCGGGCCTCGACGTCCCGGCGCCAGACTATGGAACCGGCGAGCGCGAGATGTCGTGGATCGCCGACACCTACGGGCAACTCCACACCGGCGAACTCGAGGCGCTGGCGTGCGTCACGGGCAAGCCGGTCACCGAAGGCGGCATTCATGGGCGACGCGAAGCGACCGGGCGCGGGTTGATGTTCGCGCTCAGCGAGGCGTGCCGTTCGGCCGAAGACATGGCTCTGCTGGGACTGTCGGTAGGACTCGAAGGGAAGCGGATGGTCGTGCAAGGCCTGGGCAATGTGGGCTATCACGCGGCGAAGTTTTGCCGCGAGCAGGGCGCCATCATCATCGCGCTTGCCGAACGCGAAGGCGCCATCTTCAACGCCAAAGGGTTGAATGAGGAAGAGGTCTTCAACTTCCGCAAACGTACGGGATCGCTGCTCGGATTTCCGGGCGCGACCGACATTCTGAAAAGCGCCGACGCGCTCGAGCTCGAGTGTGACGTGCTCGTGCCTGCGGCTCTGGAAAATGTGCTGACCGGCGAGAACGCACCGCGGATCAAAGCGAAGATCGTGCTCGAAGGCGCGAATGGGCCGACGACCCCGGACGCCGACGAGTTGTTTCGCAAGAAGAAAATGCTCGTCATTCCGGACGTGTACGCCAATGCCGGCGGCGTCACGGTCTCGTACTTCGAGTGGCTGAAGAATTTGTCGCACGTCCGGCTCGGGCGCATGGATCGGCGGCGGCAAGCGGCGACCGAAATGCGGTTGCTCCAGGCGATCGAAAAAGCGACCGGCACGAAGTTCACCGAGAGCGATCGGCAACAGTTTGTGAAAGTCACCGACGAGCTGGCGATCGTGAACTCGGGCCTCGAGGACACGATGATCGTCGCCTATCAGGACATCCGCGAAGCGCTGCGTAAGCAGCCCGAAGCGGGCGATTTGCGCACGGCCGCCTTCATCACGGCGATCAACAAGGTGGCGATCGTGTACGAAGAGCTCGGCATCTTCCCCTGATTTTGCTGCGCACCATAAAATTTCTTCTCATCCTCCCAGCGGCGGCGATTGCCGTCACGCCGCTGCCTCGCGGCACCGTGGAACGCGTGTACTCGCGCGGCGTCTATGCCGCGATCCAGCCGGCGCTCACGAGGGCCAGCAACGGGTCGAGCATTGCCTGGTTCGATATTGCGCTGGTGGCCGTCTGTCTCGTGGTGATCACGCTGCTGCTGGTTCGATGGCGCGCACGCAAACGAGGGTGGCTTCGCGCGTTCGGAGCGCTGGCGCTAGATACCGCCGCGCTCGCGTCGTTGCTGTATCTGTGGTTTCTCGCCGCGTGGGGACTGAACTATCAACGCGAGCCCTTGCGCGCGCAACTTGATTTTCAGGAAAGCCGCATCACGCGCGAAGCGTTACGCGGCCTCGCAATACGCGACGTGACGTTCCTGAATCGCCAGTACGGCGACGCCCATAGGCAAGGGTGGGCCGAGTACGACGGAACGGCCGCCGTGCTGTCTCCGCCATTTGTTGTGGCGCAGCGCGAGCTGGGTATGGAGTGGCAGGCGGCGCCCGGACGCCCGAAACGCTCGCTCGTCGATCCCTACTTCAGGCGCGCGTCAATCGACGGCATGACCGATCCATTTTTTCTGGAGACATTGGGGAACCAGGGCCTGCTGCCATTCGAGCGGCCGTTTGTCGTCGCGCACGAATGGAGCCATCTCGCGGGGTACGCCGACGAATCGGAAGCGAACTTCGTTGGATGGTTGATCTGTATGCGCGCGCCGGTCGCCGAGCAGTACAGCGCGTGGCTGTCGTTGTACGGAACGATTGTGAACGCGCTGCCTCCCGACGAACGCGACGAGATCGCGCGGTCGCTCGAGACCGGACCGCGCGGCGATCTTCAGGCGATCATCGACCGGCTGAGGCGGCAGACCTCGCCGCTCGCGAGCCGTACAGGCTATGCGGTCTACGACAGGTTTCTGAAGGCGAATCGAGTACAGGCGGGAATTCGCAGCTACAAGGAAGTGCTTCAGCTGCTGCTCGGCACGCAATTTCGTGACGATGGGTCACCGGTACTGCGGCGGTGAGGCATTGATTGAGGAATGCGGAACTGAGCGAGTCAGTACCGCAATCCTCAATCGTCAACCTTTCGTGCTAGGACGGCAGCCCGTTGTCGTCGATCGGCAATTCAATATCGATCGGCTCCGGTTCTGGGGCGCGCATCGGTGCGGGTGCGCGACGTACCGCTGCGGGTCGCGAAGGCTTCCGCGCGGTCTTTTTGCTCGCGCGCTTCGGCGCGGCTTTCCGCTTCGGCGCGGCTTTCTTGCGGCGCGGTGCGGCTTTCTTCTTTCTCGACGTCTTCATCTTTCGACTGCTTGCCTTGCTCTTGCTTTTCGTCTTCTTCCGCTTCTTGGCCATGAATGCCTCCCGGCTGAGCTCGCGCCGTATTCTAATGTAAGCTTGCGCCGCGCGTGACGACCATTCGGACGTGGGTGTGGATTCTCTCCCTTCTGGCGCTGCTTGCAGCCCGTTTTCCTGAACCAGTTTTCGCCGACCAGACCAAGGGAAGTATTGAAAAAAGCGCGATTGGGGGGACTTCGCTGCCCATCACGCTCTTTCGCGCCCATCGCGACCGGCGGCTCACGCTGGGGGCCTTCCAGCTGGGTCGCGTCATGACCAACGAGCTCGGCCACGGCCCTCTGGCCGGCAATTTCGAGTTGGTGCTCGAACTCTCACCAGTCGTATGGGTGCATCAACCCCAACACGCATTCGGTCTGACGGCCTCGCCGCTGCACATGCGATGGAATTTCTGGCCGATGGGGTCGCGTCCGGTGCGCCTGTTTGCCGAGGCCAGCGGCGGCATCGTGTTCACGAATGTCCCCGTGCCTGTGCGCACGACCACGTTCAACTTCATTGATCAGGCAGGTTTCGGGCTTCGGCTTGGGCGCAACCCACGTCGCACATGGCTGCTGGGCTATCGGTTTCAGCACATTTCCAACGCCGGGCGAGTGAAGCCGAATCCAGGCGTGAATTTCAATTTCGTCTATGGAGGCGTCAGTTTTCTCCGGCCGTAGCCGCAAGACACAAGATTGTCGCTGGTTGTTTGGATCCCAACAGACTCGTACCTCCAGGGGCCTCCGCGCCGCGATCCAGCCGGCGCGGACGGCAAACCAGCACCAACCAACAACGACATCGTTGTGGACGTGGCGGGCGAGCCACACACTTTTGTCGGATTAGCCTCAGCGCCGGGTTTCGGCCTGCGACAAATGACGAGCAAAACATCAGTATTTTCAACGCTTGACGGTTTTCACATCTGGTACGGCGCTTGCTCTAGCGTGAGGCGTGAATCAAAGGCATCCCGATTCTTCCCGGTTGTCAGGAGCGTCCGTGCGCGCTTCATCCCCGAAAGTGCTACGAATTTCGAACCCCGTCACGCACTCATACCTGCCTTCATAGCGCTCCTCTCAGTTAGTACGGACACGTTCCTGAACCGGGAAGGATCGGGCTTAGGCCCGATCCGACAAAAATACCGACATGCCGTTCCTGCAGAAACCGTTCACGCCCGAGCGTCTGGCCAACAAGATTGCCGAAGTTCTCGCCACCGCGTGATCTGCTAATATTCCCCTTTTTTCAAGGAGCTTGAACCTGTGTCCAGCAAAATTGGGTTTGTCGGTCTCGGCATCATGGGCAGGCCCATGGCAAAGAATCTTCTGAAAGCCGGTCATACAGTGACGGTCTACGACATCATGCCGACGGGCATGGACGAGGTGGTCGCGGCCGGCGCGGAGAAGGGCTCGTCTCCCAAAGATGTGGCGAGCAAGACCGACATCATCATCACGATGGTCCCTGATGGGCCGGAAGTCGAGCAGGCGGTCCTCGGTCCCAATGGTGTTTTAGAGGGCGCCAAGAAGGGCGCGATCGTCGTCGACATGAGCTCCATCAATCCCACCGTGTCGCAGAAAGTCGGCGCCGCGTGCGAGGCCAAAGGCGTGGAGTTTCTCGACGCGCCGGTCAGCGGCGGCGAGCCAAAGGCGATCGACGGCACGCTGGCGATTATGGTTGGCGGCAAGAAAGACATCTTCGACAAGATCGAACCGATCCTGAAGCAGATGGGGTCGACGGTGACGCTGACGGGAAAGATCGGCGCCGGCAACGTGACGAAGCTTGCCAATCAGATTATGGTTGCGTGCAATATCGCGGCAATGGGCGAAGCATTAGTGCTCGCCACCAAAGCTGGACTCGATCCGGAAGTGGTATTCAACGCCGTGAAGGCGGGCCTTGCGGGAAGCACCGTGCTCAACGTGAAGGCGCCGATGGTGTACGGCCGGAACTTCAAGCCCGGCTTCCGCGTTCGGCTGCATCAGAAAGATCTTCGCAACGCGCTGCAGGCGGCCGAGTCGTTAAAGGTGTCGCTGCCGCTGACGAGCACGGTGCAGAACATGCTGATCGATTTGATGAACAACGGCAAAGGCGATCTCGACCACTCGGCCCTCGTGCAAGTGATTGAGAAGGCGTCGGCCGTGGAGGTGAAGAAACCTAGTTGAATCTATAATTTCAAATTTCAGATATGAGGTTCACTTCATGTCGCCGATGAAGCACCCTACCGCTTGCGTGACGGCAGGGGACACGGGCTTGCCGGCGAGCACCGAGGTGACTGCGTATTCGAGGTCGTGAGTCGTCGGCGCGGGTCGCTCGCGCATGAGCTCGACGAAACGATCGTCGATGCGGCCGTGGTAGGCGAGTTTTCTTGACGCGTCGAACACAAAGGCTTCAGGTGTGACGGTCGGCTTCGCTGATTTCAAAAGGGGATGGTTGCGGTCGCGCAGCACGATGTCGGGGTAGCCGTAGTCGCGGCGATGCCTGGCGATGAGCGCCGGTGTATCGGCAGGGCTCGGATAGACGAGCCAGAATCGTACGTCTTTGGCCGCGAACTCCCTGTACAAGCGCTGAATCTCCGGCGCGTAGCGGTTGGAATACGGGCACTCCGTGCTGATGAACACCAGCACTGTCGCGCGATCGTTCGATTTCGCCGACGTCGCGCTGGCCGAGGTCATCAACAGCAGCGCCACGAGCCCCGGCATCAACCGTCTCATCCCTCCATAGTAGCGCGATATAATCGCGGTTCCGTGACCGAACATTCCCACACCCGTGACCTCCTCGACGACTGCGTGCACTGCGGCTTCTGTCTGCCGACGTGCCCAACCTATCTGCTCTGGGGGCAGGAAACCGATTCGCCCCGCGGCCGTATCCATTTAATGAAGATGCGGCGCGACGGACGCGAGACCAACGCCGCCAGTTTCGTGCAGCACATCGACACGTGCCTCGGGTGCATGGCGTGCGTCACGGCCTGTCCGTCGGGTGTGCAGTACGACTCGCTGCTCGAAGCCGCGCGTCCGCAAGTCGAACGCGACGCCAATCGTGGGCTGGGCGACCGGGCCTTCAGGGCGATGATCTTCGCAGTGTTCCCTCATCCGGATCGTTTGCGGATCATGTCGTGGCCGCTCGGGTTGTATCAGAAGCTCGGCGTGCAGCGGCTCGTCCAGGCATCGGGTCTTTTGAAGCTGTTGCCGCAGAGACTTCAGGCGATGGAGCGGCTGCTGCCGCCCATCTCGTTCACCAGTCACGCGCTTCCGGCGCGAATCGCTGCCAAAGGGCCGACCAGACGGCGCGTCGGATTGCTCCTGGGCTGCGTGCAGCGCGTATTTTTTGGAGATGTGAACGACGCGACGGTTCGCGTGCTCACCGCTGAAGGCTGCGAGGTGATCGTTCCGCAAACCCAACAGTGTTGCGGCGCGCTTGCGGAGCACTCGGGAGAAGAAGAAGACGCGATGGCTTCGGCCCGGCGGTTGATCGACGCGTTCGAAGACGCCAACGTCGAGACCATCGTCATCAACGCGGCGGGATGTGGGTCTGCGATGAAGCGCTACGGCCACCTTCTCCGCAACGATCCCGAGTACGCCGGGCGGGCGCGGGCGTTCGCCGCGAAATGCCGCGATATCTCGGAAGTGCTGACCGAGTTGGGGCCTGTCGCGCCGCGCGGGGAAGTGAGACTGCGCGTTGCGTACCACGACGCCTGCCATCTGCAGCACGCTCAGGGCGTTCGGGCGCAGCCTCGCCGCCTGCTGCAGGGGATTCCGGGCATCGACGTCCGCGAAATCGCGGAATCGGAAATCTGCTGCGGATCGGCCGGCATCTACAATCTGCTCGAACCCGAGGCGGCCACCCAGCTTCGCGATCGCAAAGTGCAGAACATCATCCATACGGGCGCTGATGTGATCGTCTCCGGAAATCCGGGTTGCCTGCTTCAAATCGCGACCGGCCTCGAGGCTGCCGGCCGTCCGCTTCGCATCATGCATCTCGTCGAAGTGCTGGACCAATCCATTTCAGGACAGGAAGGTCGTCGGAAGGAGTAGGTATGGCAAAGACACCGTGGCGAATCGTTGCAGAGGAGACCGTCACGTGCAATTGCGCCTGGGGGTGCCCATGTCAGTTCAACGCGCTGCCAACGCACGGCCGGTGCGAGGCGATTGCGGCCGTCCGCATCCGCGAAGGGCACTACGGCGACACGAAGCTCAACGGCGTCACGTTTGCCGCCGCGTACTGGTGGCCCGGCGCGATCCATGAAGGCAACGGGATCGTGCAGCTCGTCATCGACGAGAAAGCGACACCGGCTCAGCGGACCGCGATATTGAACATTGCCAGCGGCAAGGAAGGCGGAACCTTCTTCGAAATTTTTGCCTCTGTCGTGTCGCAGGCGCTCGAGCCGATGTTCGTGCCCATCGAGCTGAAAAGCGATGCCGACAAGCGCGTCGCGACGCTGAACGTGCCGGGGTTAGGCGGATTCAGCATGGAGCCGATCAAAAACCCGATGACCGGCGAGGAGCACCGCGCGCGCATTCAGTTGCCGAACGGCTTCGAGTACAAAGTCGCCGAAATGGGGAACTGCCTGGAGAACCACGCGACGTTTGGCGGGAAGACGATGAACAACCAAAACACCTACGCGCAGTTCGCGTCGGTGGACTGGTCCAATGCTTGAACCTGATAACTAGAAACTAGAATCTAGAAACTAGAAAGTAAGTGACAAAGTACTTTTCTACTTACTTTCTAGTTTCTAGTTTCCAGTTTCTAGTTTCGGTATC
>JANMJM010000305.1:0-13106 GCA_031371345.1 Vicinamibacteria bacterium
GTCGCTCACGGCGTCGATGTTCACGTTGTAGCCCGCTTTCAGCGCGTCGATCGGCGTGAACGTCGCCGCAAGCATCCCTGCCGGCAGCCGAGCGGCATCTGTCCAAAATCCCTCGTTCCCGAACGTTTCCATTCGAAAAACCGTCTTGCCATCGCCTTTGTCGCCCGTCTGATGCTCATTTGGATCGACCTCGGGCAGCTCGGGACCATCGGAACCGTGTGCGCCTGCGGCGAGAAAAGTCGTTGCTGAGCTCGAATAGACCCCTGCAATCGCCAACGAACACAGGCCAGCCAACATCAGTTTTCGGATCATGACTGTACCCATTCGCTGGACTGACGAAAGCACACCGGAAAGTCAAGGTATTCGAACGTCGACGCGATTCTGAGAAACATCTCGCGGTCGGTGAACGTTCCGCCTGGATATTGAAATGCCGGCTTCTGGGCCGGCGTGCCGCCCAGCCTCTGTATCGCACTCGTTAGCGCTCCTACGTGCGCGCGTTCGTGGTCGCAGAGGATGCTGAGCAGCGTCCGCTCGCGAGCGGTAAAGATATTTGCATCGATTCCGCGCTGATAAAAATCTGCCTCGAGATATTCGAGCGTCAGCGCGTCGTTCAGAGTCTTCAGATTACCGACAGTCATAAGCCTCCTCGTCGCGTGTTCCTGGGCTATATACGCGTGGTCAAGATGATTGGATGTGACCACATCCAGATCGCCGCGCTTTTCGTATATCTGATGGAAGACGTCGTCAACAAATGGAGGCCCCAATGTCGGGGCGAGGAGAGTTTATGTATCGATTTACAACGGGCGCCGCGTTGGTTTTGGGATTCGCCGTCACCTTGGGAGCGCAAGCCGAACACAAAACCATGACTGGGTCCATGGACAAGGGTGCGATGAAGCCTGTGATGGTCACAGGATGCGTGGCTGAGTCGGGCGGCATGTACATGCTCGACCACGCCATGATGAGCGCCGACATGAAAAAGACGAAGAAAGACGACATGAGCGCCAATTCGAAAATGATGTCCTACGCCTTGATGGGTGGCGAGTTGAAGGCGCATGTTGGGCACAAAGTGGAAGTGACAGGCACGATGGCGCCGGGCGACATGGCGCATTCCAAAATGGACGAAGGCAACATGCACAAGGATTCAATGGGAACGATGAAGGCGGGAACGCTGAACGTGAAGTCGGTCAAGATGATTTCGGCGACCTGTTCATAACACTCGAGTGCAGTTTTTGCCGGAATGCGTACACAGAGAAATCATGAAGCTGCTGCCGGAGGCGCACCGGCGGCGGTGTCTCTAACGCTGCCACTTTGGGCTCGTGCCGCCGACTACCTCGCAATGACTGTCGGGAGCCTGGCGTTTTTGAGTTGGGCCTTGGGTTCGGGTTCGTTGCGTGTGATTTCGGGAGCTGTCGCGATCGGGATGTGGAGGCACGCATTCGTGCTCGATCCCCCAATCTATCAACATTTTGCCGTCGCCCTTCGCAGACGTTAATCCGATGCCTGCGCCGGTTCGTATATCAAGGGAGTGCAGCGGCAATATTGTGGTCTTAGGAATTGTAAGAAGCGTAATGATGAGGAGGACTTGTGGAAGACAAGCGTAACGACACAGGCGTAAATAGGCGCGCATTCGGAAAGAGCGCGCTCACTGCCGGCATCGTCGCGGCCGCCGGCTCGTTTTTATTCACCCGCCCGGCCGAGGCCGCAGACTCGGACGTTTTGAACTTCGCCCTTAATCTGGAATATCTGGAAGCCGAGTTCTACTCGGTGGCGGTGACCGGAAGAAGAATCGCGGAGTTGGGCATTGGAACAGACGGCGTCGGGACACAGGGCGCGACTGTGGGCGGAGCCAAAGTGGCATTAGACGACCGCGTCGGTACGGTCGCCATGCACGTAGCGGCCGACGAACAGGCTCACGTCACCGTCCTGCGCCAAGCACTCGGCAGTGCCGCCGTCGCAAAGCCGGCGATCAACCTTGAAGCGCTGGGTATCGGCTTCCGTAATCAAGCCGAATTCATCACGCTCGCCCGTGCGTTCGAGGATGTCGGCGTGTCGGCCTATGGTGGTGCGGCGCCGTTGATCTCGAATCCAAAGATCCTCGGTGTCGCGGCGCAAATTGCCTTGACCGAAGGGCAGCACGCCGGTGCCTTTCGGTTGCTGCTCCGCGACGCGAACATCGCCGTGCCGCAAAACGATAAGCTGGATGTTCCGCCTCTCGGATCGCCCAACGGCCGGCTGTTCCAGGTCGATGGTAATGGGCTAAGTACTGTCCGCACGGTGAGTCAGGTGTTGGCGATCGTGTATGGGAATCCGGCCGCCGGAACGCGTTCCGGCGCTTTCTTTCCGGCTGGCTTTAACGGTTCGATCGTTAGCGTTTAGAGCGAATAATCACTGACGATTGAACCGTCGGGGACGACCTGTCTGGCAGCTTGAGGGCCAGACGGGTAGTCCTTGTTTGGTTCCCGTGCAATGACTGACCAAAATCAATTGGGCGATGACTCGTTGCAAGCCCAACTGCCAAGTTGGGCTCGTGCGGCGGATTACATCGTCTTTCTCCTGTTTATCATGGCGTTGACGGTGCCTCTCTCCGGGGGCGTACGCCTGCGATCCGGCGCTTTGCGATTCACGGTGACATCGCCGTACCGTTTAGTGGTGTGGGCGGCTCTGATCTTGTTCCTGCGTCACGTCTTCGCGCGACAGCAGCCGATCCACTGGCACCTGTGGGAAGCGATTCATCGCTGGGCGTCGTCAACGCCGGTTCGCGCCGCCGCAACGACACTGATTGGGACTCGCCTGGCGATCTTCCTGATTGGCTATCTGGCAGTGTTGGTGATCGGATATCCACCCGGCGCCCCGCCGGTAGAGTTCCGAAACGACGCCGGCGAACTCTTCAATCTCCCTCTGCGTTGGGATGCTGGCTGGTACTTACGAATCGCACGATTTGGTTATGACTATTCGGGCGGGATCGGCACAGCCGGACAGCAACCCATCGTCTTTTTCCCGGCGCTACCCATGGCGACGCGGATCGTTGCCGTTTTGCTGGGGGGCAAAGCCGGTTCGTATGTCCTAGCCGGCACGCTCGTATCACTCACGGCATTCTTCTGCGCTTTGATGTACGTATATCTCATCGCGCGTTTGAAGTTCGGCGATGAGGAATCGCGCGCCGCGCTATGGCTTCTCGCCGCGTTCCCGTTCGCATACTTCTACGGTGCTATCTACACGGAGTCACTGTTCCTACTCGGGGCGGCCGGGGCGTTTTTTCACGCGCATCATCGCCAGTACGTTCGCGCAGGTGCGTGGGGACTTCTCGTCGGATTGACGAAGCCCAATGGGTTTCTCCTGAGCGTCCCGCTGCTCATTATGGCGATGGCGCCCTGGCTACCCCCATCTCTCACGGGGGCCCATATATCGACTGAGCGAAGAGTTCGAACCTGGACCGCGGCTTTGGCCGGGGTGGCGATGGCGGTAATGCCCGTCGTTGGTACGATGATCTTCTCCGCCTTTGTCTGGAATTTGACTGGATCTCCGATCGCATGGGCGATGGGGCATGCGGCGTGGGGCCGTCACTACACGGGACTGGCCGTACTCGTGACAGACCGCTACCGCGTGATCGCGAACGAGGGCTTCGCCGGCTATTTGTCGCAGGGTCCTTTGGATTTCCTGAACGCCATCGGCGTGGTCTTTGTGCTCGGTACGGTTTGGCCAGTGGCGCGTCGCCTCGGGCTGGCGTATGCAATCTTTATCGTGCTGAGCATTCTGCCGCCACTTGCTCAAGGTGGAATGTTGTCGGCCGGTCGTTTGTCGTCGGTTCTTTTTCCTGCGTTCATCTGGTTCGCCAGCGTTGTCCCCTCACGTCATCGCTCCGGTTGGATTCTGTCCTTCGCTGCCAATCAGGCACTGAACGCCACGCTCTTCTACACGTGGCGGCCGCTTTTTTAAGTTAAGAGGAAAACCATGAACAACGTTCGCGCACGTCAATTGAGCTTGATGTTATGCATTCTCATCGTGGGTCTTGGATTCGTCGCCAACAACGTTGCCAGTCAGACGACAGGGCAGCCAGAAGAATTTACTGCGGCCGCGATCAACACGAGCGACGTGGGTAAAAAAGGCATCGAGCAGGTCCGGATTGTGATCAACCGGTGGTCGACCGATGCCGAGCGGCGAGCGTTTGCCGCGATGCTGCAAGGTCCGGATGGCCCTGAAAAAGTACTGGCACAGCTGCGAAAGACGAAGCCGGTCGGCACGATCCGTACGCCCGATTCGCTGGCCTACGATCTCAGGTACGCGCACCAGATGCCTGGAGTCGACGGCGGACGCCGAATCGTCATTGCCACCGATCGTCCCATCGGGTTTTGGGAGCAAACCAATCAGCCGCGATCGATCGATTACCCCTTCACGCTAATCGAACTGCATGTGCGTTCCGATGGTACGGGCGAGGGAAAGATGTCTGTGGCGACCAAAATCACCGTGCAGGAAGATGTCATCGAGCTCGAAAATTACGCCAATCAACCTGTCAGGCTCGAAAATGTGCAGGCGATGGCAAAGAAACGGGATTGACGGTCATCCAATTGTCTCTCGTTTACGTATATCAAGAGAGGAGTCACACATGTCAGTTCAAACAATGAATACCATGCACGCAGAAGGCGCCGTCGCCAAGTCGATCGAACGACAGACGGCCAAAATGCCATCAGATTGGTTTTTGTGGGCCGCTTTAGGTTCGATCGCGACGTCGTTCACCCTGCAAATGAGCGGCAAGCAGCACGCAAGCACGTTTGTTGGGCAATGGGCGCCGACGTTTCTGATCCTCGGCCTCTACAACAAAGTCGTGAAGGAATTCGGCTCCGATTCCATGAGTCGCGCATCGATTTAGCACCCCCAGCTCATGCACTCGGCGCAAGGGATGGTTCGCTGCCGTCCCTTGCTGCCTCGTTCTGCCAGACTTAGTCGGGCCGCTGGTCGGTCTGGAAATAATGGACCTGGCCTTCTTTGCTCCGTGGTGTCATCGCCATGCGGATGCTTTTGCCGGTGTTGGCGCAGCTGGTGGCACGGTGCCAACGTTCTTCATTGGCGTTGATCACGTCGCCCAGTTCGCCATGGACGACCCCGGCGCCGGAGATCAGCGCACAGACATTGCCGTAAACATTGACCCAGAGCTCCACCATGTTGGCGTGCCAGTGACCCCAGGCCGTGGGGGGCGGCAGTTCCGTGAGGTTCATCCCGATGTTCAAGTTGGAGGAGGTATGGCCATCGTACAGGAAGCGCCCACCCGTGCGCGTCGAATCGCCGTACTCCGTAACATTGAAGAAGGGCACGTTGAATGAGTCGTAGCCGCCGGTCGAGGTGATCTTGGTCTTGATGTACTTGTAGCCAGGAACGGGCGTCGGCGTTTCGCTTTCCGGATAGGACGGCACCTGCCCTGCGGGCGTCGTGCGGTAATAGATAACCGGCTCGGTGCCGATATTCTCCATGCAGTAGGACAGGCGTGGCGCTACGTTGAATGCCCAGCCTTTGGGCAAGACCTTGGGCTCCTGGCCGTCGATGGTCATCTTCACAGCCCCGCTATAGACCCAGCCGAAAACGCGGTCGTCAGCATAGAACATGCACTTGGCCTTGTCGCCCGGCGCCATCTGGACGTAACGACCGTCGAAGTCGCGTGTCAGCACCACTTTCTGTTCCCAGCGCGCCTGTCCCTGATGCGACTTGAGAATGTCGGCGATATGCCAGATCGGCTTGTTGGCTCCGGTGTAGGGCGTTTCGGGCGTCTTCTGCCCCGCCCAGACAGTGCGTTCCGGGCCGGCTTCGCCGCCAGCTTGAGACCACCAATTCGTCTGGGGGACACGGGCGGGTCCTGCTGCCGGAGCAGCTGGGGCCGCGGGGGCCGGGGTCTGGCCCGAAGCGGGCGCCGCGCTCAAAGCCATGGCCAGCACGATCAGCGTGTTGAGTGATTTCACAGAAGCCTCCCTGTCGTTTTTTTTGAAGTATATACCGCCGGCACAAGTGGCCCGTTCAAAAATGGGCGGATGGATTCCGGGCCGGTCACGTCGATTATCGCGACGGGCAGGCACCCACGATGGTGCGCCAGCCCTCGACGTCGATGAAGATCTGGTTGGCGATCGGGTTGCCCGGTCGGCTGCCGCCCGTAGACTCCGGCCCTGGCGTCACCCGTACGCCACCCCCGATGCCGACACCGCTCGGGTTGTACTGGCCCCTCTTGATCAGGCCAGTGATCGAGATCATCGAGCCTTCGTGAGCTTTGATCTCCGCCATCCTCTTCTTCGGTCCAGTCATACGGAAATGCATGCCTTGCGGAATGTCGACGCTGCCCGGCTCATCTGCGGTGCGGGGGCCGGCAGTGAAGATATAACCTTTGGTACATCCGGGAATCGACACGCGTGCGGAGCCTTTCGGCACCGGCTTTTCTTCCTGGGCTCCCAGCGATCCGGTCAGCAGGGATACCGCGAGAATGAAAATGGCGGAAGTTTTCATGAAAATTTCCTCTGACGATTGTGCGCCTTTTGATCGCATGAATCCAGTGAACGATGCCCTTAACCGTTCGGGATGGTGTTCTTACCGCGTCTCTGCACGGCGATCTCTGGGTGGAAGAAGGATGTCAGCATAAGGCGTGAGCCACGAAAGCCCCGCTTCTGTCGTGGTGACCGGGTTGTATTCACAACCCAACCACCCTTGGTAGCCCACGCGATCCACAAACGAGAAAATGAAATCGTAATTGATTTCACCCGTCCCCGGTTCGTGCCGCCCAGGACTGTCGGCGATCTGCAGGTGCGCGATGCGACTCAGATTGTGTTCAATCGTCGCGGTGAGGTCTCCCTCCATGATCTGCATGTGGTAGATGTCGTACTGCAGAAAAACATTCTCGACGTTCGCGTCCTCGATAATGTCCACCGCCTGCTGTGTGTGCGTCAAAAAAAACCGTGGGACGTCTCGGGTGTTGATCGATTCAAGAAGCAGTTTGATATTGGCTTCGGCCAGGTGTTTGGCCGCAAAACGCACGTTCTCGATAAACGTCGTCCGGAGCTTGTCTAACGGAACGCCGCCAGGGATATTGCCGGCCAGACAGTTCAGTTGATTGCACCCCAGCGCGGAAGCGTACTCAATGCCCTTTCCGACGCCGTCTTGAAATTCCCCGATCCGGTCGGGCAAACAGGCGATACCTCGCTCTCCACGCTCCCAGTCGCCGGCCGGCAGGTTGTGGAGGACCTGGACGAGCTCCCACTTCTTGAGGCGATCAGCGATGGTATTTTTTTCAAACGCATACGGAAACCAGAACTCCACACCACGAAATCCTGCCCGCGACGCGCATTCAAAGCGATCGATGAAATCGACCTCGCCGTACAACATGCTAAGGTTGGCTGCGAATTTCGGCATCTTGAAATGACTTCCTTTGGCGATGACGTCGTATGGTGGCCGACACCGGCCATCGTCGCAGCCAGTAATCTCACCCGGTTCATGGCCAATGTCGGCGCGACAGATCTAGAACACCTTCAGCGTCTGTCCACCACCAATCCGGAATGCTTCTGGAACGAGGTTATCGCCGATCTCGACATTCGATTCTATAAACCGTACACCAAAGTGCTCGACACCGCCGCCGGTATTCAATGGCCGCGATGGTGTCTCGATGGTCGTCTCAACATTGTGCACAACTGTGTTGACAAGCGGAGTCACGAGGGCCGGCCCGCGATCAAATGGGAGAGTGAAGATGGTTCCAAGGCCGAGCTCAGCTATCGGCGGCTTTCGCATGAAGTGAATCGTACCGCCAATGCGCTGCTCACGCTCGGTCTCGAAAAAGGCGATGTCGTGGCTCTGTTCATGCCCATGCTGCCCGAGACGGCCATCGCCGTTTTCGCGGTTGCCAAGATCGGCGGAATCGTCCTGCCACTATTTTCGGGTTACGGCCCCGACGCCATTGCCGCACGTCTCGCGGATTCCGAAGCGAAGTGCCTCATCACCTGTGATGGTTCTCAACGTCGCGGACGAGCCATTCCGATGAAGCGCATCGCCGACAAGGCCATCGACAGGTGTCCGGCGGTGAAGCACGTCGTTGTCGTCAAGCGGTCGGGTCTCAGCGTCAGCTGGAACCCAGAACGCGATCGGTGGTGGCACGACATCATCATCAACGCGTCGGGAGAATGCGAATCCGAGCAGATGACTCCCGAAGATCCATTGATGCTGATCTACACGTCTGGAACGACGGGACGCCCGAAGGGGACGGTTCATACACACTGTGGATTTCCGATCAAGGCTGCGCAGGACTTATCGCATGTGTTCGATCTGAAACGGGAAGATACGATTTTCTGGGTCACCGACATCGGCTGGATGATGGGACCCTGGGAGCTCTTCGGCGCAACGATTATCGGCGCAACGATGGTCCTGTACGAAGGCGCCCTCGACTATCCCGGACCCGAACGTATTTGGGAGTTGATCAATCGGCATCATGTCAGCGTGTTCGGTGTGTCGCCCACGCTGATCCGTATGCTGATGTCCTATCGGGATGTTCCCGGAGACATGGAGCAGTCGACCCTTCGCATTCTCGGCTCGACAGGTGAGCCCTGGGATACGAAGTCGTGGCGATGGTGCTTTGAACATATCGGCGGCTCGCGTCTGCCACTAATCAACTACTCGGGTGGAACGGAAGTGTCTGGAGGCATTCTTGGCGGAAATGTCCTGAAGCCGATCAAGCCCTGCGCATTTTCAGGCGCCGTGCCAGGAATGGCTGCCGACGTGTTCGACGAGAGCGGGAAGCCGGTGCGAACGCAAATGGGTGAGCTGGTTCTTCGGAAACCGTGGATCGGCATGACTCGGGGCTTCTGGAAAGACCCTGACGGTTATCTCCAAACCTACTGGTCACAAATTCCTGGCGTGTGGGTGCACGGCGATTGGACGACTATCGATGCAGACGGGTATTGGTACATCTGGGGCCGTTCGGACGACACGATTAAGGTGGCCGGGAAACGGATTGGTCCCGCAGAAATTGAATCCATACTCGTAGAGCACTCCGGCGTGTCGGCAGCGGCGGCCATTGGCATTCCGGATCCGGTGAGGGGGCAGGCGATCGTGTGTTTCTGTGTGACTTCCCCTGAAGGACCGAGCGATGACACGGCCCTCAGCGATCGTGTCGTTGACGCGTTGGGGAAATCGGTGCGTCCCCAGTCGATCAAGTTCGTGAATGATTTGCCCAGAACTCGAAACGGCAAAGTGATGCGGCGGCTTATTCGCGCCGCGTTCCTCGGAGAAGATGAGGGCGACATCTCGGCTCTGGAGAACGCTCAATCCCTTCCTCCAATCCGAGCCCTCGGTATCCCTTACCGGGTGTAGGGCCGCTCCTATTGTTTCCTTGCGTGCCATCCGTTGAATTCACAGGGTCCAAGCTTGATGGTGCCCGTCGCTTCGGAGACCGCAACGATCCGGCCCGAGAAGCCGACGCCCCCGTCTCCGACGAAGGAAAACTCACCGTTTGTGACGGGTCGTGGAGGCGAGAAGGTCAGGGTGATGTCGGGCCCGCACGAAACGGAGAGGAGGAGGTTGTCCCGAATGGTGAAGGAGATGAGACCCTCCTGGTCGGTCTGACCAAAACTCATCCAGTCTGCGTTGAAATCGAATGTCAGAGGGGACGCGTATGTGAACGCGTTACTCAGGGTGACCGACTCGCCTCCCTGCCCGCTCACAACGACGTCCACCGTGCCAGCTGTGTGGGCTGGGGTGGAGAGATACATCGTTGGATTACCGGAGAAGAATTTTCCTTGGACCGCGACGCCGTCGAATGTCACAGTCGTGCCGAGCCTTGCGCCATCGATCTTCACCCCCGTCGCACCGCCTGTTGATCCGATGTTCGGCGAGAGGGACGTGACGGAAGGAGGAGCACCGGCCGTTGGAACCGCCGTTGATCGCGTTGGACCCACGACTGACGGCGGCATCGACGGGGAGCCGACGCAGCCACCCGTTCCCTGGACAACCAGAAGAAGGAAGATGCAGAACGAGTTTATCGCCCGCAAGTCGTGCATCGGCCTTCACCGTCGAACAGGAGAGTGATGTCGCTGAGAGGTAGCACCACGTTCGTAAAATCACGCACATTTCTCACGAACCGCTCGGTCCAGGTGTTAGGGCGCAGCGCGCCTCCGGATGTTGCTTGCTCTCCGACATGGGATGGCACCACTGTGACCGGCCTGACGAGGTGCACGATCGCGTTGCTGGCATCTTCGGGGCCGATCGATGTCGGGCCATTTCCACCCGGCCCGATGTTCATCACGACCAAATTCGGGTGGTAGAACTTCGCGACCACCTGTCCCATATCACCGAAGATTCCCGTGTCTCCCGTGAGGTATGCCGTCAGCCCGTTGGTAAACCGGACGACGAACCCCATCGCGAGCCCAGCGTAAGGCGACGTTCCGGCGGGCGGGCCGGGCGGATCGAACAGCGCTTCGGCGAGGTTGTTGGGATGGACGGCCTGCACCGCAGTGATGCGCACGGAGTCAGATGCACCGCCGCGCCTGATAAGGCGGCTGCCGCCAACGCCGATCGCCGCGGTGCACGGTGCTGCGACTGGCACGGTCGTTTCGCTGTCGAATCCGGCCGCCGAACATGCTGCCGTCGGAGAGCTTCGGATTCCTTGAATCTTCAACGCGAGAAATGTATTGGTTTCTGTCGCGGTCATCACCACCGAGCTCTTCAGCGCCGCAATGCTAGCGACGTTCGAACTGGTGTTCGCGGGTCCCATGGTAGGTGCAGCGCAGCTACCACCGCGATCGCGCCTCGTACCGATGTGATCGCTGTGTGCGTGCGTCAGCAGAATCACGTGCACATCGCCAAGCCGCGAATCCGTCTCGTCGACCATGAAGCCGGGGTCGTAGAGAATCCGCGCGCCCATCGGATCTTCGAACAGAAGCGCCCGGTCGCGCGCGCATAACTCGCCGGAGTGGCTGCCGAGCGGCGTCACTTTCACGACCGCCTGGGCGTACGCCATGGCAGGCGTGAGGATCGACCCGACTAGTAGTATCAATATGGTGAGCATGATGTGTAACATTTCTCCTCCGTGAGAATTGGATTCGGCCCGTTCATCCTGGATTCCGATACCCGGCAGTTGATGCGCAACGCCCGCGAGGTTCATCTCGCGCCGAAGGCGTTCGAGCTGCTCGTTGCGCTCGCGTCGGAGCGCCCGAACGCGCTTTCGAAAGCCGCGCTCCAGGATCGTCTCTGGCCCAACAGCTTCGTCGTCGAGGCGAATCTCTCGAACCTGGTGGCGGAGATTCGCGAGGCGATCGGCGACACCAACCGCACCTCTCGATGGATTCGGACCGCTCACAGCTTCGGCTATGCGTTCTGCGGCGAGGCCGTTATCCTGCCGAGCGCTCGCAGCGACGCATCGAATCGGCCTGCCTGCTGGCTCGAGTGGGGGGGGCGGCGTTTCCCTCTGTCGATCGGGGTACACGTCATCGGCCGGGATCCCGATGTCGAAGTGAGGCTCGACGCCTCTACAGTGTCCCGGCGTCATGCGCGGCTCGTCGTCACCGCCGAGCGCGCGGTGCTCGAGGATTTCGGAAGTAAGAACGGCACGCTTCGCGGCGCGGAGCGGGTGAGGTCGCCGGTCGAGCTCGCCGACGGGGACGTCATCCACGTCGGGTCGTTGCTCGTTACCTTTCACGTGCAAGATCCCCTCGGAGCGACGGAGACGCAGACGTCCTGACGGTCAGCGGGGCGCTCCGCGCCGCCTCGATGAAGCCGTCGTCGAGCATGTATCGGAATTCGTAACGTCCAGATGAGAGCGCGAGCAAAGAAGCGATTGGCCATGTCTTGGTTCTCGTCGTGACCAAGGTAAGGCCGGGTCAATCGTCGAGTCTCAGGGGATTTGCAGGGATTCTTCAGGTTTTTGCTGGTGGACTATGATCGCTTGCGATCCATGCCCATTTCAGCCGGGACCCGTATCGGTCCCTACGAGATCGTCGGCTGGCTCGGTGCCGGCGGCATGGGCGAGGTCTATCGCGCATCCGATCCGCGCCTCGAGCGCGAAGTCGCCATCAAGCTGATTCCTGAAAGATTCGCATCGGATACGAGCCGTGTTCATCGGTTCGAGCAGGAAGCGCGCGCGGCCAGCCAGCTGAATCACCCGAACATTCTGGCCGTCTACGACATCGGCATTCATGCCGGATCACCGTATATCGTTTCCGAGCTCTTGGAAGGCGAATCGCTTCGCACACGTTTGCTGGGCGGTCCGCTGCCGGCGAGGAAGGCCGTCGGCTATGCGCGTCAGGTCGCGGAAGGTCTGGCGGCGGCGCACGACAAACATATCGTTCACCGAGATGTGAAGCCGGAGAATCTGTTCATCACCCAGGACGGGCGGATCAAGATTCTCGACTTCGGCATCGCCAAACTGACCCGTCCAACAGAGGATGCACCGGGCCCGCCTGGGTCGCCAACGGAAACGAACGACGGGCTCGTCGTCGGGACGGCGGGCTACATGTCGCCTGAACAACTACGCGGAGAAACCGTCGACGCGCGGTCGGACATCTTCAGCGTCGGCGCGATCCTTCACGAGATGCTCGTAGGCCGTCCGGCGTTTACGAGAACGACGCCGGCCGAGACGATGGCCGCGATTCTGAAAGAGGACCCATCTCAGCCTGTTACGGCTTTGGTGTCGCCGGCGCTCGCGCGCATCATTTCGCGCTGTCTGGAAAAATCGCGCGAGGCGCGCTACCAGTCCGCCCGAGATCTCGCCTTCGGCCTGGACGTGCTCTCGGATTCGAGCGTGGCCGCGGCGCCGCTGCGGATGATGCCGACGTCTGCGCGGAAACGTGTCACCGCTGCAGCCGCCGTTGCGCTGCTCGGCCTCGGCGTTTTGGTTGTGATGATGAATTGGCGTTCGAGAGAAAACGCGACTGCCATGGAGAATCCGTTGGCCAATGCGCAGTTCACGCGCTTTACGGACTGGCCGGGAACGGAAGGTGGAGCAGAGATCTCGCCGGACGGAAAGTTCGTCGCGTTCCTCGCCGATCGCGAAGGCGAGTTCGACATCTGGCTCAGCCAGGTGGGCACAGGATATTTCCGGAACCTGACAGCGGATTTTCCCGGCCTGCAGTTCGTCGGCCACACCTTCCGGA
>JANMJM010000315.1:0-7427 GCA_031371345.1 Vicinamibacteria bacterium
GCCGAAGACGATCGTCGCGGCGCCATACACGCCGACACTCCAGAGCAGGACCACACCTCGCCGCTCTATATGCTCAATCGAACGAACCATGATCACACTCATCAGGACAGCGCCGATCGAAGGCGCCGCGTACAACCAGCCGTATCCTTTTGCGCCTACCTGAAGGATGTCCTGCGCGAAGATCGGCAGGAGCGCGGTCGCCGACGAAAAAAACGTCGCGAAGAAATCCAGGAGCATCGTCGAGCGGATGATCGGATCGGCAAAGACGAAGCCGAGACCTTCCTTGATGGCGCCAACGCTGATTCGGCTTGCGTACCTGGCGTCGCGCGTCGGAACGTCGCGCATCATCATCAGAGCCACGATGACGAACACAAACGTGAGCGCGTTCAGCAAATACACCCAGCCCACGCCGAGCGTGGCGATGACGATGCCGCCGGCCGTCGGGCCCGCAACCGATGCGACCTGCAACATAATCGCGTTCAAGCTGATCGCGTTCGGAAGATGATCGCGCGGGACGAGCGTCGGCGTCAGCGACTGGCGCGCCGGCCCGTCAAAAGCCCCGGCAGACGATCCGATGGCCGCGAGCACATAAATCGGCCACGGATGGCTCAATCCTCGAAAACTCAGAATCGCCAGCACGACGGCAGTGGCTCCCATTGCCGACTGCGTCACAAGCATCACGCGGCGCCGGTCCCACGCGTCGGCGACCGCTCCGGCGGCAATCGAGAAGAACACGATCGGCAACAACCGCACCAGTCCGACCAGACCGAGGGCCAGCGCGCGCCGATGCGCCGGCACGAGCAGCGACACATGCCACAGGATGGCCGCCGTCTGCATCATCGACCCTGAGAACGAAACGAGTTGACCGAACCAGAGCAGGCGAAAATTCCGATGCTGAAGCGCGACGAGCGGCGAATTCATGGAGCGTCGAATGGCGGGGGCGGTTCTTCGATCTGCGTGCGCAACCGTTTCACGGCGTCCAGGTCGACACCTGGGCCTGTGATCTGCGGAAAATCTCTGGCGTGGCTGGTGAGGTCGACGCGGCGTGCGGTGTCCTCAACCGACATGCCTCTGTTCAACAACTCGGTGGTCCGGCTCAGGACATCGCGCAAGTAACTTTGCAGGGCGTCAATCTTGGCTTTGCCCTTGAACGGCGCGCCGCGCGCGGGCAGCACCGTCTCGAAATCCTGCAGTTTCAGCGCCTCCAGCGTCGAGATCCAGTCGGTAATATTGCCGGCCGACATGTCCGGCAATTCCGAACCGAACAAATCGCCGGTGCAGATGATCCGCTCCTTTGGAAGCAGCACGACGACATCGTTGTCGGAATGGCCGCGGCCCACGTACAACGCACGAATCTCACGGTCGCCGCGATACAGAGCCAGTCGAGTCGTCATGCCCACGGTTGGCGGCGCAACGGTCGAGCCGGCGGCGCGCGGTTTGCCCGCATTGTCGATGAGCAACGTCTTCCGTGCGAGCTCGTGACCAACAACCTCGATGCCGGCCGGGAATGCCTCTCCCGCGGCAATCGGGGAAAAGTGATAGTGCGTATTCACAATGTAGCGAACGGGTTTATCCGTGACGGTTTTTATTTGATCCACGAGCGCTCGCGCGTTGGCGGGGAACAGGTGCGTGCCGATGAGAATCACATCGCGATCGGTCACGATCACCGGAACGTTCGCGGCATTGAGACCGGGCGAGCTGGGCACCGCGAGGTAGACGCCGTCGACGATTCGGTCGAGCTTGTAGCGCGGCGCGACTTGCGCGGAGAGGTCCGAACCCCATGCGCTCAGCGCCGCGGCCAGGACACACACAAAGACCCTCGTCATCCGGCACATTGTGCTACCTTTCTGTTCATGCCGAAAGTCCGGTGGATGGCAGCGGCCGGCGGCGCCGCTATGGTCGTGGCGCTGGCGGTGTCGGCCGCGCAGGCACAACGCCCGCGCGTGAGCCCTCATGAAACGCACGCCTTCACCGTCGACGGCGCGGCGATCACCATCACGTACGGACGGCCGTCGACGCGCGGCAGAAAAATCTTCGGCGCGCTGGTGCCGTACAACGTTGTCTGGATGCCGGGTGCAGATGAGGCGACTATCTTTCGGACGACGGCGCCGCTGCAATTCGGCGACTTCACGCTGCCGGCGGGCTCCTACTCGCTTTACACGATGCCGTCTGAGAAGCAGTGGCTGCTCATCATTAATAAGCGCACGGGCCAGTTCCACACGGTGTATCCCTCGCAAGACGATCTCGTCAAGCTGCCGATGACGGCCGAGGCGCTGCCGGCGACCGTCGAAGAGCTCACCATCGCTGCGGCTCCGCGCCCGCAAGGCGGCGGCGCGATTCAACTCGAATGGGACACGACACGATTTTCAGTCCCCTTCACCGTTACCCGGTGATCCGAATCTTTGCTCTCCACGACGGAGAACACGAAGTCACGAAGATCTTCGCGTCCATCGTGCCTTCGTGATCTTGGGAGGTGCCTTCTTCGTGCGCTTAGTGGTTTGACTTGCTTTCGCGGCTCCGCGTCTCTGCGTCGAGATAGGCCGTTCTGATAAGATTCCCGCCCTATGCAATTCAATTTTCTCGACGGCCTGTTCGTGCTGATGCTGGCGACGTTCATCGGCCTCGACGTCATTCGCCGCGTCTCGCGCCTGTTGCACACGCCGCTCATGTCGCTGACCAACGCCATTTCGGCCATCGCTGTCGTGGGCGCCATCCTGCTTGCCGGCGAACAGGAGTCACGCCTCAGCACGATGCTCGGTGCCATCGCGGTATTCGCGTCGACCACCAACATCGTCAGCGGCTTCCTCATTACCGATCGCATGCTGAAGATGTTCAAAAAGCGCGAGCCAGCGGTGCGACCCGTTCAAGGCGGCGGCGCTCGATGATGGACCAGCTCATACAGCTGGTCTATCTCGTCGCGACCGCGCTGTTTATTTTTTCCCTGAAATGGATGAGCGATCCAGCCACCGCGCGGCGCGGTGTGTTTGCGGGCGTCGGCGGCATGGCGCTGGCGATCATCGGGACGCTGATGCACCCGTTGCTCATCGGGTACAGCTGGATTGTCGTTCCGCTCGTGCTTGGCGCGCTCGCCGGTATTCCTCTGTCGTGGGTGCCGCTGACGGCCGTTCCGCAACGGACCGCGCTGTCGCACGCGTTCGGCGGGCTTGCCGCAGGGCTGGTCGGCACCGCGAAGTACTATTTGTGGGCGCAGCACGGCGAGCTGACGACGTTCCGGATGGGCGCCATCACGCTCGAGGTGATTCTCGGCTATCTGACGTGTACGGGCAGCTTGATCGCCGCCGGAAAACTGCAGGAAGTGGTTCCGACGCGGCCGATCATGTACGGCGGTCAGAACATCGTCAATTTTTTGTTGCTCCTGGTGGCGATCGGCATTGCCGTTCTGCTGATGATCGACCCGAGCCGCACGTTCCTGTTTCCGGCGCTGATCGTTCTCGCGCTCACCTTCGGCGTCTTGCTGGTGCTTCCCATTGGCGGCGCCGACATGCCGACGGTGATTTCGCTGTTGAACTCCTACGCGGGCCTGGCGGCGGTCGCGATGGGTTTTGTGATGGAGAATAAGCTGCTCATCACCGCCGGCGCGCTCGACGGCGCCTCAGGCCTGATCCTTTCAATCGTGATGTGCAAGGCGATGAACCGCTCGTTCACCAACGTGCTGTTCGGCGCCTTCGGCCAGGTGCAAGCGGGCTCGGCGCACGTCGAGCAGCGCACGGCGAAGAGCGCCACTGCGGAAGATGCCGCCCAAATCCTGGAAAACGCCGCGAACGTCGTGATCATTCCGGGATACGGCATGGCGGTGTCGCAGGCGCAACATCGTGTGCACGACTTGTATGAAGAGCTGGTCAAACGCGGCATCGACGTCAAGTTTGCGATTCATCCGGTGGCGGGACGCATGCCCGGGCACATGAACGTGCTGCTCGCGGAGGCCGAGATTCCCTACGACCGCCTTGTCGAGATGGACGACATCAACCCGGAAATGCCGCGCACCGATGTGGCGCTCGTCATCGGTGCCAACGACGTCGTGAACCCGGCGGCGCGGCACGACAAGAACAGCCCGATCTTCGGTATGCCGATCATCGACGCCGACAAAGCCAAGGTCGTCCTCGCCATCAAGCGAACGATGAACCCCGGATTTGCCGGCATCGAAAACGAGCTGTACTTCGCCGACAACACGCTCATGCTATTTGGCGACGCGAAGAACGTCATCGGCCAGGTGGTGAAGAGCCTGGCCGGCGGCGGCTCTGGTCACTAAGGGCTCTGCGAGATACAGCGCGCGCACGTGCTGCGCGGTCGCGACCACAGCCGTCAGCGCGAGCACGATGGCGGCGACGACGCCGCCGATGTCGAACAGCGGAAATTGCGCGCCGAACACCGTCACGATGGGTTTCACGAGCAACGTCAGCGTGCCGGTCGCGAGCAGAATGCGCAGCTCGGTGGGACCGGCCCCCCAAAACGACATCTGGAACTTGCCGACGCAGTAGGTCGCGAGAAAAATCTCAATCGACAATAGAAAATATGCGATGAGCACGGCAGCGGCGATCATCGGCGTCATGCGCCCCGATAATGCGAGGCCGCCGAGCACGAAGAGTGCGCCGAAGCTGTCGAAGATGTGGTCGACGTAAAAACCGTAGCGCGGCCGCTGATGTCCCCGGACCCGCGCCAGCGTGCCGTCGAGGCTGTCGCCAAACCAGTTGAGGGCCAGCCAGAAGACCACCCACCATAACGCGCCGGTGGCACGGCTTGACAGCGCATAGGACACCCCCACCATCAACATCGAGATCAAGCCGAGGCCGGTGAGGTGGTCGGAATTGACGGCAGCCGGCATCCGCTGCGCCATCCAGATGAGGGCGCGCTTTTCCCTCGCCGCGAGAAGGCCGGTGTAGTGTCTCTGCGCTTCCTTGAACGATTCCGCCATGTCCCCCTCCTGCTTACGGATGCGTCAACAGGCCGGGGAATGGCTCATTCAGCGTTTCTTGCCGCCGCGTTTGCGGTTCCTCTCCTTCCGGCAAAGCTGTCCGTAATCCGTGCAGACTGTCCGCTTTACGGTCTACAGCCGCCCACTTAGTGCCATCACAATCAGCACGACGATCACGAGTCCGATGAGACCGCTCGGATAAAATCCCCACGTGCGGCTATAGGGCCACGCCGGCAACGCGCCGACCACGAGCACAATCAGCAGCACGAAAAGAAACGAGATCACGGTTTCTTCAGCTCCGGTTCGTCGCAGAAGCAAAAAACCGGCCGCGGTAACGAGTGGGCCGAAAAATTGCAAGGCGCCGGGCTGAGAGAGGAGCTTATGGCTAACGATCAGAAGCAACAATCACAAGGAAACAACGGACAGGTCACCCGCAAACAGCTCGTCGATCTGCTCAACGACGACCTCGCGCGCGAGTACCAAGCGATCATCGCGTATGTGAACTACTCGCAGGTGCTGAAGGGCGCCGAGTACATGGCGATTGCCAAGGAGCTGGAAAAGCACGCGGCCGAAGAACTGAAGCACGCCCTCATCGTGGCGAAGCTGATCGACTATCTCGGCGGCAACCCCGGCGTCGTGCCCAAGCCGGTGAAGACGTCGGAGAAAGCGACCGAGATGCTGCGCTTCGATCTCGCGAACGAAAACGAGACGATCAAGAATTATCGCGAGCGGGTGCGGCAGGCCGAATCACTCGGCGAGTTTGCGATTGCCGAGCATCTGCGCGAGATCCTCAAGCAGGAACAGGAACATCAGATCGATTTGGCCACCGCGCTCGGCGAAGATGTGCCGGATGTATCGAAGATGAAATAGTCCATCGTCGATCGACGATGCTATGGCCGACCTGTCGTCCACACGCGGCCGCGCGTCTCAGGGCCGAGCCAGATGAGGACGGCGACGGCCAGACCCGATGCGGCGATCGACATCGCCATCGCGTGTGGCAGCGGGATGCCGCTGTCGCGCATGTATCCGATCGCAAACGACGTCAACGAACCGACGAGCGCGCCGGCGTGGTAGCAAAATCCCGCGCCGGCGCCTCGCACTTCAGGCGGGAAGCGCTCAGTCAGATAGGAGGGAAACGCGCCCCACATGCCGTGCGCGCCCAGCCCAACGAAAAACGCACCGGCAATGAGGAGCGAGGGTTCGTTCGTCAAGACATACATCGGACATACCACGATGCCAAGTAGCGCGGCGCATGTGACGGCGCCTCTGCGCCCGAGGCGCCCTTCCGATATCCAGCCCCAGAACGCCGACCCGATAATGCCGCCGACATTCAACGCGATGAGGTAGGGCAGCGTATTCAGTTGTCGCTCGCGAAGGAACGTGGCGTACCAATAGGTAACCGCGTAATACGACACCATGAACGCCGCCGACAGCACCGAGCACTGGAGGGTTGTGCCGACGAGATCGGGTTGAAAGATTCTCGCGAGCGACAAATTTTTCGCCCTCAGCCCTTTGCCCTCTGCTCTGCGTGCCACCCACACCGGGCTTTCGGCGACACGCGTGCGCACCCAGAGCACGAACAGCGCCGGGACAGCGCCGGTCCACAACAACACCCGCCATGCGATGTTGGCAGGCAGCACCGGATAGAGCATTTGAAAAACAAGGGCCGACACGATGTAGCCCCACGCCCACGCCCCCTGCAGAATGCCCGCTGCTGCGCCGCGCAAGCGATCGGGAAGATGTTCGAGTGCCAGCGGCATGCCGGCCGCCCACTCTCCGCCCATGCCGATGCCAAACAATGCACGGCACGCGAAGAGCATCGCGTAGGAAGTGGAGAAGCCGCTCAGCACCGTGAAGAGCGAGAACCACAGAATCGACAGGACGAGGGGAAGCTTCCGGCCCCAGCGATCGGCCGCGGTCCCGGCTGCGGCGCCCCCGACCAACCGAAACATCAAGGTTACCGTGCCCAGGGCCCCGGCCAGTGCGCTGTTGACCGAGAAGTGCCGCTGAATATCGGCAAGCACAAATGTGAGGATAGTGAAGTCGAACCCGTCGAGCATCCACCCGAAGAATGCGGCTGCGAAGGCCTTCCGCTGAATCGAGTTCAGCGAGCGGAATTCGCCAACCAGATTCACCATGACGGGTCAGTGTACTGGAAAGGCGCGGCGCGCCCTGGCGGCGCGGTTGTCTTGAAGGCATACAGCGCGGCGGACAAAATGGCGCGCGACCCCAGAAACCGGCCTATTTTCTCGCCAATGAGGCGATACAGTATGGCGAGCCTCTTGCTATCGCGATGGTGACGCCACATGTCGCGCATTGAACATAGGACGACCCTTGCCGCGTTGCTGCTGATGCTCGTGGTCGCCGTCGTGCCGACGGCGGTCGTTCTTGCGCAACCGGGCGATCCCAATGACGCGTTTGGTAAGCCCACGCAATCTGATGCGAAGATCGGCGCGCTCGATACCCACGCATTCATCGCCTTGCCGCTTGCCAC
>JANMJM010000323.1:0-28083 GCA_031371345.1 Vicinamibacteria bacterium
GCCACCGCGCGGGCGACGGCTTCCGCCACATCCCTTCGTCGAACGCTCATGTTGTAGAGCGCGCCATGAGGCGTCACGTGCTGCAAGTGCAACCTTTGGGCGTTCGCCACGGCGCTCAGCGCGCCGATTTGATACAGCACGAGGTCGGCAATCTCCTCCGGCGTCGACTCGATGTCGCGACGGCCAAAGCCCGCGCGATCGGCGAATCCAGGATGCGCGCCGATGGCGATCCCCGCTGTTGCCGCCAGACGGACGGTGTGGCGCATCACTGAAGGGTCGCCTGCATGAAATCCGCACGCGATGCTGCCGGAGGTGACGTACTTGACTAGCAGAGTGTCGTGTCCACCGGGGTCGCTCGCTGACGACTCGCCGATATCGGCGTTCAGATCAACGCGGAACAAAATTCTTCTGATTCCTCTGTCCGACTCGAGAGGCCGAGCGCGAATGCCTCGCCCCATCTGCCAGGGGCGTCGAGATGAATGCCGAACTGATCGAGCATTCGAACGACGCTGTGGTTCACGAGATCGTCGATGTTCTCCGGGCGCTGATAGAAACCTGGCATCGGCGGGCAGATCACGACGCCCATCCGCGACAGCTTCAGCATGTTCTCGAGATGGATGTCGCTGAGCGGCGCCTCACGGGGCGCGAGCAGCAGTTTGCGCCGCTCCTTCAGAATGACATCGGCGGCGCGATGAATCAGATTGTCGCCCAAGCCGTGGGCGACCGCCGCAAGCGTCCGCATGCTGCACGGCACGATCGCCATCCCTATCGTCACGAACGAGCCGCTCGAAATCGCGGCGCCCTGATCGTTTGGAAGATAGGTGATGGTCGCGAGGCGTTGAACCTGATCGACGGTGTAGGTGGTTTCGTGGAGCAGCGTCCGCCGGCCCCATGGGCTGATGACGAGATGCGATTCGACGCCGGTGTCGCGCAGCATTTCCAAGAGCCGGACGCCGTAAATCGCGCCCGTGGCTCCGGTGATCGCAACAATGAGGCGGCTGGGGGTGGACATATCAGCTTCCAGTTTCCAGCTGCCAGCTCTCAGTCAATGCTGGAAGCCGAAAGTGGGAGCTGGTAACTGAATAATACCCCCTCTAAAGGCGAAGGGGCATCGCGTGAGCGATACCCCTACGTGCTCCGCCAGCCCGGCTCCCCCAGCTCACGGCACCTGCCGCGTTTTTTACAGGCCGACGACGCACCATGCGCTATCGCAAGGCGCATGCCCCGGGAAGATCAGCGTAATTTCCAGAGATTTTGAGGATGTGAGTAGCCGGGGCCTGAATGAGATGCCGGATCCGGGGTGAAGATTACAGTTTTGATCCAGTTAACTGGAAACTAGAAACTAGAAACTGGAAACTGGAAAGTAAGTGGTCAACCTTCGAACTTACCTTCCAGTTGTTAGTTTCTAGGTTTTACTCACATGGCGGCGCCTTCCGGGTATTGCAGCGCCAGCTTCAATTCCTTCGCGAGCGAATCCACCGTGGTGCCGCTGCGCTTCCACTGGCCCTCGGTCTCGAAGCGCAAATCGCCGATGCGGCGGCCCCATGGGGCAATCACGCGGCCGAGGGCGCGGAAATCGCCGCGCTCGGCGTGCTCCTGATCGATGCGGCGCACCACGTCGGGCGCCACGCGGATGAACGCGCGCAGCGCGGTCGCGCTCTTGATGCTGTATTTGCGGCCGTTCCACGCGCCGCCGAACACGAGCGCGATCTGCTTGAAGTAGTTCACGAAGAACTTTTTCATGTCTTCGTAGAATGCCTGCTTGTTTTTGGAGCCAAACGCGTCAACCGCAAACAGCTTCTTCAGCTCCTGCGCGAGCGGCGCCTGCGCCACGCGCCCGCCGCCAACGCCCAGCAGCTTGATTTCGCCCGCCAGCGGCGAGTCGTCGCGATCGTTCAGCGCACGGACGATGTCGTGCGCGATTGCCAGGCTGTCGTCGCGATACAGCTGGCGGCCCGACAGGCTGACGAGGTGCGACGCGTTGAGGCGCGTGTGCTTCGCGTTAATCGTCACGAACATCTGCACCACGTGATCTTCGGGGAGGCGATCGAAAATAATCGCCGGCACGGAAAAATCCTCCTCGCCGAATCGATCGATGTCGGCGTGCAATGCCAGCAAGCGGTGCTGCCCGTCGATGGCGCGCAGAATCCCTTCGCGCTCGGGCACCTTCAGCGTGCCGAGGCGTGAGCCTTCATCGACCGGCTGGAACGAGAGTTTTTCGTCGCAGGAAATAATCACGGCGCCAGGAATCGAGGGCAAATCGCGCGCCTGCCGGCACTGCTCGTAGTACTGCACGAGCTCGTCAATCTTGCGGCGAATGATCTGACGCTGATAGGCCTTCTCGCTCGATGCGATGCGCCGCTCCAGAAGGTCCCAGTTCACTTTCGACGGCGTGCCACGGCGCTTTCCGCCTCGGACCGCCGGCTCGGCCTGCTGCCCGTAACTGAGAACTTCGAAGCGAACGAGCTTGTCGATGTCACTGGCAGTGAGGGAGGCCTGGTAAAACTGCACCCCGAACTGCTGCATTCGGATGGCGGCGACGTTGATCATAGGGATACGGCCCGGCGTCTTCGGTTAAAGGAACGCGAATTTTACTCTATGGCACGCAGATTCGATCAATTCGTATAACCCACTATAACTCAACTAGATAGAGGCTGGTGTTGGACCGTGGCCGGCAAGCGGCTGGACCGTTCTCATCGAAACGACGCGATTTCTCCACAGAACGAGCCCGAGCAGGAACGCCGAAAACAGCACATCGACGAGGATTACGCCCCCAAAGCTCAGAGATTTCCGGAGCGGACGGCTGATGAATCCGTAGACCATTTCCACGTGTATCCAGTAGACAAACAATGACGCCTTGCCGAACTCCACGAGCGGGCTCCAGCGGCTCACGACGCCACGCCACGGTGCCCGCTCCCAGAGAAAGGCGAGCGGCACCATCAGCATGATGAGTCCGACGCGGAGAAAGAAAAACGTAGGCGAGCTCGTCCAAAACTCAGACTGTGCATAAATCGACGGGAGAAACGACGCGCGATAGCCGAGCCACGCGATGGTGATCGCCGCGACTCCGAGCCCCAGCTGATTCCGGAGCGCCTTTTCCCCGGCCGCATATATGCCGTCGATGATTTCTCCGACAGCCGCTCCCGCGAACAGAAAACCGCTCCACGGAAAGATCGTGAAGTTCGTGCGCCCTGGCGTCGGCCGGAAATACCACTCGATGGGATCGGGCAACCAGTCGAGTAGCCACGTCGTTCGCACAATGGGCGTCACCATCGAAATGCTCACGGCGATCGCCGAGAACAGCAGCGTGCGCACGCTCTTCGATTTCACGAAGCTTCCGGCAAACGCTGCGAGGGCGATTGCCGGTCCCATCACGTTGAGGATATCGACTTTCAGCAGGCTCATCGCGCTGTAGCCCGCAGTAAGAATGTAGGACTGCAGGCGGAAGAGAAACGCGAGGCCGAAGACCTGCCATCCGCGTGTCTGCACGGCGCGCCAGGCGCGCGCGAACTCGCCCGTCTTGCGAAATTTCGATTCCGCCGACAACACAAGGCTGACGCCCGCGAGAAACAGGAACATCGGCGCGCCGAATCCGCCGAGCACCATCGCCCACCCAAACGCGTTCGTCGTGCGATCAGGATATCGGGTCCATGAGTCGAGGACGTGCGCCTCGATCATGATGAGCACCGCGAGCCCGCGCACCCAATCGAGGTACGCCTGACGGCCGCTGCTCGTCGTCATTTGAATGGCGGAAGATGAATCTCGAGCGTGCCGGCTTTGAGATCGCGCGCGCTGCCCCAACTGAAGGTGTAGGTTTGCGGCGGCGACGTGTAGAACAGTCTTCCGGTTGAAGCATCGAAGACTTCCACCCACGACGTGCCGCCGTTGGTGACGAGCAGCGCCAGGAGTGCACCGTCGGGAGACCACTCTGGATGCGAGAACGCACGGTAGGTGAATTCAGTCGGCTCGCCCATAGGCACGCGCGCTTCAACACGCAAGCTTCCCTGCGAAGAGTTGGCCGGGAACACCCATAATCCTTCGGCGGCGATGAGCGCGAGGCGCCGGCCGTCGGGCGACCACGCCGGATCGCACGCGCCGAGACCGGCATTCAGCTTGCGAAGACTCGTGCCCTCGCCGGCCCAGACTTCAGTGGCTGGAATTCTCCGAGGACCTTTCTGCACGCCTTCGCCGCCCGTCTCGACGCACAGCGCCATACGGGACCCGAAGCGATCCTCGTTCACGATGGAGACGGCGCCTGGTGGGAGCAGGCGTTGCGCGAGGGCAGCCGACGAGAATGCGCAAACTACAACGACCGCTGAAACGACGGAGGAGCGCACGATGGCTACGCCGCCGGGCTCATCGGCTTCCGATGGCCGAACATCGACGCACACGCGAGCCAAGCCATCGGCAGGAGCACAAGCAGATAGGTAAGGTAGCGGCCATAGAGACCATCGGGCCCGAATGGCTCGGTCGCGATGTGCAGTGGCTCGCTATAGGGAAAAATGTTCGCCTCGGTCAGCTCGTGGAACCCGTAAATCAGGAGCTGGACCACAAACACCAGCAGGAACACGGCGGTCACCTGGAAGAAAAGACCGAGATTCACGCGATGGCCGTAGCGCGACCAGAGCGAGGCGACGTAGGCGGCAACGAGCACTCCGCCGCCGGCGCCGATAATCACTCCCGTCCCCATCTTCTGAAAGAGCAGCGTCCCCATCAACAAGGCGGTTTCCATGCCCTCGCGCGTGATCATCAGCAGCGTAAACAAAAACACGCCGGCAAACGCCGCCCTGCCGGTCTTCAATTCTGCGCTGCGCAGGTGCCCTTCGATATCTTTCTTAATGCGCTTGCCCGTTCGCCACATATGCAGCGTGAGCGACGCGACCGAGACCGCAGCGCCAATCCCCAGGAGGCCTTCCCACAGCGCCTGATTTCTCGCCCGATAGAACAACATGGCGGCGCCGATGCTCAAGAGAACCGAGACGACGATGCCCCAGTGAACCGCGGGAATCAGATCTGAGCGTTGGCTCTTCCGGAGGTACGCCAAGCTGATGGCGACGATCAGAAAGGCCTCGAGCCCCTCTCGAAGGGTGATCACAAACGCCTGCAACATTTGCTCTGACATCTCTATCTCGCGCGTGTCATGATGGTTGGGTTAGAATTGAGACTCGGTCTCGTTTTCGTTTTAAAATTCTAACTAATGTAACTCCGACCAGTCAAGTCGGATTTCCATCGCATCTCCCAAGCGGTAATGCGATAAGCTGAGCATTCCCATGGCTTTAAGTACCAAGGTTACCGCCGCTATTCTGCTGGCAACCGGGGGGTTAACCCTTGCGGCCCAGCAGGGAACGTTTAAAACGGGCGTTCGCACGGTGCCCATCTACGCCACCGCGATCGACGCCCAGAAGCGTCTGGTTCCGGACCTCCAGAAAGAGGACTTCGAGATCTTCGACAACGAGAAGGTGCAGGAAATACAGCTCTTCATCAACGAAGTGCAGCCGATCACCGTGGTGGTGATGCTCGACACGAGCGCCAGCATGACGGGCAACCTGAAGCTGCTCGGGAACGCCGCAGAACAGTTCCTGATGCGCATGCTGCCAAAAGATAAGGGCATGGTCGGTGCGTTCAACGACAAGATTGAGTTCTTCCCGTCTTCGTTCACGGGCGATCGCGATCGATTGATTCGATCGCTGCGCGACCTCGATTTCGGCAATCCGACGCGACTCTACGACGCCATCTCCGAAAGCATCGATCGGCTGCACGGCATCGATGGCCGCCGCGTCGTCCTTGTCTTTACCGACGGCGACGATACGGACAGCTCGATCGGCCAAGGCAAAGTACTCGACAAGGCGAGAGATCAGGAAGTGATGATTTACGCAGTCGGCCTGCGCAGCGATTACTTCAACGGTCAGCGCCAAGTGCGCTCAAAGCCGGACTCAGGATTGAAGCAGCTCGCGGAAGAAACCGGCGGCGGATACTTCGAGCTCGACAAGAGCAGCGACCTCGCGCCCACGTTCACACGCGTCGCGCAGGAGCTGCACAGCCAGTACGTGCTCGGCTTCACGCCGGCTGTCTTGGACGGTAAGGTGCACAAGCTCGTCACGCGGGTGAAAAAGCCTGGTACGATGGTCCGCGCCCGCCGCAGTTACGTCGCGTCCGCTGAATAACGACTGGCGTTCTAGATTTTATAAGACTGAGAATCGTCCTGGACCACAAACTCGTGGTAGCCGGTGATCGTCACCATCGTCTCGATCACCGGACGCACGATGGCCATCTCGTCGACGGTCTGACGCTTCAGGATTCGGCCGACGAGCGATGTCCCCATCAGCCCCTCGTGGATGAAGGTATCCGCCTCTCCGACAATCCCCATCGCATCTAGTACGGCCATCAGCGCGATTGTGCCGGTGACGCCAGGCGAGCGCCGCAGCACACTTCCGTCGAGCACCGTCGCGCTGCGCAAATGGGCTCCCTGCCTCGCGGGCGCGGTAAAGATCACGCCATGCATCGAGCTTAGGCCCGGGTGGGTGGCGCGAAGCGTGACCTCGACCGTCTCTTTGAGCCGGCTTGCAGCGCGAATGAGCTCGGGCGCGTGATCGGCGTCGATGGGAATGCCGGCGGCCTCGCTGTCGACGATGGCGAAAAACTCACCGCCGAACGCGACGTCGACCAGGATGGTCCGATTGCCGAACCGAACGGGCAGGGCGCCTGATCGAACAAAACCCGGCAGACCCGCCAGCGATATTCCGCGCGCCTGTGACGGATCCGCGGTGTCCAGCTGTGCAGGGCGAGCTGTGAGTAATCCTGCTGGTGTATCGATGTACAGCTCGTCGGAATCAACGTGGATAATCTGCTGCTCGAGCGCAATGGTGGTGGCTGCCATCACCGCTTCGCCCGAGACCATCGGAAACCCACCTGCGTTCATAAAGAGGAGCCCCGCGTGCGCTTTTGGCAGCGCCGGCTCGGTAAACAGCGCGCCGTGCATGCCTGCGTGGCCCCGCGGCTCGAGCATCAGCGCTTTACGCAGGCCCTCGCCGTGCTTTCGCAGCCACGAGAGCTTGTCCATCATGGTGCGCCCCTTCACGGCGGGCGCGCCTTCGACAAGCAGACGTACGGCCTCGCCTGCGACATGCGCATCGATCGTTTTGTAGCGACTCATGGTGATTCAGAATCTAGAATCTAAAATCTACGCTCTCGAATGCCTTGATTACCCAAACAACTCGATCCCGGAACACGAAGATCACGAAGATCCTAAAGAAACAGCCAAGGCACGAAGAAATACAAATCTCAAATTTATGATTTGAAATCTGAAACTTACGTTAAAGACCCCCACAGGTTCATTGCGAGAAGCAGGCGAACGAAGACCGCGGCGCCAGAAATCGCAGCCGCACACAAGAGGCTCACGAGGTCGCTGTGTGTTTCGTGCTCCGTTCTTCGTGTCTTCGCGTTCTTCGCGTCTTCGTGATCCGACTTTCAAATTTTAGATTATAGATTTCAAATTTTAGATTCTTCCCTGCGTCTCTGCGTCTCTGCGTCGAAGTAGGATCGTCGTCAAAAAAAAAGACCGGCGCTGTCGCACCGGTCTTCAACGTGTAGCTTGACGATTACCCTTGCCCCTTATCCTTCGCCCCTTACTGAGCAGCAGCTAATTCCCCCACCTGCTCCTTCATCCACGCGTCGTAGGCTTCCTGCGTCTTGCTCGAGTAGAAGCCGCGCATGCGGTAGTGGCCGAGCCCGCAGAGCTGCGAGCAGTTAATCTCCCAGTCGCCGGTCATCGTCGGCAGGAACCACAGCGGAATCGATTCGCCCGGAATCGTGTCCTGCTTTATGCGCATCTGGATGAGGCTGAAGCTATGGATTACGTCCTTGCTCGACAGATGGACGATCACCGGCTTGCCGACCGGAAAATTCAGTTGGTTGATTGTCGTAATGTCGTCCTTCGACGCCGGATCGGTGCGATCGATGCCGAGCGGATTGTCGGCCGACATCAAATCTGGCCGCGCCCGGCCAAACTGGCCGTCGGCGCCGGGGTAATGCACGTTCCACGCGAACTGCTCGGCCACCACGCGCACAACCGTGGCTCCGGTTTCCTGCGGGAAGGCGTCCACGCGCGCCGCCCACGCCGGAATCGCAAAGACCACAATCAGGACGAGCTCGATGGCGGCGACCGCCCACTCGATGTAACTGGCGAAGTGGCTCTTCACGCCCGAATAGTTCGCCTTCGGGTTGGCGCCCGAGCGAAACCGGATCAAGGTAAAGATGAAGAACGCGCCCCAGCCCACGAACAGGATGGCCATCAGCCAGTGCGTCAGCACTGTCATCTGGTCGATTTGACCGGCGTGCGCCGATGCCGCAACAGGCATTTGCAGAAACTCACGCATCCTCGTAACTCCCTCCAAAAAGCTTCTGACGCCGTCTCAGATACAGAAAAAACGCCGCAAACGCACCGAGCACAGCGACGGTGACGCTCAGCAGCGCCAGAATGCCCATCTGCATCCCCTTCACCTGAAGTGAATCGGGAGCGCCGAAGCATACCGGACATGCGAGCGCAGGACTGGCGGCCATCAGCATGACCGCCGCCATCAGTGCCGGCAGGATCGACGTTCTCGTCACAGGCTGCGGACTTTCTTCAGAAAGTAAGGACCGTAGACGCACAGCGCCGCCGATCCGGCCAGCGAGACGACGCCGAGGGCGACGAAATGATTGGCCAGTCCCCACACACCGACGCCAATCGACAGCAGCATCGACAGCGTAATGAAGACGATGTGAAACCATTTCAATGTCATGACTTAGTACCTGATTCGAATCCTGTCCAGGTTGGTCGCCAGCGGAATGATCATCAGGAACAGGAAGAACACGACCGTGAGCGCGAGCGAGTAATAAATGAGTTTGCGCTCGTGGTTCAAGTGCATGAAATAGAGTGCGACAAGTGAGCCCTTCACGGTGGCGACGGCGAGCGCGATGATGATCGCCTCGTGGACGGCAAGGTGCAGGTACGAAATCGCGACCGTGACGACGGTCAGCACCATCAGCGTGCCGAACACCATCAGATACGTTTTGACGTGCTTGCGAATATCGTCGGCGTGAGCGTCGCTCATTCTGCCATCTCTCCTTAGAGCAGGTACAGCATCGGGAACAGGAAGATCCAGACCAGGTCGACGAAGTGCCAGTACAAGCCGGCAATCTCAATACGGTTGGTGAACCGCACGGGCTCCGTCTTCCACATCTTCGTGCCTGGTCCCCATAGATAACTGTTCACGATGATGCCGCCTATGATGTGCAACCCGTGAAGGCCGGTCATCGTAAAGTAAATCGCCAGAAATGTACTGTGCCACGGACCTTCGCCGACCGCCAAATGGTGCTCGTACTCGAAGTACTTCACCACCAGAAAGACAAAGGACAGCAGGATGGTCGAACCGAGGTACAGCTTGAACTTCCCGAACTGGTTCATCTTCAACGACGCCCAGGCCATCACCATCGTCACCGACGAGGAGATCAGGACGATCGTGTTGAAGAACGCCATCGGCACGTTCAGCTCTTGATAGCCGTGCGGCCATTCTGTCGAGCCGACGCGCAGAAGGATGTAGGACGAGAACAGGGCGGCAAACAACATCACTTCCGACGACAAGAACAACCACACGCCCAGCTTGCCATTGGAAAGTCCGGTGTCTGGCCGGACCTCGACGGTATACGGAATCTCCATGCGGCCTAGTCCCTTTGATTCTGCGGGAAGTAGTCGGTTGAACGGCCGGGCACGCTGTATTCGTACGGCCCGCGGAACACTTCAGGCTGCGTCTCGAAATTGCCGTGCGCGAGCGGCGGCGAGCTCGTCGCGGTCCATTCGAGCGTGGTCGCATTCCACGGGTTGGAGCCGACCGCCTTGCCGCCCTTGATGCTCCAGAAGAAATTCACGATGAACACCAACTGGAACGCCATCAGGGTCCACGCCGAGTACGACATGAACTGATTCCAGTGGAGTACCGGTTGCGCGTGCGCGTACTGCACGCCGCCGTCATACAGGCGCCGGTTCACGCCGTGCAGCCCCTGAATGAACATCGGAAAGAAGATGCCATTGATGGCGATGAACGAGCCCACGAAGTGAATCTTCCCGAGCACGTCGTTCATGCGGCGTCCCGTCACCTTGGGGAACCCGTAATAGATGCCCGCACACCGCGCGAAGATCGTGCCGGGCGCGACCACGTAATGAAAGTGCCCGATAACGTAGTAGGTGTCGTGCAGGTGGATATCACTCGGCGCGAGGCCCAGCGGCAATCCCGTCAATCCGCCGATGCCGAACATCGGCAGGAACGCCAGCGCGAACAGCATCGGCGTGTTGTAGCGAATCGATCCGCCGTAGAGCGACAGGAAGAGCGCGCTCAAAATAATGACCGACGGGATCGAGATGATCATCGTCGTCGTCTGGAAGAACGAGCTCATCGTCGTGCCCATGCCGGTCATGAACATGTGATGCGCCCACACGACGAACGACATGAAGCCAAGAAAGATGATCGCGTACACCAGCACGCGGTAACCCCAGAGCGGCTTGCGCGTGTTGTTGGCGATGATTTCCGACACGATGCCCATCGCCGGGAGAATGAGCACGTACACCTCGGGGTGCGCGAGGAACCAGAACAGGTGCTGCCAGAGCAGCGGGTTGCCGCCCCCGGACCGCTCCATCACCTTATTGCCGACGACAAGCCCGCTCGGCAGGAAGAAGCTGGTGCCCGCGACCTTGTCCATGAGCTGCAGCACACCCGCAGCCTCGAGCGGAGGGAACGCGAGCAGCAGCAAGAAGCTCGTCACGAACTGCGCCCAGACGAAGAAGGGCAGCCGGAAGAAATTCAGCCCCTTGGCACGCAGCTGAATGATGGTGACGATGAAGTTCATCGAACCGAGCAGCGACGACGTGATCAGAAAGATCATGCCGATGAGCCACATCGTCTGGCCGTCGGTGGCGGTGATGACGGAGAGCGGCGGATACGAAGTCCAGCCAGACTGCGCCGCGCCACCCGGAATGAAAAAGCTGGTGAGCATGACCACGCCGCCGATGAAGTACACCCAGTAGCTCGCCATGTTGAGCTTGGGGAACGCCATGTCGGGCGCGCCGATTTGCAGCGGCATCACGTAGTTGCCGAAGCCGCCGACGGCGAGAGGCACGACCCCGAGGAACACCATGATGGTGCCGTGCATGGCGCCCAGCTGGTTGTAGAACTCGGGCAGCATGATGCCGCCGGGCGCGTTGGCCTGGCCAAGCAGGCTGCCGATGACCGGAATCGGCTGCATCGGGAACGCGAGCTGATAGCGCATGAGCGCCATCAACGCGAATCCGAAAAGCAGGAACAGCAGCGCGGTAATCGTGTATTGAATCCCGATGACCTTGTGGTCTTGGGAAAAAACGTACTTCCAAATGAAGCTCTGCTCGTGGTCGTGCAGGTGAGCATGCCCATGTGCATGAGCGCCCGCAGGCGCGTGTCCGGCTGTCGTCACGTTTTCCAACTGCGTGACTCCTTCTTAGTGAAAACTTGAAAATCCGACGTGGTAGCGTCGCGATTCTATCTTCCGTGTCGCTCAGGTGCAAGTACGCAACCGCGCCCAAGTACGATAATATCGGGGTTTCTTGACCTGCTTTCGCTTGCAAACCGGAGCCGCTATCGTCTAGGGGTCAGGACACGTGGTTCTCAGCCACGGGACCGGGGTTCGAATCCCCGTAGCGGTACCAACGTTCCGTGTGATATTCATTAAAGGTTTCGAGGATCAGCAAATGGCGTTTCTTCGCCCGAGGAGTGTTTCGATGCATTCAAGATTTTTCGCGTTACCGTTCGTGCTGGCGTTTGGCGCAGCCGCCTGCGGCGGCGGCAAGCCCGCACCCGCTCCCACTAGTCAGGAACAGCCCTCAGCACCGGCTGCGGCAGCGGTCGATCCGGCCACGGCTGCCACCATCAACGGCGTCGTGGCATTCGAGGGCACAGCGCCCACGAACGCGCCGATCAAAATGAACGCCGACCCGGTCTGCATGAAGGCCAATTCGACTCCGCAGACGCAAGAAACCTACATGGTGAAGGACGGCAAGCTCGGCAACGTGTTCGTGTTCGTACAAGAAGGCCTCGGTGGCCGCACGTTTCCAACGCCGACCGAACCGGTGGTGCTCGATCAGAAGGGCTGCCGCTACCATCCGCACGTGTTCGGCCTGATGGTCGGACAGCCGATGCGCATTCAGAACAGCGATCCGACGCTGCATAACATTCACGCCATTCCCGGCAGCAACCAGGAATTCAACACCGCGCAGCCGATCCAGGGCATGAAGACCGACCATATCTTCACCGCTAAGGAGGCCAAGACGATCGTGCCGTTCAAGTGCGACGTGCACGGTTGGATGAACGCATACGCGGGCGTCCTCGATCATCCGTACTTCGCGGTGACCGGCGAAGACGGTAAGTTCAGCATCAAGAACCTGCCGCCCGGCACCTACAAGCTGTCGGCGTGGCACGAAAAGGGCGGCACGAAGACAATCGATGTCACCGTGGCGGCCAAGGAAACCAAGGAAGACGCGAACTTCTCGTTTGCAGCTCCCGCGTCTTAGAACGAACGCACGTAAGATTCAAGGGCGAGGGGTAAAGGGCAAGGGGTAATTGCCCCTTGCCCCTTACCCCTTACAGGTTCCACCCACCATGTGGCTTCACCGCTACGCCAAATTTGTTTCCGCCGCGACCGTACTTTTGATCGTCGCCGGAGGATTGGTCACCAGCACCCAATCTGGGTTGTCGGTTCCGGACTGGCCAACCAGCTATGGCTGGAACATGTTCACGTTCCCCATGAAGCACATGGTCGGCGGTATTTTGTACGAGCACGGGCATCGGTTAATCGCGAGCGGCGTGGGCTTTCTCACGATCATTCTCGCGCTGTGGGTCTGGCGCGCAGAGCCGCGAAAGTGGATGCGCGTGCTCGGGTTCGCGGCGCTCGGATCGGTCGTCCTGCAAGGCGTGCTCGGCGGCATCACGGTGCTCTTTTTCCTCCCGACTGCGATATCAACGGCCCATGCGGGGCTGGCGCAAATCTTTTTCTGCCTGACCATCGCGATCTCGCTCTTCACTTCGCGCGGCTGGCAGTCCGCGCCCGCCAACGGCTGGGTCAACGACCGCGTGTTGAGGCGTGTCGCGACGGCGACGACCGCCATCATCTATATACAGATCCTCGTCGGCGCCATCATGCGGCACTCGGACGCCGGCCTGGCCATACCCGACTTTCCGCTGGTGTTCGGCGGGCTTATTCCGCCGACGTGGACGCCGCAAATTGCCATTCACTATGCACATCGCGTCGGCGCACTGCTTGTCACGCTGGCGATTGCCGCCACGGCCGGCCACGTGCTCTATCACCACCCAGATCGTAAAGAGCTGAAGCGCCCGGCGATTCTGCTGGTGTGTCTCGTGCTGACGCAGGTGACGCTCGGCGCCTTCGTCATCTGGTCGAAGAAAGACGTCGCGCTCAATACGGCGCACGTCATCACTGGTGCGCTGACGCTCGCGACCTCGCTCGTGCTGACGCTGCGGTCGCACCGCCTGCGTTTTGCCGACGCTGCCGAGTCCGCGTCGAAGGCTCGCGCCACATTTACGCCAGATCTGACCCGGTCTGGAGCCCGCGCGTGAAGGCGATCGAAATGCCCGCGATCGCTCCTGTCGTCCGCAACCGCGGCGCCGACTTCTTCGCGCTGACGAAGCCGCGCCTGAATTTTCTCGTCGTGGTCACCGCTGCCGTCGGCTACTACCTTGGTGCGGGTCCTGATCTCGACGTGGTGAAGCTCGTGGTGGCCATCGTCGGCACGGCTCTCGTCGCCGGGGGCGCGGCAGGACTGAATCAGGTATACGAGCGCGAGACCGACAGCCTGATGTGGCGTACGCGCGCGCGCCCGCTTGCTGCGCAGCGCTTGACCGTGAATGAAGCGACGGTCTTTTCGCTCGTGCTCGCTGGCACCGGCCTGGCGACGCTCGCGGCCGGCGCCAATCTACTTGCCACGTTTCTCGCGCTGCTGACGCTGCTCTCGTATAACGTCGTTTACACGCCGATGAAACGGCATTCGCGTCTCGCGACGCTCGTGGGCGCGGTGCCTGGCGCGCTGCCCCCGATGATTGGCTGGAGCGCGGCCCACGGGCGGCTGACGCCCGAGGCGTGGGCGCTGTTTGCCATCGTCTTCGTTTGGCAGATTCCGCACTTCATGGCGATTGCCTGGCTCTATCGCGACGATTTCGGCCGCGCAGGATTTCCGCTGCCTCCGGTGGTGAACCCCGACGGAAAAAGCACGGCGCGGCAGGCTGTGCTGTTCTCGGTGCTGCTGATTCCCATCAGTCTCGTGCCGTTCCTGCTGCACGAGGCAGGCGTGGTTTACGCCGCGGGCGCCATCGCCGGCGGTTTCGCCATCCTCGGATTGTCGATGTCGTTTTTGTCGCGGCGCACCAACGAACGGGCGCGCCGCTTGTTCGTGGGGTCGATCACCTACCTGCCGCTGCTGTGGATTCTGCTCGTCGCCGATCGCCTGCCATGATCGATTATTCACTGCTGCCGGCGGTGAACGCGACACTGAACGCCACCTCGGGTATCTTTCTTCTGACGGGATACGTCCTGATCAAGCAGCGGCGCATCAACGCGCATCGCAATGCCATGCTGGCAGCCTTCACGTCTTCAACGCTCTTCCTAATCTCATATCTCGTCTATCACTATCACGTCGGTTCCCACCCATTTCCCGGGCAGGGGGCCATTCGCCAGGTCTATTTCGCGATCCTCATTTCGCACGTCATCCTTGCCGTCGTCATTCTGCCGTTCATCGTCTCAACGCTCACGAAAGGTCTCCGGGCGCAATACGTTCGTCACAAGCGCGTGGCCAAATGGACCTTCCCGTTATGGATGTACGTGTCGGTCACGGGTGTCATCGTGTATCTGATGCTGTATCAGATGTTTTAGAACGCGAGTGTGATAAAAGTCATCGGGAGTAGGGAAGATGTTCATCACCGGCCTCGGCACCGCTACCCCGCTGAACCATTACACCCAAGTTCAATGTTGGGACGCACTGCGAGCATGGGACGGATTGCCGAAGCTGGCGCCGCGATCGCAGGCGATTTTGCGGAAGGTCCTCCTCGGTAACAACGGGATCTGCGGCAGGTTCTTGGCGTTCGATCAACTCACCGACGCGTTTGCGCTCACTCCGGACATTCTCCACGCTCGCTTTGCCGCGCATGCACCGGCTGTCGCGGCCCAGGCCGCCAGCCGCGCGCTCGAAGACAGCGGCACGGACGTCGGTGAGATCGACGCTTGTATCATCAGCACCTGTACGGGCTATCTCTGTCCGGGCTTGACGAGCTACGTGACGGAACGGCTGGGACTGCCGTCCGATGTGCTCGCACTGGATCTTGTCGGACAGGGTTGTGGCGCGGCTCTGCCCAATATGCGCGTGGGCGAAGCGCTCATCGCCTCTGGCCGTTGCCGGCGCGTGTTGTCGGTCTGTGTCGAAATCTGCAGTGCGGCCTTTTATCTGGATGACGATCCGGGAGTGTTGATCAGCGCCTGTCTGTTTGGGGATGGCGCGGGCGCCGCCGTACTGTCGAACGAGCCGGCCGCGGGTCGGCGTCGCATCCGGTGGAAGTCTGCTGGTTCGACGATTGGCCCGGGCGATCGAGAAGCGCTCCGCTTCCAACTCAAAAATGGGATGCTGCGAAATATTCTGACGCAGCAAGTTCCCGGGCTCGCGGCGACGTACGTCGAAACCGTGCTGAATCAGGTGCTCGACGAAAATGGCCTGCGGCCAGACGACGTCACCGGGTGGATTATGCACGCAGGCGGCCGCGAGATTCTGCTGGCCATCCGGGAGCGACTTGGACTGAGCGAACACGACTTGCGTTGGAGCGCAAGCATCCTGCGGAATTACGGGAATGTCAGCAGTCCGTGCGTATATTTTGTGCTGCAGTCGACGCTCAATGACGACGTTCCCGGCGGGCACTGGTGGATGTCGTCGTTCGGCGCCGGATTCAGTTGTGCGGGCGCCTTGCTCGAAGTGGACTAATCGCGATGAGACGTGACGTTCAGCCGGAGCTGCTGGATCAGTTGCCAACTGGCGATCACCATGCGATGCACTCGCGCCGTGATCTTCAAAAGATCAATGCATGGATGGGCCATGCCGGAACCATGGGCCGGATGCTGGCCGGTGCGCTCCCGGGCCGACCTCCTCAATCGATTGTCGAGCTCGGATCGGGCGACGGCACGCTGTTGTTGAAGCTGGCGAAGAGATTCGCGCCGCGCTGGAAGCCGTCGCGAGTCGTGTTGGTGGATCGGCAGCCCGCCGTGAGCCCCGAGACCACGGCCGCGTTCGCGTCGCTGTCATGGCCGGTCGAGTTCGCGCAAATGGACGTCTTCGAATGGCTGGAGCGTTCGCGCCCTGCATCGACCGACGTGACGCTCACGACTTTGTTCCTGCATCATTTTGTTGAGCACGATTTACGAAGGCTCTTGCAACGCGTCGCTGCGCAGACGCGGTTGTTCATGGCATGCGAGCCGCGTCGATCCGCGCCCGCGCTCGGTGGGACGAGGCTGCTGCGGCTCATTGGGTGCAATCAGGTCACGCGACACGATGCCAGAGTGAGCGTGCGGGCGGGATTTACCGGTCGTGAGCTTTCCGCATTGTGGCCCGGCGACGCACGCTGGCGACTCGTCGAGCGGCAAGCGGGACCTTTCACACATTGCTTCTTTGCCGAGCGGACAGGAGTGTAACGACCATGAACGTGCTGCTGCTTTCCATGCCCGATTCCTTCGAGCATATGCCGCCGCTGGTGGTCCGCATGCCCAATGGCGCGCTGTCGTCGCTCGCCGGCAACATCGATGGGCACCACCATGTCGCGGTCGCCGACCTCATCCTCGTCCAGTCTCGAGTCGCCGCCACGATCGAGCGCCTGATGCGCGAGCACGAACCCGATGTCGTCGGGTTGTCCGTTATGACATTTCAGCGAGCCACGGCGTTCAAGATCGCGCGGCTCGTTCGGCATCTCCGACCGGCGACTCGCATTGTTGTCGGTGGGTACGATCCAAGCCTTGCGCCTGCGTCGTATGAGCCTTGTCCCGACGTAGATTTTCTCGTGCGCGGCGAAGGCGAGCAGACCCTCTGTGAACTGCTTCGGGCACTCGAGGCTGGCGCACCGATTCACTCCATCGCAGGATTGTCGTGTCGGACCTCGACGGGGTTTCATCATGGGCCTGATCGCACGATTACGAACCTCAAATCGAACCCACTCGAGCTGCCGAACCGTGCCTCACGCGTCCTCGGCGGTTACACGTTTCTCGGACGCCAGGTGGATGTGGTCGAAACCTCGCGCGGCTGCACGTTCGATTGCAGTTTTTGTTCGATCATCGAGATGCGTGGTCGTAACTTCCATGTGTATCCGATCGATCGTGTGATCGCCGATATCGCCGATGCGCGCCAGCGGGGCGCCCGGGCCATCTTTCTTGTCGACGACAACATTACGCTCGACGTACATCGCTTCCAATCGCTGTGCGAGGCGATCATCGATGCCGGGCTCAACGACATCGAATACCTCGTGCAGGCGATGACGTCCCCGCTCGCTCAACATGGCGAGACGCTTGCCCCGCTGATGAAACGCGCCGGATTCCGGTACGTCTTTCTCGGCATCGAGAACGTGCTCGAAGACGATCTGGATTTCCTGAAGGCCGGCGCAAAAAACGCTCGACGAGAGCGAGGTCGGCGAGTGGGGAATGCCGCGATCGAAGCAATCGCGCATCTTCATCGCCACGGCCTGTTCGTGGTCGGTGGATTGATCGTCGGCAACCCCGACGACACGCGCGAATCGATCGAGACGAATCTCAAATTTGCCAGGCAGTACGTCGACTGGCCGTACATCCAGCATCCGACACCGTATCCGCGGACGCCGATGACGAAGCAGTTTCGTGATCAAGACCTGATCGTCGACGAAGACATGTCTCACTACGATGGGACGACGGCGGTGGTGCGAACCAAACACGTCCCGGCCGCAGAGATCGAGTTTCTGCGCTGGCGTGCCGAACGCTGGATGAAGGTGAGACATCTTCCCGCGGTCTTTTTTCACAGTCCGTCTTTCGTGCTTCGGCATTCCCCGGCAATGCTGGCGCATACCTTCGCCGGTACGACCCTCCGATCGATGCTCGGCCTCGAGAGACAAGAGAGCGTGTTCGAGCGCTATCGGACGCTCCGGCGTAAGGAGCGCGCCTACGTGGAACTGCCATGTGGGATGTGATTATTGCCGGAGCGGGACCCGCCGGGTCCATTGCCGCAACAGTGCTCGCGCGCGCAGGCGCTCGAGTGCTGCTTGTCGATCGTTCCCGTTTCCCCCGCGACAAGATGTGCGGCGATTGCCTCAACCCGGGTGCACTGGCTCTCCTGGCGCGGCTCCATCTACCGAACTGGATCGACAGCCATGGTCTTTCGACAGACGGCTGGCTCGTCACAGGGCCGGGCGGCGCTCGCGTCGAGGGATGGTATCCGCGAGGGCTGTGCGGTCGGGCGGTGACGCGGCGAGATCTCGACTATTGGCTGCTCGGAGAAGCACTTCGGGCAGGCGCCCACTTCGAAGATGGTGTCGTCGTGAGTCGGGCACTCACGGAGTCGGCCGGCAACGGAACCAACAGCGTTCGCGTGAACGGCGTCGTTGTCAGGTCGCGGGACCATCGCGACATGGCACTGCACGCTCGGGTGACGATTGCCGCTGATGGCCGCCGATCGCCGCTGGCCTTCGGTCTTAACCTGGCGGCTCACCCGGTCAGGCCGCGTCGATGGGCGATCGGCGCGTACTTTCAAAATGTCGTTGGCACTTCGACGCTCGGGGAGATGCACATACAGACGGACGGCTACGTAGGTGTCGCGCAGCTTCCAGAGGGACTGACAAAGGTCTGTGCCGTGGCGTCACCGGCAAACTTCACCAATATTCGGAATCCCGTTCGTGCGCTGGGCGATGTGATCGATCGTCACGAAGACTTGCGCGACCGCTTTGCCCAATCACGCATTGCGACACGTCCGGTGGTTCTAGGTCCTCTTGCTATTGACGCCAAGGCCGCTGGTGTCCAAGGGTTGCTGCTGGCCGGCGATGCCGCCGGGTTCATCGACCCGATGACTGGCGACGGTCTCTTTTTTGCGATGCGCGGCGGTGAGCTGGCCGCCGATGCGGCGCTGGACGCACTGGCGACCGGCAATCCGGACGCCCATGTCGAGCTTGCACGGCAACGCCGGCGTGCGTTCACCCGGAAATGGCGCCTCAATCGAGTGCTTCGTCGCGTCGTCGACTGCCCGACCGCCCTCTCGGTGGCCGGGTTTGCGGCATCGATTGTCCCGGCATTCGTCCGCACGCTTGTCGTCGCCGCCGGGGACTGCGAATCCGGATAGGTAGTGCTTGACGGGCGGCGGCCCTGGATCAATTCTGAGCGCATGCCAAAGCACCTGCCCGCGTTTGCGCTGGCTCTCTACGCCCTCTTTCCGGCGACCGTGTCCGCGCAGGTGTCGGCGGGAGCGAAGCCGTCGGACCCGATGCGGATCGCGATCGTCGTCGACAACAGCCAGTCGACCTCGGACTACCTCCCGCAGATTCGGCGCGCAGTCCAGGACCTGATTAAGGCGCTGCCCGAAGGCCACGAGATGATGCTCGTAACGACCGGCGGCCAGATGAACATTCGTGTAAAGCCCACCAACGACTACACCGAAATTCAGGAAGCAGCAGGCGAGATCTTCGTGGCTAGAGGCGGCGGCAATGCGCTGATCGGTTCCGTCCAGGAAATCTACGACCGCTACTTCAGGGCGCTCGAGAAGCGCTGGCCGGTGATCATCATCCTTTCCACCGACGGTCCGGATCTCAGCCAACGCGTGACGACGAAAACGGTGAACGCGCTTCTGAGGGGTTTGAAGCAGAGCGACGTCCGGGTGAACGCGACGATGCTGACGTCTTCTGCCGACAGCCTTGTGCGCTCTGTCACGCTGGCGATGATCGAGCAGACTGGCGGGTTCTACGAATCGGCGACCATCGCGACCGCGCTGCCGGCCAGGACCAAATCCCTCGCCGCAAAGATCGGCAAGCAGTACAAAGATCTGCAAACCGCGAAAGCCAAATAAAAAGGCCGCCGCAGATCTCTCTGCGACGGCCCGACGATGGACGATCGACGATGGACGCCTACATCCCCATCCCCTCGCCCTTCATCATCAATCCCATGTGCGTCTGAGCCTGAGCGAGACCGCCCTCGCCCGTCTGCCAGCCGATGTTGCCATCCTTGTTCGCGTCCATGCCGTTCGCGATGGCATTGGTCTGCGCCACGAGCTCGGTCACCAGTGGGGCCGCTGCCGCCGCCGTCGTCGCAGCCTGGATCTTCTGCGCGGTCGCGATCGCTTCATCGGTCCACTTCACGACGTCGTCGAGCGACGCCGACACGTGTGTCGCATGCGTCTTCACATTAGCCGACGCGCCTTCTGACTTCGCTGCGAGACCAACATGGTTCAGCGCTCCGGCCGCTGCTTTTTTTACGCCGTACCCGGATCCCGGGCCCTTTGCGACCACAGTGGGATCAAGGGCATTCAGGACGTGGCCTGCGTGCATCTTCATCGCATCCAGATTATCGGGCGACTTCGCCGCGAGACCCGCGTGGGTCGCCGCGACTTTTGCATCCGCGACGGCGGCCGGTAGGAAGCCCGTCATGGCCGGCGTGTCTTTCCAGGCCGTCATGACGTGACCGATGTGCGTCTGCGCAGGGTTCGCTGCCGGAGCCTGCTGACCGTTGAGGCCACCGACCGTGATGGCCATTACTGCCGCTGTTGCAAGAATGATGTGACGTGTCATATCCCCTCCTGGTGATTGACTGTTCGGGTTTTACGGGGTGAATCCGGAGTATAGCTCGAAAGTTGACGAGACCTATTCTGTGCCGCCCAGCTTGCGCAGCAGCGCCACTGTGCTCTGGTGGGGTGTGTCGCGAGGAATGTCGACGCCGGTCAGGTCGGCCCCAGCAGCGACGGCGGCGGCAGCGGCCGCATTGCGCCCCCTACCCGCGCCTCCGGCGATCAGCGCAGCCAGCGGGGTCTGACCGCGCTTGTTTTTCACGTTCAACTGCGCACCTTTGTCGGCAAGAAATTGCACGACCGTGTCGAATCCCTGTGCAGCCGCGCTGTGAAGCGCGGTGTCGCCCGCCTGGTTGGCCGCATTCACGTCGCCGCCAAGCTCGACCGCCGCTTTCACGCTTTCCAGCACTTCGCTCTCGGGCTCGACTTTTCCAAAATCAATTGTGGCAATACCACGCCGATCGGCGTTCGCACGTGAGCCCATGCCGGCTGCCAGCATCAGTGGGGTGGCACCGTTGGGCATTGTGGCTTTCGTGTCGGCGCCGCCAGCGACGAGCGCCCGCATGATCTCCGGTTCCAGGAACCGCGCCGCGAGCAAGTAGGGCGTCGAGCCAATCAGCGTTGACGGGAGATTGAAATCGGTCGTATCGCGGCGCATCGGCGTGCCCTTCGTCATCCGGATGTTCGGATTGGCGCCATGGGCGAGCAACGCTTTCACGAACCTCACATCGCTCTTCAGAATGGCGGCGTGCAGAGCCGTGTACCCGGGGCCGAACGCGTTGGGGTCTGCCCCTTTTTCCAGCAGGACCGAGCCGACGTCCCCATGACCGCTGTGCGCGGCCAGCACCAGGGCGCTGGTGCCGTCTGGCAGCGAGTCGTTCGCATCGGCGCCCGCGTTCAGGAGCACGCGAGCCGACTCGGCGTCACCCACGCGCGCGGTAAAGAGTAATGGGGTGCTGCCTCCGCGCCACACCGTGTAATTCAGCTCTTCGCGGCCGGCTCGCTGTGTTTCCTCGCCGACGACGGTCTGAGGATAGGCGCGCGAGCGGGCGCGAATGTCGGCGCCTGTTTCAGTGAGCAGCCTCACCACATCGGGATGACTCTGCGCGGCGGCCCACATGACGGCTGTCTGATCGTGCGTCTTTTCCTTTTCGTTGACACGCGCCCCGTGAACGAGCAGCGCTTTCACGGCCTTGGCATCGCCTGCGCGCGCGCACGTCATCAGGACCGTCTCGCCATTCAGCGACGCGGCATTCGCGTTCGCACCTGCGGCGAGCAGCCGCTCCACCATCGGCCCGCTGCGATTCGTACACGCGAGATGAAGGGGCGTGAACCCATTGTCGTTTGCGACATTGGTGCGCGCCCCTGCGCGAATCAGCAGATCGGCAATGGAGAGGTCGTCGACATGAGCAGCCCAATGCAGCGGCGTGGTGCCATCACCCTGTGGCGCATTCACATCGACTCGCTGCTTCAGAAAACCGCGCACGGCCTCGACGTTGCGCGTCCGCACCGCCTGGATGAGACGTGCATCGCCGGCCGCAGCCGAAACCAGCGTGGAGCCGGCGGCTGCCAGGACACACCCGGTAATCAGCCGTTTACAGAGAGAGGATTTTCGCATCGACTCGTCCATTGCTGTCGCCAATCCGATCCCATTTCACGCCGAAGTGATCGAGCAGCGTGAGATGCAGGTTCGCCAGCGGCGTGTTCTTGAACCTGACATGGCGTCCGCCCTTCAAATTCCCGGCGCCACCGCCTGCGAGGATCATCGGGATATCGATCGGTGAGTGGCTGTTGCTGTCGGCCATCCCCGCGCCGTACATCATCGTCATATGGTCGAGCAGCGTGCCGTCGCCGTCGGGCGTGGCCTGCAGCTTCTCGAGCAGCTTCGCGAACATCTGAATGTGATAGGCGTTGATCTTGGCGACCTTCGCGACTTTCTCCGGCTCCTGCTGATGGTGCGAGATCGGATGATGCGCGTCCGGCACGCCGATCTGCGGGTAGGTCATGCCGCTGTGCTCGTGGCCGACCATCAAGGTGATGACGCGGGTGAGGTCGCACTGGAATGCGAGCACCTGCAGATCGAACATCAGCATCACGTGATCTTCCCAGTTGCCTGGAATTCCTTCAGGGTGATCGATGAGCGGCAGCTCCTGATCGCTTTGCTCCTCGGCCAGCTGAATACGCTGCTCCACTGATCGAATCGCTTCGAGATATTCAGCGAGCTTCGTGCGATCGCTCTGGGGCAGCGCACCTTGCATGTGGGCCACCTCGTCGGTGACCGAATCGAGCACGCTGCGCTGCTGGCGGAACCGCGCGAGCCGAACCTTCGGATCGGTGCTGCCGCTGTCGCCGAACAGGCGCTCGAACACGACGCGCGGATTGTGCTGCGTTGGGAGCGGCGTGTTCTGACTCTTCCATGAAATGGTGTTCGTGTAAGGACACGCAAAACCCGTATCGCACGCGCCTGCCGTCTCGCTCGACTCGATGGCCAGCTCGAGCGAGGCCAACTGCGTATGCTTTCCGGTTTCACCGGCGAGGATCTGGTCCATCGAAATGCCGGCGTCGAGCCAGGTTTCGCTCAGCGGCGGCGACACGTCGGTGAGGAACCGCGTACTGGCCTTCGCATGCGCGCCGCCCGGACGGCCGGGCGTCGGAATACACTCGAGCCCCGTCAGCACGAGTATTTGCTCGCGGTATTTTGCCAGCGGGCTGAGCGTTGGCGACAACTCGAACCCTGTGCCCTCGATGAGGGGCAGGTAGTTTTTCATGATCATGCCGTTCGGCACGTACATGACGCCCAGCCGGTTGATCGGCTTCGCGGCGGTTTTCCCCAGGGCCGACAGCGCCGGCACCATGCTGTCGAGCAGCGGCAACGCAAGCATCGCGCCCATGCCCCGCAACACCGTGCGCCGAGGAATCGCCTTTTTGGAAATGATCATCCCTTCACTCCTATTTATTCTGCGCGACGCCCGTCGGGGGCTGGCCGCTTCTGGATTCCTGACCTCGAATAATGCCCATGCTGAACGGCGTGCTCGTGACGATGCCCGAAATGATCGCCGACCAGCGATAGTCGTTTTTCTCTGCCGCGCGCGCGATCGTACGAACGGCTGGAAGATCGTAAGACTCGAGCCCGCGGCCGACCGCATACGCCAGCAGCTTGCCACTGAGCGTGCGCGCGAAATCCTGTCGGTGGCTCACGAGGAGCGATCGCAGACCCTTCACGCCCTCGAATGCCGTGCCATCGGGCATCGATGCCGCCGAGTCGATCGGTGCGCCGTCGCTTTCCACCCGCCACTTGCCTGTGGCGTCGAAGTTCTCGAGCGAGAACCCGAGCGGATCCATCCTCATATGGCACGACGCGCAGACGGGGTTCTTCCGATGCACTTCCATTCGCTCGCGCAGCGAACGCGGTGCCCCGTCCGTTCCCGCTTCTTTGAGCGCGGGTACGTCGGCCGGCGGCTCGGCCGGCGGCGCGCCCAGAAGATTGGCCAGCACCCACCGGCCGCGCATGACGATCGACGTCCGGTTGCCGTATGACGTGAGGGTGAGGATGCTTCCCTGACCGAGCAACCCTCCACGAACACCATCGGTGAATACGACTTTGCGGAAATGGTCGCCGTACACGTTCGGCACACCGTAATGCGTCGCCAGCCGCTGATTCAGGAACGAGTAGTTGGCGCTGACGAGCTCGGTGACGCTGCGGTCGTTGTGCAGCTGGTCGCCGATAAACAGCTTCGTCTCTTTCTCCATCGCCTCGCGCAAGTTCTCGTCGAACTCGCGATACAAATCGGTGTCGGGCACGACGCCGGCAATCTTGCTGAGCTCGAGCCACCGATTGGCGAAGTTGTTGACGAGCGCGTTCGATCGCGGATCGCGCAGCATCCGCTGTACCTGCTGCTCGAGGGCTGCCGCGTCCTTGAGTTTTCCGCGGCTCGCCACGGCAAGCAGCTCGTCGTCTGGAATACTGCCCCACAAAAAGAACGACAACCGGGACGCCAGCTCGAGATCGCCCAACCGATAGATAGCGCCGGCCGCAAGGTTGGCTGGTTCGCGCTCGACACGGAAGAGAAAACTTGGGGCCGCGAGCATGCGTTCGAGACCACGCTGGATGCCCGCATCGAAGCCCGCTTCGGACCGGCCCGTTCTGTAGAAACCGAGGAGCGTCTCAACGTCGCTCTCCGTCGCCGGACGGCGGTAGGCTCGCGTGGCGAGCGCCGACAGGATCTTCTTCGCGCAGGGTTCTTCGCCTGCGCCGTCCTTCGGACGGCACACGAAGAGCTTGCGGCGAATCGGCGAATCACCGGGCGCCGGCGTTCCGTACGGACCGCCAATCATCACGATCTCGACCGCCGGATTGCCGTGGTAGTACTCGTTGGTCGTGCGGCCGAAGCCTGTCTGTGGCGGTTGAAGAACGCCCTCGGCTTCCCACAGGCGCCGCACGAACGACACGCCAACGTCGTGCAGTCCTGCTTTCACCGGCACACGGACTTCGAGGTGCGCGTCAGCGGTGTGCATGTACTCTTCGAAGGCCGCGTCACCTTGCGTGTTGCCTGCGAAATTCTCTGGCGTCGTCATGCCCTTCGCTTCGCCGCCGACGGAAAAGCGTTTCAGCAGCGCGCCGTCCAACCGGAAGTCGAGCTGGTGCGGTTCGCCCATGCCGATCAGGTAGTCGTACTCCTGCCGCCGCAGCAGCACTTTGATCGTGTATTCCCCATCCAATGGAAAGTAGTAATGGATGAGCGCGCCGCCGCGCGATCCAAACGGCAAGTCGTCGCTCAGTTGCTCTTCTTGGACGAGCGCTTTTGAGATCTTGAAAGTCTCGACGACAGGCGTCAGCGTCGTGTCGCCAACGGCGAGCCGGCTGATCGTGCGCGCCGCTGACAAGTAATTCTCGAGCAGGGCCGGCGACACCGATAGCACGCTCGCCACGTTATCGAAGCCCTCCTGATCGGCCTCGTCCGAAGACAACAGCGCCCTGACGTCGATCTCGAGACCCAGCAAGTCGCGAATCGCAGCGGCGTATTCGGAGCGGTTCAGGCGATGAACGGCCACTCGGCCTGGATTGGGATTGGCCGCTGCGGCGGAGTCGAGCGCCGACTCGAGTTGCGTCACGACCTGGGCGTAGGTCGCGTGATCGGGCCGGGGACGTCCCGGAGGCGGCATCTCTTCGGTGCGCAGCTTGCTGGCGATCTTTTCCCACACGGCAGCGTGCGCAGCGACGTTCGTCACGTCGAGCGCGTCGAGCGCGAGTCCGGCCGTTTTCAGCTTCGAATTATGGCAGCCTGCGCAGTACTTGTTGAGAACGGCGTTGGCAGGAGGAGCGGCTGGCGCAGCAGATGTAACTGCCGCAGGCGGCGTGGCTTGCGGGCGCGCCGCTTGAAGGCGGAGGCAACTGCCTGCCACCGCGAGCGCGCCAAAACACGCCAGTGAGGCCCGCCACTTCGCCGACGGCTTCCGCATATTTGCCACCTGTCAATCGATTGAAGTTGGGCAGCAATTATAGCGTTTATCTCAATGTTCGTGCTTTTTCTCGTACTCGGCCGCCGCATGATCCTTCTCGCGGCGCAGGACCGAGCTTCGCTGGCGGCCGTCCTTTAAGGCATTCGCCCGCGTCCCGTCAGAGCTGACGGCAAACATCGAGATCTGCTGCTCGAGGTCGGCGCTCTTACACTCCGGGCACGCGGGTGACGTATTGGCGAGCACCAGCATCTCGAACCGGTGCCCGCAAGCGCGGCATTCGTACTCGTAGATCGGCATCGGTATGTCAGCGGCTCGAAGTAGAGGCGGGCACCGGCGTGCCAACAGATTCCTGAATTCTCGTCGTCTGGCGCGCAACGATCTGCCAGCCGAGCGGGCCGGGGCCTTTCACCAGGACCCACAAAATGTTCAGGTGGTTATCGGTCATTTTTCCCGGGACGCCATTTCGAAAGTCGCAAATGCCCTTCGCCAGCGCGACGTTGCCGTATGTGCGCACATGCATGTCGCTGAACTTCATGAACTCGCCCTTGCTCGGACCTTCGAACGCCTTCAGTACTTCGGCTTTGGTCTGATTCAGCGCCGACGAATGGCTGTAGGTAAGATCGTCGCTGTAGATCTTGTTCAGCGTCGCGACGTCTTTCGCAATGGTGGCCTTTGCCATCGCCTCGAGCGTCGCCATGACGGCCTTTTCATCTTTCGGATCGGCGGGCGCTGCCGACGCCGCTGCCGCACACATCGCCACGCCGCACAACATCAGTAATGCAATTCTGATCATTTCTGCTCCTTTTATCGGGGCGCGCCTTCGAGACCCTCTCCCTTGAGCATCTGCCCCATGTGATTCTGTGCTTCTTGCAGCCCGCCGGCAATCTGCGTCGTCAACGAGTCGAGCTCGGCGACGAGCTTTGACGCCTCGGCGGCGTCGGACGCGGCGCGCGTTTTCTGCGCCACCGCGATCGCTTCATCGGTCCACCGACCGACATCACTCAGCGCTGCCGCCACGAGCGCAGCGTGCGCGGTGATGTTGGCCGTCACGCCTTCGGCCTTCGACGCAAACTCCAGATGCTGTATCGCGCCGGCCGTCGCCTTCTTCACACCGTATCCGGCGCCAGGGCCTTTCGGCTCGATGCTCGGATCGAGTGCGTTCAGCACGTGACCCGCGTGCAGCTTCATATCGTCGAGCGTCGCACCTTTCACGGCAAGCTTCGCGTGCGTCGATGCCACCCGTGCCTCGTCGGCCGCGACTGGAAGAAATCCGCGTGTGCCCGGCGTGTCTCTCCAATTGGTGACGACGTGACCGATGTGGAGGTGCGCGGGGATCGCCTCCACTTTGGTGACAACGATCGCGCCGTCCTTCAATTCACCTGTCAGCCGAACGGGTCTTCCAGCATACAGCGGGAGGCCCATCACATCCTGATTGGCAATGGGAATCGCTTTGTCATTCGAATCGACGAGCACGTATTTCGCGAGCGCGTTGATGCACACGAATATGCATTCGCGGTCGGTCATCTTCGCTGCCGAGGCTTTCGCCTGATGCGAGCCCGCGCACATGCTGTCGGACAGTCGGCCGAGAAAAAACTGCCCAGGAGTCGCCGCTTGCTGCGCCCCGACAGCCGCGAAGGACACGACAGCGATGGCGACACAAACGCCACAAACTAGAAGGAAACGCATTTTGCCGGGAGTATAGCTGAAAAAAAGGCCGCCGCGGATTTCTCCGCGACGGCCCGACTTCTCCCTCGACGATGGACGATCGACGATGGACTATTGACCCC
>JANMJM010000325.1:0-4691 GCA_031371345.1 Vicinamibacteria bacterium
TTTGTTGGGGGGGGCGCCGCCCCCGGGGGCCGGGGCCCCCCCCCACGGCGACCTCACGTATTACAACTTCAATATCCGCATCGAAGCCACCAACGTCTGTGTGGCGAGCTGCCTGTTTTGCTCCTTCGCGCGCCTTCGTCCTGGCGATCCTGGGTCCTACACGATGGGTCTCGAAGATGCGTGGCAGAAGCTGCGCGTGCGACATGACCAGCCGCTCACGGAAGTGCATGTCGTCAATGGGCTGCATCCGGATCTGCCGTTCGACTATTACCTCGAGATGCTCCGCGGCTTCAAACGGATCCGCCCGGAAATTCATCTGAAGTGTTTCACCGCGGTCGAGATCGCGTTCTTCGCCGATCTCTACGGGATGACCGACGAGCAGGTGCTCCGCGATTTAATGGCGGCCGGCCTTGCGTCGCTGCCCGGCGGCGGAGCGGAAGTGTTCGCCGAGCGCGTCCGCAAGAAGATCTGTCACGACAAAGCCGACGCCGATCGCTGGCTGTCGATTCACCGCCTCGCGCATCGGCTTGGCATGAAGTCGAACGTGACGATGCTCTACGGGCATATCGAGACCAATGAAGAACGCGTCGATCACATGTTGCGCGCCCGTGCGCTGCAGGACGAGACCGGGGGGTTTCAGGCCTTTATCCCGCTGGCGTTTCACCCCGACAACAATCAGATGCGGAAGCTGCCGGCGCCGAGCGGGTCGGACACGCTGCGCGTGCACGCGGTGTCGAGGCTCATGCTCGACAACATTCCTCACGTGAAAGCGTTCTGGATTGCGACGGGCGTCGAGATGGCGCAGACGGCGTTGTGGTTCGGCGTGGACGATCTCGACGGAACGGTGCAGGAGGAAAAAATTTACCACATGGCCGGATCGCGCACGCCGGAAGCGCTGACGACCGGCGACATCGAACGGCTGATTCGTGCCGCGGGTCGGACGCCGGTCGAGCGCGACACGTTCTACAACGTCGTGAAACAGGTGGCGATAGAGCGATAGGTGATTGGGGGATGGGAAATTCCGCGATCCATCGCCCAATCTCGCGATCGCCAAATCGCCGGCTCCTTCCCAATCGCCCAATCACCAATCGCCCAATCGCGATATAATGATTGGGTCAAACATCCATCAGCCCGACAGGCTGCGCTGATCGAAAGCGCGATGGGGTTTGACCTTTTCACGTCCCGAGCTTGAGAAATTTTTCACAAGCTCAGAGGCGCGGGAGTGAGCGACGAAAATGTTGATACCGCTTCTGACCGAGTACGAGAAGTCGCATATTGCCGAGCGCCAGTCGCTGCCCGAGCGATATCTCGGCCTGCCAGACGAGGAGCTCGATCGCCGAATCGCGGCGGCGAAAGCCGCGCTCGGCAGCCGGCTGATCATTCTCGGCCATCACTATCAGCGCGACGAAGTCATCAAGTTTGCCGACTACACGGGCGACTCGTTCCGCCTCTCAGGGCAGGTGGCGCAGCATCCCGAGGCGGAATTCATCGTGTTCTGCGGCGTGCATTTCATGGCCGAGAGCGCCGACGTGCTGTCGGCGCCGCATCAGAAAGTGATTCTTCCGGATCTCGCCGCAGGCTGTTCGATGGCCGACATGGCCGCCATTGATCAACTCGAGACGTGCTGGGAAGAACTCGCCATGTCGGGCGTGCTCGATCGTGGGGGCGTTGTCCCCGTCACCTACATCAATTCTTCCGCCGCCATCAAAGCGTTTGTCGGCGAGCGGGGCGGCATCATCTCCACGTCTTCCAACTGCGCGGCCACGCTGCGATGGGCCTGGGAACGGGGCGAGCGTATTCTCTTTCTGCCCGATCAGCATCTTGGCCGAAACACCGCCTACAAGATGGGCGTGCCGCTCGAGAAGATGGCTGTCTGGGATCCGCACGAAATCTGCGGCGGCCTGACCGTCGACGAGATGACCGATGCCCGCATGCTGCTCTGGAAAGGGCATTGCTCCGTGCATGAGCGGTTCACCGTGGCGCAGATCGCGCGAATCCGCGAGCAGCATCCCGGAGTGCGCGTGATCGTGCACCCCGAAGTGCCGTGGGATGTCGTGCAGGCGGCCGACGACAGCGGCTCGACTGAGTACATCATTCGCCAGGTCACCGAAAGTGCTCCGGGCTCGGTGTGGGCCGTCGGCACCGAGGTGCATCTCGTGAATCGACTTGCTCAAAGCGTGAAAAGCGAGAAAACTGTTCTGTCGCTCGATCAGTTCGGGTGCCTGTGCTCGACGATGTTCCGCGTGTCGCCGAACCATCTGTTGTGGATTCTCGAAGGTCTGGTAGATGGGCAGGTGCATAACCAGATTACGGTTCCCGACGAGCAGAAACATTGGACGAAGGTCGCGCTCGACCGGATGCTGTCGGTTCGTTAGTATCAGGGGGTCTGACCCTGTGACAATGTTTGTCATCGTGTCAGACCCCGTTATTTCTTTGCCTCAGGAGGACATCGTGGCTCACTCACTGCCCCCGCTTCCGTACTCGTTCGATGCCTTGGAACCGCACATTGATGCCAAGACCATGGAGATTCACCATGACAAGCATCACAACGCGTATGTCACGAACCTGAATGCCGCGCTCGAGAAATATCCCGAGCTGCAGTCCAAGAGCATCGAAGATTTGCTCCGCGACATCAGCAAGGTTCCTGAAGACATTCGCATGGCGGTCCGCAACAACGGTGGCGGCCACATGAACCACTCGCTGTTCTGGAAGTGGATGGGACCAAACGCCGGCGGCGCACCGACAGGAGCGCTCGCCGACTCGATCAAGTCGACCTTCGGCAGCTTCGACTCCCTCAAGGAGCAGATGAACAAGGCGGGTGTCACGCGCTTCGGCAGCGGATGGGCGTGGCTCGTCGATACCGGCGGCAAGCTCAGCATCGAGAGCACGGCCAACCAAGATCAGCCGATCATGGAAGGCAAGAAGGTGGTGCTTGGTGTCGACGTGTGGGAACACGCGTATTACCTGAAATATCAGAATCGCCGGCCCGACTATCTCGCTGCGTGGTGGAACACGGTGAACTGGTCGGCGGTCAGCGCCGGGTTGGGTAAATAGATCCAGATAGGGGTAAGGGGCGAGGGGATCGAGAATTTAAAATTTTAGATTTTAAATTTCAGATTTTAGATTCCTTTACCCCTCACTCCTTATCCCTTCCCTGTCAATGTCCCTATCCTCGATCCTGTTTCTATTCCTCACTCATTTAGGCGTCGGCATCACACTCGTGCTCGCGTGGGTCGGGCGCGAAGCCGGCGTGAAATTTTTCCGCTTCAATGCGGGAACGGCCGCGCTGTTGATTGCCATCGGATTCGCCCTGCGGCCTGAGGCTCCAGTGCCGGGGCCGCTGCATCTCGGTTCGACGACGCTGCTGCTTGTCGCCGAAGGTGCGCTCGTGGTGTATTGGGCGACCATCGGACGGATGCTCGCGAGCATCCGCCCGGCGCTCTTGTGGATCGCCATCATCTCGGGACTGGCGGCCGTCAGCCTTCAGGCGCTCGAAGTATCGGCGAATGCTCCTGGGCTCATGCCGGCGTTGACCGTTGCCAGCTTTCTTAGTTCGGTGGCTCTGCTGGGCAGCGCCTGTGGAGCGATGGTGCTCGGCCATTGGTATCTTGTGGTTCCATCGCTCGACGTGGCGCATCTGCAGTCGATCGTGAAGCTGCACATTGCGTCACTCGTCGTCCGGGGTGTCGTGGTGCTTGCCGCCGTCACCATTGCCATTGCCACGTGGGAGCCGGGCATGGTACCGAACTTCCAGCGATATATTTCGTCGGTTGCAGGAATCTTCTTCTGGCAGCGCATCGGCTTCGGCCTTATTCCGGGGGTGCTTGCGTATCTGACGTGGGAAACCGCAAAGATTCAGTCGACCCAGTCGGCGACGGGGATCTTGTATGTGGATTTTTTCATGGTCATCGTCGCCGAGGTCCTCGCGAAGTATCTTCTTCTTTCAACCAAGATTCCGGTCTGATGAACGTCGTCGCACATTGCCCCAAATGTGATGCCGGTCTGCCGGTGAGCGCCGCGGAGGCGCCAGAGTCGATCAAGTGCGGCGGATGCGGCCACGTGCTGCCGCTGAGGTTCAGCGAGTCGCTCCGCAACGACTCGCGAGTTGATACATGTCCGGTGTGCGGCGGCGCCGATCAATACATCCGGAAGGACTTCGATCCGAAAGTAGGGCTCGCGGTTGTCATCGTCGGGGCGGTTATCAGCGCCCTGTTTTACTGGTTTGGCGAGGATCTCATCGCTTACAGCATTCTCGCCTTTGCGGCGCTCATCGACCTGGTGGTCTATGGGCGGCTCGGTGACGTCACCGTGTGCTATCGCTGTCATAGCGAGTTTCGTGGAAAATATCAGCGCACTCCCCGGTACTTTGACCTTCACACAGCCGACGAGCTCGAGCAGGAATACGAGCGCAAAATCGGGCGCCGCTAAAGGCTGGCATGTGATCTGCAGCGTATTGGCCGGCCAATCATCGCTCCAGCGCTCTGGGGGCGCCCCCTTGAGTTTGCCTAGCGCAGCCTTAAGCGGGGCGACCTTCCAGGCCCGTCTGGAGCGCAGCCGACCTTGTTCAATGGCGACATGGCGAGTCACTTCCAATGGCTCTGAGAGCCCGCCTGCGGCCCGAATACGCCCGCGCACCGCATCCAGGGCGGTCTGACTGGGCTTGGGCGAGAGCCCTTCGTACATGTTCAGGC
>JANMJM010000332.1:0-6054 GCA_031371345.1 Vicinamibacteria bacterium
ATTCGCGTCGCCAGGGTCGGCAGGGATCAACGGCGTGGCGGACGTCAACCGGAGCACTCTGACGTTGACCGACGTGAAGAATCTCAGCGAAAACCAGATCCTGATGACCGCTCTGCCAGGCTTGTATTACCGGCTGCTGAAGACCGATACGAACTCGCGGGTTCTGGCAAATCCTCAACTGCGCACGCAGGTCGGCCTCACGGCGTTAGCGGCCTTCGGCGACGAAGTGCCCGTGCCTGTCACCACGTTCTCACCCATCGCCGCCGGTGGCATCGCGCAGCAGCCGATTACGTCTTACACCTATCGCAATATCGGCGTGAACATTGAAATTACCCCGCGTGCGCATCTCGACAACGACGTCACGCTCACCTTGAAGCTGAAAGTGAACAGCATCTCGGGCGTCGGCTTCGGCGGCCTGCCGACCTTCGGGAATCGCGAAGTGAACACGCAAATTCGCTTGAAAGACGGCGAGACGAACATGCTGGCGGGCCTCATCCGCGACGACGAACGCAAATCGCTGGACGGGATTCCCGGTATCAGCGACCTTCCGCTCGTCGGTCACATGTTCGGCCACTCGAAGAATCAGCGCGATCAGACCGACGTCATTCTCATGCTCACTCCGCACATCGTTCGAGTGCTCGATCTCACAGAAGACGATCTGCGAGGATTTGTCGTCGGACCAAATTCGGCCGCTGGTTCGGGCGGATTCAATGCGCCTCCCGAGGCCGGTGGCGCGCCGAGCCAGACGTTGCCGCCGTTTGCCGCACCGCAGAACCCGGCGCCGCAACAGCCCGACACCACCCCGCGCCCGATCATGCCGCCGACGGCCCCGCAACAGCCATCGCCCCAAGCGCCTGCGCCGGCGCCCCCGTCATTTCGCTAGGCGTGTCTTCGTCTCTCCCTCCGATCGTTGCACGTGCCGCCCTGCACGGTGCTCGCACGGCCATCATCGACCCCCATGGCACCCACAGTTATCTGGAACTGAACGCGGCATCTTCCCGCATCGCTGCGCATCTGCTGGGCGGACGATCCGATCTGCACGAGGCGCGCGTGGCGTTTCTCGTGCCGCCAAGCTTTCCTCACGTCGCGGTGCAGTGGGGGATCTGGCGGTCGGGCGGCATCGGCGTGCCTTTACCCATCACCTCCCCAGCTCCCGATCTCGAGTACTTGATTCGCGATGCTGGCTCGTCGATCGTCGTCTGCGACGCGGCGTATGCGCCTCTGCTCGAGCCGATCGCGAAGAGCGTGGGTGCTGCTTCTTTCACGACAGAGGATCTTCTGGCGCGACCGGCAACCGATCCCGAGCGCGCGCGTGACATCCCGATTGACGGCCATCGTCGGGCGTCGATGGTGTACACGAGCGGGACGACAGGGAAGCCGAAAGGGGTCGTCGCCACTCACGCCAACATCACCGCGCAGATTGAATCGCTGATTGCTGCCTGGGAATGGACGCCCGATGACCGCACGCTGCTCGTCCTGCCGCTGCATCACGTGCACGGGATCATCAATGTGGTGTGCTGCGCGTTGTGGAGCGGCGCGGCCGTCGAAATTCTTCCGCGCTTTGATGCCGACGCCGCATGGGATCGGATCGCCTCGCGCGATCTCACGGTGTTCACTGCGGTGCCGACGACATATTACCGGCTGATTCAATTGTGGGAATCGGCGCCACCCGACGTTCAGCAGGCGCGATCAAGCGGATGCCGTGCGATGCGATTGATGATGTCGGGATCGGCCGCCCTTCCCGGCCAGGTCCTCGCCCGATGGAAAGAGATCTCCGGCCACGTGTTGCTCGAGCGTTATGGCATGACCGAAGTGGGAATGGCGCTCGCGAATCCGCTCCACGGCGAGCGGCGCCCGGGCTTTGTGGGATCGCCGCTGCCTGGCGTCTCGGTACGCCTCGTGAACGAGCGCGACGAGCCGGTCGCCGACGGCGAGGCGGGCGAAGTGCAATTACAGGGACCGGGCGTCTTCTCCGAGTATTGGGAGCGCCCCGACAGCACGCGCGACGCATTTGTCGGCGGCTGGTTCCGCACAGGCGACATCGCCGTTATCGACGCCGGAGCGTATCGCCTGCTCGGGCGATCGAGCATCGACATCATCAAAAGCGGCGGAGACAAGATTTCTGCGCTCGAGGTGGAAGAAGTGCTGCGCATGCATCCCGCAATTGCCGAGTGCGCGGTGGTCGGCGTCGACGATCCGGAATGGGGACAGCGGGTGTGCGTAGCCGTCGAAACGCGTCCCAGTTGCGCGCTCAGTCTTGCCGAACTTCGCGAGTGGGCGAAATCGCGAATGGCGCCCTACAAGGTGCCGAAAAATCTCTTGTGCGTCTCGAAGCTGCCTCGAAACGCGATGGGCAAGATCGTCAAGCCGGAGCTTGCGACATTCTTTGCTCCACCTGCTCCACCTGAGCGCCCAAAGACTTGAGGCGATCGACCAGCTGTCCATAGCCGCGCTCGACCGTTTCGACCGGGCTTAGACGGCTCTGCCCGTCGGCGGCAAGCCCCGCGGCAATCAACGCCATCCCGGAGCGCAAGTCTCGGCTGTCCAGCTTCCGGCCCTTCAACTTGCTGGGGCCGGTTACGATGATTCTGTGCGGATCGCACAGGAAGAGATCGGCTTTCATGCCGCTCAGCTGCTCGAGCGCGAACAATCGCAACTCGTACATCCAGTCGTGCACCAGCGTGCGCCCCTCGGCTTGCGTCGCCAGAACCGTCACCAGACTCACGAAGTCGCTGGGAAACCCTGGCCAGAGCCCGGTGGTGATCTTCCCGCACGAGACCGGCTTCGATCGATCGATCCGCAGCAAGCCGTCTTCGTAGGTGCACTCGACCTTCATGCGCTTCAGCACGAATGCGATGCCCTCAACGTCTTCGGCGCGCGCGCCGCGCACGTCGATCTCGCCGCCGGTGATCGCCGCCACGACGGCCCAGCTGCCAGCCTCGATGTAGTCGCCGTGAAGCTTGTGGGTGGCGCCACGGGGCTTCTTCGTGCCCTCCACGCGAATCGTCGACGAGCCGGCGCCGGTGATGCCCACGCCCATCGCCATCAGAAATTCGCACAGTTCGACCACATGCGGTTCGGTCGCGGCGTGGCGAATCTCTGTTCTCCCCTCGATCGTGGCGGCCGCAAGAATCGCCGTCTCCGTGCCCGTGACCGACGCTTCGTCGAGATACATCGATGCCGCCCGCAACCCGTCGGGCGCATCGAGCGCGTGGCCGCTCGACGGCAGGACGCGGGCACCGAGCGCCACGAGCGCGTCGATATGCGTGCCGATTGTTCGACGCGCGGGAAAATCGCCGCCGGGCATGCCGAGAATCGCCGTCCCAGTGCGACCGAGCAGCGGGCCGAGCAGCAGCACCGACCCGCGGAGCTTCCCCACCATCGCGCTGTTCGGTTCCGAGCTGGTGATTTTCGGGCATCGCACGCGAATCGTGGTCGTGCCGAGGCCGTGAACTTCGGCGCCGACTTCTTTCAGCAGCGCGGCCATCACGCCGACGTCGCCGATGCGCGGCATGTTGGTCAACACACATTCCTCGGACGTCAGCAGGCACGCCGCCAGCAGCGGAAGCGCGGCGTTCTTGTTGCCCTCCACCTCGATTTTTCCCGAGATGCGGCGTCCTCCCTCAATCAACAGACTCGACATCAAAACTCTCCCAGATAAACAATTTCTTCCAGCAGCGTCACGCCGAACTTGTCGCGGACGCCGGTGCGACACGCATCAATCAAGCCGCGGATGTCGGCGGCCGTCGCGTGCCCTTCGTTCACGATGAAATTGCCGTGCGCAATCGAGACCCTGGCATCGCCGCGGGCCGCACCCTTCAGACCGGCGCGATCGACGAGGGCACCTGCCGACGCCGGAATACCGGGTGGCACATCGAGGGCGTCAGGGTTCTGAAAAATGCAGCCGGCGCTCGGCGTCTCGAGCGGCTGCGTTTTCTTCCGGTACGCGAGCGATTGACGGGCGACATCGCGCAGCGCCGACGGATCGCCCGTTGACACACGGAAGACCGCGGACAAAAGCACCTCGCCGGTTTTCTGCAAGCGGCTTCGATCGTACCCGAATTCCATGTCGCGCTGCGGGAGATCGCGTGCGATTCCGTCGCGCCCCGCAAGCCGGACCGACTCGACCAGCTCGCCAATCAACCGTCCGCCAAAGTGTGCATTTCCGAAAATGGCGCCGCCGACGGTCCCAGGCGTGCCAGCCCACGCTTCCAGCCCACCGATGCCTCGATGCACGGTCCATCGCACCAGACCGTTGATGGTAGTCGGCGCGTCGGCGCGGACACGCTCGGCATCGAGTTGTTCGATGTGGCCGCCCCGTGGCCGAAGGACGAGCCCTCTCACGCCTCGGTCGCCGACGAGCACATTCGATCCGCCGCCAAGCAGCGTCACGTTCACGCCGGCGACGTGCGCAATGCGAAGCGCATCGACAATCTCTTCCGCGCTTGCCGTCTCGAGGAACCATTCCGCCGGGCCACCCACCTTGAAGGTCGTGAACGGCGCAAGCGGCACCGACGCGCGCAGCCGGTCCGCGCCGAACCGCGCGCGCATCTGCCCGGCGAACACAGCGCTACCCTCTGCCAAGCGCGGCCTCTCGATCGTGAAGGGCGGCGTCGGCTTCTTCGAGCAAGCACGCCTGAAACTCGACCCAGTCGCCCGGCGCGAGCTGGCCCGCGAGTGATAAGTCGGCGGTGATCACCGTGGCGGCGATCGCGTATCCACCCGTTGTCGCATGGTCGGTCATCAGCAGAATCGGCTGGCCTGCGGGCGTTATTTGAATCGCTCCTGTCGGCACCGGCGTCGAGATCATTTCGCCCGACAGCGTCTCGACTGCGTCCGGCCCGTCGAGGCGATATCCCATGCGATCGGATCGCGCCGACACCGTGTAGCGGTGCGACGTGATAGGCCCCAGACCGGCCGGTCCAGCGATGACGCGGAGCCTGGCGCCTCCATCGGGCAGCTCAATTACGGGGTCTGCACCTACGACAATTTTTGTCATTGCTTGCAGGGGGTCAGACCCCGTTCTTAACACGTCGCCGGCGCGAAGCGCTCGACCGTCAAGGCCGCCCATGCCGCTCATCACATGAGTGGCGCGGCTGCCGAGCACTGCCGGCACGTCGATGCCACCGGCAACGGCCACATACGCACGAGCGCCCTTCAACCGATGACCGAACGTCAAGGTCGAACCGGCGGGCGCGATGAACGCGCGGTTCATTGCGACCGATGCTCCGTCCAACGTGACACGGAATTCGGCACCCGTGATCGCCACCGTCGACGAGGCTTCGAATTGCATCTCTGGTCCTATCAGCGTCGCCTCGAGCGTCGCGCTATCGCCGCTGTTGCCGACGAGCGCGTTCGCCAACCGGTGCGAGAAGACATCCATCGCTCCGCTCACCGGGACTCCGCGCGCCTGAAATCCCCACCGGCCGCAGTCCTGCACAGTGGTGAGCATGCCAGGGCGGATAATCGTCAGCGTCATCGACTAGGCCGCGACGAACTTGACGCGGTCTCCTGCCTTCAGCATCGAGGGCTCGTTTTGGGTGGGATCGAACAGTTTCAAAGACGTTCGTCCGATGATGCGCCAACCGCCAGGCATCTCGGACGGGTAAATTCCGGTTTGCGCGCCGGCGATGCCAACCGAACCCGCAGGCACGCGAAGCCGCGGCGTCGCGAGCCTCGGCATGGCAATGCGCCGATCGACCGATCCGAGATACGCGAAACCCGGGAGGAAGCCGAGCATGTACACACGGTAGACATTTTCCGTGTGCAGCCGAATCACATCCTCCTCTGAGCAGCTTGCAAACGTCGCAACAGATGCCAAATCCGGACCACTCTCGCCGCCATAGGCCACTGAGATATGAATCGGGGCGGCGTCGATGATCGATCCGTCTCCTGCTGCGCTGCTCATCGCCCGCTCGAGTTCCTGGTGAAGCGCCGCTCGCGTGATTTTCCTCGGATCAAAGTAAACCGATACGGTGTGATATGCGGGCACCACGTCGCGCACGCCTGCGAGACGTCGCCGCTCCACATCGGCGGCGAGCGAGACGCAACGGG
>JANMJM010000333.1:0-9899 GCA_031371345.1 Vicinamibacteria bacterium
TTCGTCGGCCGAGAACGGCGACCACACGGCGGTGTTTCCGGTGTAGGCCCACGAATCGTTCAGCCAGGTATTGTTGCCAAACTCGCCGGGGTTCGGAATCGTGTGAAACGTCCAGAGCCGCTTGCCGGTTCGGACGTCGAAGCCGCGAATGTATCCCTTGGTGTTTTCCTTCGATCGCGGCGCCGTGCCTCCGATCATCGCTGCGCCGGAGATGATCACATTTCTGACGACAACGGCGGGCGACGTTGAACTGATGACGCCGTTCTTCGGCGCCGGTTGATCGAAATCTTCAAACAGGTCGATCACGCCATTCTTGCCGAATGCCGGATCGGGCAAGCCGGTTTTGGCGTCGAGGGAGATCATGCGATATCCGCGCGTGATGAGGATGATGCGCGCCTGCTTGCCATCGGACCAATATTCGACGCCACGCGACACGCTGCGAGGCGCGAGGTCACCCCGTTCACCTTCATCGAACCGGTAGCTCCATAGTGTTTCACCGGTCGCACCGTCGATGGCGACGACGTTCGGCCGGAAGCCGGCGACGGTGTAGAGGACACCCCCGACCATCAAGGGCGTCGCCTCCATGTTGTTCTGGGGGCGAGGACCGTAGTTTTCGGTTTTCCACCGCCACGCGATCCGGAGGTTCTTGACGTTATCGCGGGTGATTTGATCGAGGGGCGAGTATTTGGTGTTGCCGAGATCGCCGCCCCAATGCGGCCATTCGCCGCTTGGCGCACCGCTTTGTGCCGACAGTCCTATCGATATCGCGACGACGGCAGACACGAGCGCCACCGGCATCCATACGGCGTGAAGAGATCGTCTCAACATGGTCCCGCTCCTGCCATCAATTTGTACGAGCCGTTGCGTGTGAGTGAGTGCCCAGTATAATGCGCTAAAACTATCCCGTAAATTTCAGGAGACAAAACATGAACTTCAAGACGCTTCTCGCAACCCTCGGTCTTAGTGGTGCAGCACTTGTCGGGAGCGGATGCTCCGGGACCGCCATTCCGAGCTCTCCTTCCACTGTTTCATCGTCCGCATCCACTATCTCCAGTGCACAAATTGGGACGAGCGGACCCGGCGAGGTGCGGCTGCTCTCAGGCGGAAGCAGCCAGTTCGCTGCCGTCAAGGAGGCGACCGCGGCTTATCATGACGTCTCAAAGGCGGTCGAGGCTGGGTATCGAGCTCCCGAGGCGGCGGCATGCGTGGAGAGCCCGGCCGGCGCAATGGGAGTGCATTCGGCGAATCCGGCGCTGCTGATGGATGGGCTGATCGATCCATTACGACCCGAGGTTCTCTTGTATTTGCCGAAAAACGTGGGAGGCTTTCGCCTCGTGGGTGTCGAGTACGTCCAGCCCGTGATCGTAAGAAGCCCGAGCGGCGTCACGTCGCCTTGGTTCGCGGCAACGCGGTGGCCCTCCAATTACACGGTGCTCACTCCAGCGCCTTCGCTTTTCGGAAAGACGTTTGACGGGCCAATGGCCGGCCACGAGCCGGGCATGCCATGGCACTACGATTTGCACGCATGGATTTGGGCGCCCAATCCGAATGGCGATCTCGCGCAATTCAATCCGCGCTTAAGCTGCGACGCGGTCGACTAGTCAGGACGGTGAGACCGTTGCTGATGTTCAACAGCTCGGCAATCTATTCCGCGTGCAGCCGAACGGAACGGTGATGCGCGAGAAGCTGGTGGACATGTCGCGCTATAGGTACGTAACAGGCGGTGGGGGTGTGGGATCGAATGTCCACATCACACCGGACAAAAAGTGGTCGTGTTTACTGGGCAGTTCGCGCCAGAACAACAGCACATGTACGCGGTGGAGATCGCGAAGGCGAAGTGAGCCTTATACGCGCGGAGGGCTGCCCTTACATCGATGCGGCCGCGGCTTCCTGGAACGCAATCCGCACATCGGAGTTGTCGGGATTGCCCTTACCGGTGCGCTCGAACATCACAATCCAAATCATATTTTTCGATGGGTCTGCCCAGCTTTGCGTGCTAAAGGCGCCGCCATGACCGAAAGAGCCAGACGAGAAGATGGTATTGGCCTCCATCGCCGTGGGATCTTCGACGATAGAGAACCCAATGGCCCACGGCATGCCCGGGCGCGCCCGTAGATCGCCGGTTTGTTTGCGCGTGAGCTCGGCGACGGTTTCCGGCTTGAGAATGTGCCGGCCTTTCACAACACCCTTGTTGAGCATCATCTGGTAAAAACGCGCGATGTCGTCGGCCGTTGAAAAAAGGCCCGCGCCGCCGAGCGGAGGCCGCCGGCGGTCGGTGACATCGGTCCCATAGAGGAACGGAATCGTCGTCTCTCGAAGCGCGTGTTCTTTCGGAGTCCACCGATAACTGTGTGCCCAGCGCGCGTATTTCTCCTGACTGATCCAGAAGCTCGTATCGTTCATCCCGAGGGGATCGAGCAGACGATTCTGAAGAAACCGATCGAACGGCATACCACTGACCACTTCGACCACGCGACCCATCACATCGAATCCGGCGGTGGAGTAGCTCCAGCGGCTGCCGGGCTGAAAACTCAGTGCCTCCTGTGCGATCCGTTTGCTGGTCTGCTCGAGCGTCAAGTGCGGATCGCGGCTGGTCACGTCGGTAAGGCCGCTTGTGTGCGTCAGCACGTCGCGCAGCGTGATGGCGCGTGAGGGCTTCAACAATTGTCCGTTGTCCTTGACCTTCAGATCAGAAAATGCGGGGAGATATTTCTCGACAGGATCGTCGAACGCCAATTTGCCTGCGTCGACGAGGAGAGCCACGCACACGGCCGTGACGGGTTTGCTCATCGACGCGATCCAGAAGATATCGTCTCGGCGCATCTGGCGCTGCCCGGCGAGATCGGTCTTCCCAACGGCCGAGACATGAATCACCTTATCTCGGGTCGCGATCAGCGTGACGACCCCGGCCACCTCGCCTTTGTCGACGAACTCCTGCATTCGCGGCCCAACCAGTCCGAAGGGGGCTGCCGTTTGAGCAAACAGTGTGGCCGCACACAGCGCGAAGACGACCAGAAGGTTTTTCATCGCTATCGCGCGGGTCCAATGCGTTTGGCATCAATAGCGATGTCGTCGTAGTACACGTCGAATCCTACCGGCGGCGCACCCCACACGCGCGCGCCGAACCCGAACTCCTGATAACCGCCGACGAGATCCTTGACGGTCGTGCTTCCCTTGGGCCACGCGAATTTCACCGTCTCCACCTGCTGGCCGTCAACGACGGGTCCGACCGGCTGACCGTCGACCCACATCGAAATGGTGGACGGATCGTCGTTGAACTCCCACTCCACGAGGAACCATTTGTCGGTTGGGGGAGGCGTCTCGGTGCGGAACGTGATTTCGCCGCGACCCTGACCTGCCACAGACTTGTTCTCCTGATAGGACGGCATCCAGAATCCGCGCGAAGTACCGATCTCGTGAAACTTCGACAGCGGCCAGCCGGGCTCGCCCGCCAGAATGAGCGGGTTGTGAGTGGCTCCCAATCCAGGTGTGATTTTCATGTAGGCGCGCCCGAAGAAATGGGTGCGCACCGATTCCGGCAGATGCGTGGCGACCAGGAACGCATAACTCCCTCGCGCCATATCGGGATAGTGAATGTGCAGCGCGAACTTGCCGCGTGCGCCGTCGACGGGTTCAACGGCGGCGGTCGCGGTTCCGGTGACTCGCGTGTCCCAAATATCCGGGTCGATTTTTCCCGACTCGAAATTCTCGGCGAAGACCGTCTTGCTCTGCGCCAGCAGCGTGAGATGTAGCGCGGCGGCGGCAGTCGCCAACGCGACGGCCCATCTAAGCGTCATCTGTTGCTCCTTACGCGCGGTTTATAGCAGATTCGAGATCCGTTGCGTAGATCCTCTCGCCGGCGAGGTTATGAAGGGCGACCGTCATCGAATGCGTGGCGGCGTTGATGCGAACCATGCCGAAAAACTGCAGTCCGCCCCACGGCCCGGGAGACGTCTTCAAGTCGGCAGGCACTCCATTGAACCGGACCTCGGGACCAAACGTGTCGTCGAGCGCAGAGGGTCCGCCGGTCGCGGCGTGAATCGGTCCCGCGACGAATTCCCAAAACGGCAGAAAATTCTTGAACCGCGCGCGTTCGGGGTCGTAACGATGGGCGGCGGCGTAGTGCACATCGGCCGTGAGCCACACCACGTTCTGGATCCGTCGCCGCCGGATGAACCGCAGCAGATCGGCGACCTCGAGCTCGCGTCCGCGCGGAGGGCCGCCGCCGTTGGCGAATGCTTCGAAGTTGTCCCCATCACGAACGATGAGCCCGATGGGAAGATCGCTGGCGATCACTTTCCACACCGCGGTGGACGCTGCCAAGGACCGCTTGAGCCATTCGATTTGCGTGGGGCCGGCGAGTTGCGACTCGGGCGTTCGCGTCGGTTGCTGGTTTTTGGTGTTCGGCCCGCGGTACGTACGTAAATCGAGTGCGAAGACATCCAGGAGCGGACCGTAGGGACACGCCCGAAAGATCGGCGGCCGGTTGCCCGATGTGACGCGAATCGGCACGTGCTCGAGAAACGCCCGCCTCGCGTGCGCGCTGAGAGTCGCCACGCTCTTGATGGTGTACCGGTCGTCGTTCTGGATCGTTTGCTGTGGATACCAGTTATTGCGAACTTCGTGATCGTCCCACAACGTCATCTGCGGTACTTCGGCGTTGAAGCGGCGGACGTGCTCGTCGAGCATATTGTAAAGATGCTGGCCGCGGAATTCGTCGAGCGTTTCGGCCACTTTCGATTTGGCGGTCGTGACGACGTTCTTCCAGGTGCTGCCATCGGGGAGAGGCACGTTCGCCACCAAGGGGCCATCCGCGTAGATCGTGTCACCGCAGTGAATGAAAAAGTCCGGCTGCGCCCGCCTCATCGTCTCGAACATTCTCAAGCCGCCCCATTCGAGATTGATGCCCCAGCCCTGGCCGACCGTGTCGGCCGACCACGCGAAGCTGAGATCGCGCGGCTGAGACGGCGCTGAAAGAAAACTTCCCGTTGCGGGCAGGCTGATGTTGCGCGAGTCGGACAAATCCTCGAACAGGACTCGATAAAAGATGCGCTGAGATGGCGGAAGGTTCGACAGATCGACGCGCGCCGTGAATCCGGATGTGTTGCGCGCAATCGATCCGACCGCACGCTGGATGTTCTGGAATGATTCGGTCGTGGACCATTCGACGTGCATGCGCGACGCGCGATCGCTCCGGCTCCAGACGATGGCGCGTTCGCCCGTCACATCGCCGGCCGCTGTGCCGTACGCGATTGTGGGACGAGAGGAGTCCTGACGAAGCACAGCAGGGGCAAATGCGAATGCCCCTGCTGCACGAGTGGCGGTTGAAAGAAAACGACGCCTGCCGATCAAAATGTCAGTTGGTGCCCTTTGCGGCCCAAGGCCCGACTTCGGGCTTGCCCTGTGTATTCGCCAATGGACCCAGCTCGGCGGCGACGCCACGTCCGATGGCCGCCGTCTCGCTCGCATTTTGGAAGCACGTGAAGTCCGGCCGATCGCGCCACGCGAACGGACCGCAGAGACGCTTGCCTGCGGCAAGAGCCGCGTCGTGGACGATGTTAATCACACGCTCGTAATCGGGCGAGCCTTGGGCGTAGCCGGTGAAATTGCCGAGGTCGCCGCTGGCGGCGAAGAGCGCCGTCACGCCGGGAATTTTTGCGATCTCGTGCGCGTTCTTCACGCCTTCGAGCGTCTCGATCATGAGGATGAGCACGATGTTGTCGTTGATGGTCTGGCGATATCCGCCGGGGACGCCGCCGAACATCGCGGGATCGAACGCCTGTCCGCCGCCGTTGCTGCGCCGGCCGAGCGGCGGGAAGTAGGTCCAGTTGCGGGCCGCGGTCGCTTCTTCGACCGTATCAACCGTCGGCACGACGACGACCAGCGCGCCGGCATCGACCGCGTGCTGAATTTCTTTTTCGTCCGTGTACGCCACGCGCGTGCCTGGCACCGCCTTGGCGTGCGGGCAGGTGCGCCACAGGCGGGCCGCCGCCGACCAGTCCTTATTGTCGTGCTGCATCTCGGTCCAGATGAAGTCGTAGCCGGCGTTCGCCATCGCGCAATAGGTGGCCGCGTCGGTCGAGCTGAACACCGTCCCGCCCGTCACCTTCTGGCCGGCCATCATCTTGAGCTTCACCGGATTCCACACCTTGGAGCCCGCAGGCGGAGCGAACGCGGCCCCGTACTTCCACGTATCAGCATTGAAGGGACCCGAGTTCTGCGCGCCCGCGGGCGCGGTCTGTTTCGCGTTGCTGTCCTTGCCGGCGGGAGCTGCCAGCGGGAACTGCATCTTTCCAGCGTCCGGGTTGTTGGCGTAGGGGTCGGCGCTCGCCGGTCGCGCGGGCTGCGCAGGGGCCTGTTGGGCTTGCGCGCTAAATGTGACGATTCCCAAGGCTGTGGCGGCCGCCACAGCAAAAAGCAGACGTTTCACGGTCAACCTCCTTATGAGTGCGATTGTTCGCAGAGGGAGAATATGCACCTTCCATCCCCCGAGAGCAAGCGTTATGAAATGGTGAGGAGCGCGCCAATCGTCATCAGAGTGACGCCAATGCCGAGTTTCCAGCTGATCGATTCTCCCAGGAAAAGCGCCGCAAGAATAACCGTCAGCGGCAAGCTCAGTTTGTCGATAGGCGCGACCCTCGAGGCGGGGCTCAGCTGCAGAGCCCGGAAATACGCGAGCCAGGAGAGACCAGTCGCCAGCCCCGACAGCGCCAGGAAGAGCAGCGAGCGCCGCGAGACCGTGCTGAGTTTGTGGTGTTCGCCGGCGATAAAAACCATGAGCCACGCAAACACGATCACGACGACCGTGCGAATGGCGTAGGCCAGGTTCGACGGCACACCCTCGACGCCGATTTTCGCCAGAATGGCTGTGACCGCCGCGGCGACAGCCGAGCACAGCGCATAGGTGACTCCGCTCATTCGCTCTCCTTTTACGCCTCCGGATGCGTGCGGCGGTAGTCCCGGACAAACGGGCAGAGCACTTTGAGACGAAGGCCTTGCGCGCGAGCGGCCTCGATCGCCGTTTTCGCCAGCAGCGTGCCGAGCCCACGCCGCCGCAGCGCCGTCGGGACTTCCGTATGGAGGATGGAAAACTCGTTTCCCGTCCGTTCGTAGTCGAGATGGGCTATCTGGCCGTCGAGGTCGATCTCGAAGCGGCTCGCGTCTGTGTTGTCGCGGACAGCCGTCATGGCGCGTCGAAGAACTTCAGCGCCATCAATCCGTGCGTGGCGGCCCCGCCCGCGCGCAGCGCCGCGGCGAGGAGTGACGACTCAACGAGCTCTTCGCGCGTCGCGCCCGCGGCCTTGGCCGCTTTGCTGTGGACCTCGATGCAGTACGGACACTGCGTCGTACACGCGACGGCCACGGCGATCAGCTCGCGATATTTCTTCGGAATCGCGCCGTCGGCGCGCCCCACGATCTTGTCGAGGTTGACCCATGCATCGAAGTCGGCCGGGGCCAGCTTTTTCATTTCTTTGAGAAGACGAAGATCGGCTGGGTCGTGATAGTGGTCGCTCATGAATGCCTCCGTGGACAGAATATCAATCTAGAGAGGAAGACGAACAACGAAGATACTGCCGATCATCGAGTCGGCGAGCACAAGCGAGCCGCCATGCGCTTCGGCCACCCATCGCGCGATCGGCAGACCGAGGCCCGCGCCGGTCGGACTCTTCGGATCGAGCCGGACGAATCGCTCGAAAATGCGATCGCGAGCCTGCGATGGAATGCCGTTGCCGTTGTCGCTGATGGCGATCTCTGCGCGATCGGGATGGCGTTTCAGCTCGACCCGGACTCGCGTGCCGGACGGATTATAACGGACCGCGTTCTCGAGCAGGTTCAACAGCATCCGCCGCACGAGATCTTCATCGGCCTGAATCTCGACGTCCTTCTCCGCCGTACTATCGAAACCGATCTGTTTCGGACCGCCGAGGACCTCGGCAGCCCGTACGCATTCGGCGAGCACGTCATCGAGATAAAAACGAGACGTCGCCAGCGGCCGGCCTTTGACGTCGGCTCGCGACAAGAGAAACAGATCTTCCACAAGCCGCGTCAGGCGCTTCGCCTGCTCGGCAATGACACCGATGGAATCTTGATACTCGGCCGCCGATCGCTGCGGCTGACTGAGGGTGACGTCGGCGGCGCTGCGGATGACCGAGACCGGCGTTCGCAGCTCGTGCGACGCGTCGGCCATGAACTGGCGCTGCGACTCGTTGGCGGTCTGCAACCGCTGGAGGAGGGAATTAAAGGCCGTCGCGAGCGACGTCAGCTCGTCTTGGCCCGGCGGCACGGAAAGACGAACGGCCGACTGATCGTGGGAGACGTGACTGGCCTCTGCCGCCAGGCGCGAAATCGGTCGCAGCGTCGATCGCGCCGACAGCCAGCCGCCGGCCGCCGCAAGTGCAACGGTGATGGGAATGATGGCGAGCAGAATCGATCGAATTCTCCCGGAGTGGCGGCGCACCGGCTCGAGCGGTGCGGCGCTCAACACAATGTACTGCACGCTTTTATAGGAGTTGCGCGTCAGCAGCCGGCGCCATTCGGCGTTGCCCACACGGATGGTCTCGGTGACGTCGAGAGGCGCGACAGCGGTGCTCGGCATCGGCTCGAGACCCTCCCAACGGGCGCCGAGCAATTGACCTTGTGCGTCGTAGAGCGCCACGGCAATCCCCGAAATGCTGAGCTCGCCTTCGGTATCCGATGCCGCCGCCTGGAGGTCGAGTCCTTCTTTCGCTTCGGCTTTCATGCTGAACGCGGCGGTCGATGCCGCGCGCCGAAGGTCGTCGTCGACCGACGCCATCTCGAGACTCACGACGGCGGCGTAGACGGCAAAGCCGCACACAGCGAGCGCGGCCAGCAAGGCACCCGTGTACCAGGCTGTCAGTCGTCCCTGAATGCTCAGGCGCATGTCAATCCGTGGCGCTGGTGCGCAGTTGGTAGCCCTCGCCGCGACGAGTCCGGATGAGCGATTCCTGTCCTGGAAGATCGACCTTGCGGCGCAGGCGCTGGACGTAAACGTCGATGACGTTCGAGAGCGGATCGTAGTGCTCGTCCCACACGTGCTCGGCGATGTCGGAGCGGCTGACGACGGCGCCGGCGCGGTGGGCGAGATATTCGAGCAGCGCGTACTCGCGCGCCGTCAGCGACACGTTCCGCTGCCCGCGCTGGACTTGCCGAGCCGTGGTGTTCAACTGAAGATCGCCGACTTCAATAATCGCCGGCACAGGTGGGCGCAGACCTCGTCTGATGACGGCGCGAAGCCGCGCAAGCAGCTCGCCGAAATCGAAGGGCTTCGCGAGGTAATCGTCGGCGCCGCTGTCCAGTCCCGCGATGCGATCGTCGACCGAGTCGCGCGCCGTCAGCATCAACACGGGGACAGGCGATCCACGCTTGCGCAGCTCGCGGCACACATGCAAACCGCTTGTGCCAGGCAGCATCACGTCGAGGACGATCGCGTCGTAATCAGTGATGGAGGTCTGGTAGATCGCCGCCTCGCCGTCGTTGGCCAGGTCCACGGCGTAGGCGTGCTCGCGCAGGCCCTTCGCGAGCATGCGTGCGGCGTCGGGTTCGTCTTCGACTAAGAGGATGCGCATAAGAAATACTTGGTGGTTAGTTGTTGGTTGTTAGTTGGAGCCCTGATCTCTTCGACGCAGGTATTGAATCAGGCGCGTCAGCATCTTTCCGATAACCTCATACCGCTGGTCCATCACTCGTTGCGTTTTTGACGTGATGCAACCGCGGCCGCGAGCTGTCGCGAGATGAGCCCGAACTTCGTTCGCGGAAGCTCGGGCATAATCCAGGAATTGCATGAACAGCCTGTTGCTGCGCCCGAAACCTTCGGAGATATTGCTTTGAACCGAATCCGCGGCGTCGCCCAATTGACCCGTAAGCTTCCATTCATTGCG
>JANMJM010000354.1:0-1812 GCA_031371345.1 Vicinamibacteria bacterium
CGCGCACTTTGGCGAGCAATCTCAGGTCTGCCGAATCCGGCAACCGATAGTCGAGCAGAACAATACGAAAGGTTCGACGGCCTGCGTAATGGCCTCTATCGCCATTTTGCCGCTGCCAGCCTCACTTACGACGTACCCTCGTTCGCCCAAGGCCTCGCTCAAGGACCATCGGATGAGGGCTTCATCATCCACCACAAGCACTGACGGTGCGGAGTTTTTCATCATAGTGGAAATATTTCCCGTCTCGATCCCGTGCACCGCCCCCTCCGTTGAAATTGGGCAAATACGCTAACATCGACAACTTTCAATATCGCGACGTGCCTGGACTCGCAGCCCCTTCCGTTGGGTCGACGGGTTGCGATCGGGACGAACGCCGGCGGACCAGGAATTCTTGCCGCCGATGCCTGCACCGCCGCAGGACTCGACGTGCTCCCAACGGCCGCAACGCTCGACAATCCGGTGGACCTTATCGCGTCGGCCGGCGCCGGCGATTTCCAGCGCACGATTGAGGCGCTGCTCGCGGCCGGCGATGTCGATGCCCTTCTGGCGATTTACACGGCGATAGACAGCCGGCAAACCGACGCGATCCTCGAAGCGATACGCGAAGGCGTGAGGGCGGCACGGCGGCGCGGATACACGACGAAACCGGTCGTGCTGTGCATGATGGCAGCGACCCCGCTCGGTGGCCCCCTACGCGCCGGAGATCGCGTGCACAGGGCACGTATCCGGTATTTGCCGATGCTGATGTAGTCGAACGCCTCTTCAATCTGATCGAGTGCGAAGCGATGCGTGAACGAGCGGTGCCGGATCGACGCGCTCGTTGTCATAGCAGTTCCTCCCCCGCCGAACGCTGCTGGGGAGGAGACCTATCTCGCTGACGGGACCGAGGAAAAGCGGTGAGCGGCGAGCATCGCGTCGGATTTCTCCCCGTCGACTGCGGGCTTTTCCGCGACGAGAACGCACGCCGCCTGCGCTTGCTTCCGCGCATCGGCGACACAATCCGCAATGCCAACACCACGGAATCCGGCCGCACTGATGAACAACCCGGCGAGCCGGCTAAGCCGGCTGTCGATAAGCGCCATCAAATCGGCATGCCCAACTTCCAACTGCACGCCGGCATGGGGCCACCGAAATACGCGAGCCAGCATCGGTTCCGCACTGATGCCGAGAAACCTGTGAACGTCGTGCTGCACGTTCGCCACGAGCGCCTCGTCGTCCCGATCGATCGCGCCAGGATCGCGCGCGCCGCCGAGATATCCACGAAGCAGGACGCGATCGTCCGGCGCGCGGTCATGCCATTTCGACGATACCCACGTCACGGCCGACACGCTTGCAAGCTCGGTGCGCGGTACGACGAACCCGGTTCCCTGCAGCGGGTGACGCACCACTTGGCGTTGGTAGCCAAGCGCCACGGTGACGAGCGAGACGTCGCGAATCTGCCGGCACAAACCGGCCAGCAGCGGATCGCTATCCAGAAGAAGGGGCGCGGTCATGCGCGGTGGCGTGGCAAGTACCACGGCCGCGGCATCGAGCGTCGCACCGCAGTGCAGATGAATACGCCAAGGATGTCCGTGCTGGATGGCTCGAACGCGAGCACCGTACATCACACGGTCGGGCGGCAGCGCAGTCACAAGCGCGCCGACAAGTGTCTCCATACCACCAGCGAGCGCACCAAACGGAGAGACGGCTTTCGTCGCGCCCGGCTGCTTCATGCGGCGAAACGCTTTAATCACACTTCCGTCCCGCTGCTCCAGATCCAGGAGTCGCGGAAACAGCGCGCGCATCGATAAGCATTCGGCGTCGCCGCCGTGA
>JANMJM010000337.1:0-2365 GCA_031371345.1 Vicinamibacteria bacterium
TCGCACGATACAGACGGCTGGACAGCCTGCACGACACCGAAAACGGAAGTTTCATCGGACGGGTCGCTGGATACAACCAGTCCAAGCTCTGGGAGTTCTTCCGATCCAGGACCGAAAAATTTATGGTGCTCCTGCGGTGTATCGACGCCGTACCTCGAGACGCGCGGATTCTGGTGATCGGCCCTCGCAACGAAGCCGAGATTCTGCTGCTATCCCTCTACGGATACAAACTCACGAACATTACCGGAGTCGATCTATTCAGCTACAGCCCATTGGTCAAGTGCATGGATATGCACGCGCTCGGTTTTCCCGATGACTCATTCGACGTCGTCTACAGCGCATGGACGCTGCGGTACGCGTACGACCTCAATAAGGCATGCGCCGAGATCGTGAGGGTTGCCAAGCCAGGCGGCGTGGTCGCTACCGGATTTTCGGACACGAAAATAATCTCCGATGTCACCGGATCGTCGATCGAGGGAGGTCTTTCGGAACTGCTGCAGGCCTTTGCGCCTCACGTGGGTTGGATCTATTGGCAGGAGGTGACTCCTGTACCTGGGGCCGAGGACGTGACGGTCATGTTCAAGGTGAAAAAATAAAGGAAGGAAGGGGGTCTCTGGATGCGTGCATTGCGGTTGGCCAAAGGCGTACTGACGCAGTATTGCTTCCAACTAACGTTCGGCGAAATTCCGCGTCTTATCTATGGTAACGACGCCGGATTCTGGAATAACTATACAGCTCGCCGGGAACTGACCACCCTCCAGAACAGAACGTCTGCTAGGGTAGGTCCGAGCGAGCGCGCGACTTTTCTTCGCGAGGAGGGCTATTTCCCTCTTGGAGTCGTCGCTCCGAGCCTGGTCGTCGACCGCGTGGCAGAGCGATTCCGCACGCTCATCGCGGATCCGACCGCTTCGCAACCGATAGGCCCGAGGTTAAAGGACGCGGCCCGCGCCGTCGTCAATCCGCTAGCGCGCATTCCAGAGATCGCACACTTGTTAACGACCGAGGTGCATGACCTCGTAAATGCTTACTATGGCACGCCATTCAAAGTGAATCACGTTCGCGCTTGGCGCAACGTACCAGTGCCGCAGGAGTACCAGAAGCAAGACGTCTATTCAAACCTCTGGCACAACGATCACGACCCGATATACATGCTGCGGCTCTTCGTATATCTGACCGACGGAGTGACTCGCGAGACTGGCGCCCTGCGGTTTCATCCGATCCCGGTCACGAAGAAGATCATGCGCCGCGGCTATTTACGCCGCCGAGCGGTTCTACCGCCCGCCCGCCGTATCCTCAACGACGAAGGGCGAATACTCTTCTTCGAGGGCGGATCAGGATCGAGCTGCCTACTGAACCCTCAAATGTGCCTCCACCGTGCCGGTGTGCCGCGGGAAGGCTCATACCGCGACATGGTGCAGTTCACGTTGTCGCCGTCTGACGTTCCACTCGCGTCTGATTGGGCTCGTCGAATGCCCGCTGATCCCGACGCCCTTCGCTGAATCAGCATGCCGCTTAACACAGATAGGACGGTGCAGTCGACCGCAAATCTCACCGGTGCTTCGATAAGCCTCGGCGGCCTCCGGCTGGTTGGACGTGACTGGCTTCTCATCACATCGATTGCTGTAGCCGTGATCGGTACGAGCTTCAACGCACCCCAGTCGCTCACGACGTTCGCGACGCTCCTGGCGATATGTCTGCCGTGGTTTCGTTCCGCCGAGTCCAATGTGCTGTGGTATGCAGCCACCCTCGCTCTTCCCGCTCCGCAGTCCATCGCAGTCGTTCGCCTGACCATTGCCGATTTCTTCATGCTTCCCGTCGTCGTCTCCGCGGTCTTTGACGCACTGAGACATCGCGTCCGATTGCCGCGTTCGACGATCATCCGGCCGTTGGGGGTGCTACTGCTCGTCTTTGCGCTGGGCACAGCGGTTGGATATGCGCAAACCGGAAGGTTGACCGTTTACGTCCTTTTCAGCAAAGACGCCGGGCTGCTTTTTCAGATCGCGGCGTTGGTCATGATGATCCAATTCGCGACGACTTGGGCCGATGTCGTACGCCTCGCGCGCTGGTTTGTTGTTGGCGTTTCCCTGAGCAACGCGTTCGCGCTACTTGCCGTGTTGGCTGCGCTGGCCGGATTCGAGAATTACGCGTTTTTGGTGGGAAATTCGCGCCTGTACGGTTGGATGACGAACCCGAGCATCACGGGCGGGCTGCTGCTCGCGGCCGCCATGATCGAATTTGGTCTGCTTGCGATTCCGACTGCTCCAGGAGAACAACGCGTATGGCGATGGGTGAACCTGTGGGTTCTGGGAGTCAGCATCGCATTGACTCTCTCGCGCATCGCGTGGGCATCAATGGCGGCGGCATC
>JANMJM010000114.1:0-5754 GCA_031371345.1 Vicinamibacteria bacterium
GTCGTCCGATGAACGTGGCACACAGATTTTCGTTGGCCGGAATATAAATCATGCGCGTCTTCGGATTGAAGGCGATGGGCGGCCAGTTTTTGCCGCCCCACAATGACGGGCAGAAATCCGCCAGCTTGTTGGTACCTGGCTTCTTGTCGGGATCGATATCGGGCCGGCCGGTCTTCGGATCGAGCGATCGAAAAACGTTCTGCCGCACGAACGGAGTTCCGTCCACGAAGTTGATCTTGCCGGCTGTTCGCTCGAGAAAGTACAGATAGCCGTTACGCGCCACATCGATGAGGCCCTTGACTGTCCGGCCGTCACGCTGGAAGTCCACGAGAATGGGAGGCGAGACCTCGTCCCAATCCCACGACTCGTTCGGGCTGTACTGCATGTGCCCTTTGATTTGACCGGTGGCGACATCGATGGCGACGGTGGAAGAGATATACAAGTTGTCGCCGGGGCGTCGATCGCCCATCCACGGTCCGCCATTGCCGGTGCCCCAGAACGCAAGATTCGTTGCGGGGTCGTAATTGGCCGTGACCCACACTGACGCACCGCCGGTCTTCCACTGATCGCCCTTCGGCCAGGTTTCACTGCCCGGTTCCCCCGGCGCAGGAACCATGAACGTCCTCCACTGCTCCTTGCCGGTCTGCGCATCGAAGGCTGCGACGAATCCGCGGATGCCAAGGTCGCCGCCGGAGGTTCCGATTAACACTCTGCCGTCCGCTACGAGCGGTGCGAGTGACATGTAGTATCCACTCGCGTTTTCGGCCACACGAGTCGTCCAGGCCTCTTCGCCCGTCTTCGCATCGAGCGCGACGAGCACGGCTTCACCGGCCGCGAAATACACCTTGTCGCCGTACACCGCGAGACCGCGGCTGGTCGGATGATTCAAGATGACCGGGTTCGGAAGCGGGCGTCGGTAGCGCCAAAGCAGCGCACCTGTTCGCGCGTTGATCGCGATCACTTGATTCCCCGGCGTGGACACGAACATCACACCGTTGACGACGATCGGCGAGCCTTCATGTCCGTTGGTGGCGCCTGTGGCAAAAACCCATACCGGCTCGAGCCGCTTGACGTTATCGGTGTCGATCTGGCTCAGCGGGCTGTAGCCCCATCCGTCATACGTGCGGCGGACCATCGGCCACTCGCCGTCGACAGGATTCTTGAGGCGGTCGGCCAAGACCGGCTGATACTGCTTCAATATTTCCGGCATGGGCAGCGGCGGCTCGACGGGCACCGGCTGCTGCACTGGCGGCGCCGCCGGTTGCTGCGCCTGCGGCGCAATCGAGGCGGTAAACGCGATGAAACCAGCCAAGGCGAATCCGCTCAGGTATCTCTGCTTCGAAGTCACAGAACCTCCGGTATTGGTTCGTTTGTTGAACGGTGCGCCGATTATGATAATGAGTCAATGGGCGATCACGAAGAAGATTTCGCCGCGATGTTCGAGGCCTCCGTCAAGGCGCGCCAGTTCAATCGCGGCCAGACCATTGAAGGCACCATCGTGGGGTTCGGTCCGAAGGTGGCCTTCGTCAACGTCGGCGGCAAGGGCGAGGCCGAGATCGATCTCGCGGAGCTGAAGGACGCCGATGGCCACGTCGAGGTGTCGGTCGGCGATCGCATCCAGGCGATGGTCGTCTCCACTGGCGGCGGCATCGTGCTCTCGCGCAAGGGCGTGCGCAACGCCGCCACGCAGCGCGAGCTCGAGGACGCGTTCAGGGCGGGCCTCTCCGTGGAAGGCAAAGTGGAGAAGGCCGTCAAAGGCGGATACGAGGTGCGCGTTGCCCACGAACGCGCATTTTGTCCCTTCTCGCAGATCGACATCGTCCGCACTGCAGACCCGTCGGTACACGAAGGACGGGTCTATGCGTTCCGCATCATCGAGTACAAGGACGGCGGGAAAAACGTCGTTTTGTCTCGGCGTAAACACCTCGAAGAAGAGCAGCGTGCCAGCGCGGCGGACGTGCGCAAGTCGATCGTACCCGGCGCGGTGCTCGCGGGACGGGTCGTATCGGTACCGGAGTTCGGCGCCTTCGTGGATCTTGGCGGCGGCATCCAAGGCCTGCTCCATGTGTCGGAAATGGGATGGTCGCGCGTGACCAACCCCAACGAGATTGTTGCGCCAGGCGACCAGATTACCGTGAAGGTCCTGCGTGTGGACGACGCCACGCAAAAAATCTCGCTCGGACTGAAGCAGCTCCTGGACGATCCATGGAGTACGGTGGCCACCACCTACCAGGTGGGCCAGGTGCGTACCGGCCGCGTCACGCGCGTGGCGGACTTCGGCGCGTTCGTGGAGCTCGAGGCGGGCATCGAAGGACTGGCGCACGCCTCCACGTTTGCTCCGACGGGTCGTACCGGAGAGTGGGCGAAGTCTGTGTCCGTGGGCTCGACCGGCGCGTTCGAGATCGTCAGCATCGACGCTGCGCAGAAGCGCATCGGCGTTGCCCTCGTCGACGAAGCATCCTCGCGGGCTGCGGGAGCGACGTCGCCGCAGGGCGCCATCTTCCCCGGTGCGATCGTGACCGGCAAGGTGGAGCGTCACGAGAAGTTCGGCGTGTTCGTGTTCCTGTCGCCTGGGCGCACCGGCTTGATGCCATGGGCCGAAACGGGAATGGATCGCGACGTTGACGTTCGGAAGGCGTTCCCGATCGGGAGCGATGTGGAGGTCGTTGTACTCGAGGTGGATGCGGCGAGCCGCCGTATTCGCGTCAGCAAGAAGGCGGTCGCGGAGCAGCGTGAGACGGCGGAACTGCGCGAGTACGCGGCGAGGCCGGATGCGGGGCCGTCAGCCTCGCTGGGATCGCTCGGCGACAGCCTGCGAGACGCCCTCAAGCGCCGTTAGTCGATCCATTTCGCGACCAAGCGTTATCCCAAAACGATGTAGCTGTCGCGCCTGGCGAATGCAGTGGGCGTCGCACAGGGTAGACCCAGGTAGACAAAAGATCGGCGGAAGGCAGAGGTCCGGTGGCGTATTTCCCATCTGGACAACTCGCGTTCCATCCCGGTCCTACCGGTTCCTTCGCGGTGGTCCGTTGGACCGCACCGGCTGCCGGCGCGTATCAGCTGCGGACGAAGTTCAGCGGCGGTGATTCGGCAACGACGGACGTGCACATCCTTCAGAGTGGCCAGCCGCTCTTCGATGGGCTGATCAACGGTCAAGGCAGCACACAGACGTTCACCGCGACGATCAACGTGGCCGCAGGCGAAGTGGTCGACTTTGTCGTTGGCGCCAACGGGAACTACTACTTCGACACGACATTCCTCGACGTCAGAATTGTGCCCGGGTCTCCGTGAGCATGAGCATGAGACCCACGGCCCACGCGCGATCCTCAACAACCGTTAGTCGATCCATTTCGCGAACAGGTTATAGTTGCCGAACGGCGCCATGGTGAAGCCGTGTTCGTCGGTCAGCACGCTCCCCATCCACGACGTGGGGGACGTTCCGTCGCCCGCGCTGAACGCGTACACGATGTAGTTGCCTTTCCAGTCGGGAACGATGCTCGTACCGCCAATGCGGCTGATGCGCTCTGGTGTTCCGCCATCGACCGTCTGCACAAAGAGATCGTGGCAACGCGGCCCTCCTCCAAAATTCGGCGCGCAGATACTGCCGTCCGGCATTCGGATCCGCATTCTCGAGTAGACGACCTTCGACGAATCTGGAGAATGTTCAGGATCGTGGACGCTGTCGAGCCAGATAGCCCCGCCTTGGATCACGACTCTCGGGTTCGTTCCGTCGAGATTGGATTCGACGACTTCAAGATTGTTCGTTGACAGCACGAGCGCATTGAAAGCGAGCTTCGTGCCGTCTGGAGATATCGATACGTCCGCAAGGCCCCGATTCGGCAGGTGGGTAATTTGTTCGACCGTACTCAGGTCGGCGCTGATTCGGAACACTTCGGATTGCTCGGCGACGCGGGGATCGCGGACGTTTCCAAGAGAAACGGCGGCGGTGTACATGTCGCCGTTCGGCGTGAAGTCGACTCCACCGATGCCGACTCGAGCGAAGCTCGGTAGCAGTCGGTACGTTCGCCTCGAAGGCAGGTCGATCAGATAGAGCTGAGTGGCGATATCGCCGGTAAGGTCCTCGCCGACGTTGAACAGAATCCGCTTACGGTCGCGGCTCACCGCGGCATGCCGGATCGGTTGCAGCTGCGGATCGGCGCACATGATCGGCGTCCTGATTCCGGTGGCGAAACCGAGGACGAAGATGCATTCTTGGTTTGCGAAGATGACGTCATCGTCGGGATGGACCACGGCGCCGGGCATTAGCGCGACCGCTACCTCGACGGCCACGTCACCGACGAGTGCAGGCGCGAAGGCCTCGCCGGGCGCCACGCTCGGAGCAGGCAACGGAGCCACGCTCGACGCTGCAAGCTTGGAAGCTCCTGCGGTGGGCGTCGCGTTGCTTGTCCCGAGAAAGTCCCCGAAGCCAGTCGGCTCACCGCCGATGGGAACAATGCCGATGATGTCGTTATTTCCGGTGTTCACTGCAAGGACGCCACTTGCGCCCCGAAGCGCGACATAGAGCGTCTGGCCATTGGGCGTGACCGCGAGACCTTGTGCGAGCGCGGGTCCGGGTAGCGTGATGGTCTGAGTGACCAAGTAAGTGTCGGTATCGATCACCGACACGGCCCCGGTGCCGAAAAGATTTGATACGTAGGCGATCTTGCCGCCCCGACTCAGCGCCACATCCACCGGAGTCTGGCCCACGGGCACCCGCCGAACAACTGCGAGGTTCGCCAGACTGACGACAGCGAGCTCGTTGCTTCCCGAGTCGACAACGTAGAGCCTCGATCCATCGGGATGCACCGAAAGGCCCCCCAGACTTACGCCGATGGGGATGGTCGCGATGACCGTCGCCCTGTTCGGATCAACGACCGAGACCTGTCCCGGAAAATCCCCGGACACAAACACGACGCTGCCGTCGGGATACGCCGTTACATCGAATGGGTGATTCCCGAGCGGAACTTCGGCGGCCACCACGCCGAGCGCGACGTTGACAATCGACAGACTCCGGCTCCCGGTGTTCACCACGTAAGCCCTGGTGCCGTCGGGACTCAACGTTATCCCTGTGGGGTTATCGCCTACCGGGATTCGACGGACCACCGCTCGCGTTGCGGTATCTACGACTGCGACTTCATCCTGCGGTCCGAGGGTCACGTAGGCGCGTTGACCGTCGCGACTCAACGACACCGCCATTGGGCCGTCGCCGACAGCGATCGTGTAGAGCACCTGATGTGTGGCGGTATCGATGGCAGATATCTGGCCCGCATAACGGGCAGCGACGTACGCGATGGGATCACCAGACGCGAGGCGCGTCACCAGAAGCAGCATGATCGCAAGCATGCCGCGTGCGGACAGGGCCCGTGATCTCACCGTGATACCAGTCTGAATTCACGAGTGACTGCCGCCATTTGACGGCCATCTTTGAGCAGCTCGAGGATCGCCGCGTAATCGCCCGCGGAGAGACTCGAGGTATCGAGAACGCCGAGCGACTCGTTCCGCTTAGGCCCTTGCCCGTTCGCCATGATGGTGGCCACGCTCGATGTGCCAATTTTGTGATAACGCAATGTGTAGCTATACGTGTGCTGCGCGCCTGGCCCACTGAAGACGAAGAGATCTCCGAGGAGATCGATCGTGTCGCCGATGGTGAGCGGTGTCGCGATCGGTTGAAGACCGAGAGCCGCGATGGTCGCGCGGTCGCCGGCCCTGAAGACCGACTCGCCGCCGGCAGGATTGAAAGGGTTGCACCGGTTT
>JANMJM010000150.1:0-9782 GCA_031371345.1 Vicinamibacteria bacterium
TCCACTTCCTCGTTGCACATCAGCGGCGTGCGGTACAGCGGCGTTTGATGATCGGCTCCTCCGATCGACTTCGTGTCCATCAGCCACAACCGACATTCCTTGCTCGAGGTGACCATTAACTCACGGCCCTTGTAGGTAAAGATGGTCGGCGTGACGTTCAGGTCGAGATCGCGCTTGCGCAACCATGCCCAGTTTGAGGGGATGAAGTAGTCCTTCAACTTCAGTTGGTTCCCCTCCAGCTTCACGGCAATGAGGCCGTTGCCATACACCTGATTCTCCGGGTCGTACACGCCGTCTCCTGTCGGCGCATACACGGTGCCGTCAGCACCAATGGCCGCGCCGGTGCGTCCCCACAATCCGCCGCTCCCGGGGTTGAAGGTTTTGATATTTTCCGCGTCGCTCAAATCGAGCGCCCAGACCTGATTCGGGTTCCCCGCACAACCTTGCGCCGACGTCGTGTAGAGCACGTTGTTCCGAAGGTTCAGCGCGTACGCCTTTCCATCGGGCCACGTGTACTTCACGCGCGGCGCAATCTCCTGACCGTCGGCGACGTTCAACTGCCGGAGCGCGCCGCTGCCATCGAGCGCATACACCGTTCGGCGTCCCGCTGCATCGGGAGGGCCGATGACCGGCGTCGCCGTCTGGCCGCCGGGGCACAACGTGTCGCCGAGGCGCCGGCTCGTCTTCTGCGGCGGATAGTCGAGATGTTTTTTCCAGAGAATCTGACCCGCACGCACGTCGATGGCGTAAATGTTGTCGGACGAGCCGGCGACGATCGCGACCTCCTTCGGACCGGCAGCAGTCGTAATCTGCCCGACAATCAACACTGGCAGGAGCGAGTGCATTTCGCGCGGCTGATTGTCGAGCTGCAGCTTCCAGACAATCTTCAGGTTCTTGACATTGTCTTTGGTGAGCGTGGACTCATTGCGCTGCCAGCCTGTGCGTTGAATGTCGCCGCCGTCGGTGAGCCAATCGGCAGGTTTGCCTGCGGTCTGCCGTTGAGCGCGAACGGTCCACGTCAGGCCGAGGCACGCCGACACCACGAACAGAACAAGAATCTTTCGCATATTTACCCCTTACCCCTTACCCCTTACCCCTCGCCCCTTCACATCCACCCTAGTGTTCCGTCGCAATCCCGAAGCTATACACCGTGTTGTCCTGCGTAGTGAAGTACACACGGCCGTTGGCGACGGCAAGCGCGGCGGCCTGCGCGCTGGCGGGCCGGGTGACGGTATCGCCGCTCGTGAACAGTTCCTTGCCAGTGGCGGCGTCGAGCGCGTAGAGCGTGGCGCGAGTGCTCGACCCGCCGGCCGAGAGCGCGAACAGAAGCCCGTTTGCGACAACCGGCGCCGACGGGACCATGAGCGCGCGAGATGTCCACGCAAGCGTCAGCGCGGCGCGGCCGTTGCGCTCGTCGAGTTTGAACGCCGCGATTGCGCCTGTTCCGTCCGACGACGCGCGCGGAAGCGTGGCATAAATCCAACGAGTGCCGGTTTCCGGATCCTCCCAGCTCGTAAAGGCGCCGCTCGTCGCGCCAATCGGCCGCGATTCGGCCAGCGGCGTCCTGTGGTCGGCGCCGCCGAGCGCCGACGCGTCAAGCAGGAACACTCGTCCGTCGCGGCTGCCCGCAACGACGACATCCTTTCCGTTCCATCGAAAGACTGCGGGGGTCGCCCCCGCCTGCGACGTGGCGAAGACAGGGGCAACGGCAGCCGATGGCGTGAAGTAATCCTTCACTTTCAAATCTTTCGGCGTGAGTGCGAGCACGGTGTCGTTGTACTGACCGCCTGCCTCACCATGCCCCTCCGCAACCTGCACATAGACCGTTCCGTCGTTTCCGATTGCCGTGCCCGCGCTGCCCGTGGCGCCCGCACCATTCGTCTCAAATTTCATGACCGTACGTTGATCGCTGGCGAGGTCGATCGCGTAAACCGCATTGGGACCGGCGCATCCGTCAATCGTTGCGGCGTACAACGTGTTGTCATACAGGTTCAATCCATTCACGCGTGAATTCGGCGGCAGGAATTTCATCGGCGGCTCGAAATTCGCACCATTGGATTGATACAGCGCGTGCACGTTTCCGTCGCTGCTCACGGCGAGCAGCAATCCGTTACGCCCGAACCCACTTGCGAGGCCGACAACGAGTCCGTTCCGTCCGCCAGTCGCGGCCGCGCCAGCCGCTGCTGGAGCCGGACCGCCCCGGCGAATGCCGCCCCCACCGGCGAGTCCGCCCGACGCGGTGCCGCTCATCACGATGCCCATCAATCCACCGGCGCACGGAGTCGCTCCATCGCGGGGAGGCTGGGTCGCCGAGGACGGGAGGTGCGCGGTCCAAATGATTCGATTCAGCACCGCGTCGATCGAATACACATCGTCCGAGCGTCCACCGAGGAAGAGCATCTCTTTGAATCCGCGGTAAGAAATGAGATTGCCGAGCACGAGCGGCGGCGTCAGCGCGTTCGCAACCCGGTTTCGATCGTCGAGCGTGCGGGCGTATATCAGTTTGATGGCGCTCGCGGTGTCTCGCGACAGCATCGCCTCCGGCCGGGCCCAGCTCTCGCGCTGCGGCCCTCCATTTACCGAAGGCCAGTTGTTGGCAGCGGTCAACGCCGAAACGGGCACTCGGCCGGCGCTCGGCGTCACCTTCGAACCGAAGACCATCGCTTGTGCGCGAGCTGCCAGCTTCGCGGGATCGACGCCAGGAACCTTTGCCACGCCGGCCGCATCTTCGAACGTGCCGCGTTCGCGGCGATACTGAACAATCGCGGCGCCCTCGGCGGGCGACAGTCCCAGGACCAGCGCAATATCGGCCGCTGCAGCCAAGTTCACGTTCACGCGGCCGTGCTCGCGCGCCAGATACTCGACGACGCCCATCAGCTCGTCGTCTGTCCCTTCGGCGCCTCGCGCAACCATTTGATTGACGGTCTGCAGCCATTGTTCACGCGTGCGTCGCGACGAAGTCGAGCGCTCGGGCTCGTGGCACGTGCCACACAACCGCTCGAAGGTCGCCTTGGTCGCAACTGTCGAGGCAGATTGTTGTTGTCCGTACAGCACACCTGCCGTCGCCGCCATGAGCGTGACGGGCACAAATAACGTTTTAATTAATCGCATGTGCCGACCAGGATCCTCTCTGTGTCCACAGTGGTGTAAAAATCATCACACAATGCCGGCGCTCGATCGGTCAACCGCCGGACGCTCGCCAATTTTTTTCTGACGGTACCCGCTCGATCGATAGGCGGCGATGGGATCGATCGCGCCACCGGCGCGCGAGCGCGCCATCGCCAGGATGGGCGCCACGTCGGTCGTGTATGCCTGCTTCAACGTTTGCAGGGCCATCAAGGGATCGTTTGTCTCCTGATAGGTCGCGAGCGCATTGCGATCGACGAGGTGCGCCTGCACATAAGCCCGAACCAACTCCGCGCTGCTCGTCACGAGCGATTCGATCGGATCTGTGACGTTGTGAGACTGATCGAGCATGTACGCCGGCGCGAAACCGGGAACAGCGGAAATCTCGGCATCGACGAGCTCGTTGAAGATGAGAAACAGTTGAAACGGCTTGATGGAGCCCGCATCGAGATCGTCGTCTCCGTATTGACTGTCGTTGAAGTGAAATCCGCCTAACTTTCCGAATTGGATGAGCCGGGCCACAATCATTTCAACGTTGACGTTTGGTGCATGATGGCCGAGATCGACGAGCGAGAAGGCGCGTGGTCCGAGCTCTCTGGCGCAGTAGTAGCTCGTGCCCCAATCGTTCAGCACGGTTGAGTAGAACGCCGGTTCGTAGAGTTTGTGCTCGATGAACAGGCTCCATTTTTCAGGCAGCGCGGCGTAAATGTCCTTCAAGCTTCCGAGATAGCGATCGAGCGCTCGGCGGAAATGCTGCTGTCCAGGAAAATTTCCGCCATCGCCGATCCAGACGGTATGCGAACGCGCGCCGAGCTTCGCGCCAAGCTCGAGACATTCGAGGTTGTGCTCGATGGCCTGCCGGCGCACCGCCGCCATGCTATGCGTCAGGCTTCCGAACTTATACGACAGCGGCTGACCAGGGTGATCCTGGAACGTGTTGGAATTCATCGAGTCGATGAACAGCCCTCGAGCCTGCGCAAACGCGCGGAGCTCACCCGGGCTGTCTGGCTTATCCCATGGGACATGCAGGGAGACGCCAGGCGTGACACGCGTGAGCTTCAAGATCACTTCGCAGTCTTCAAGCTTCTCGAAAATGTTTCGCGCCTCGCCCTCCACGGCGAAGCGGGCGAACCTGGTGCCGCCCGCGCCGACGCCCCACGAGGGCACGGCCACGCGGAACGCCATGGCCCGCTGCACCAAGCCGTCGATATCGACGCCCCGGCGCGCGAGCTGCCGCGCGAGATGATCGTAATCCTGAGCCAGAAGCGCCGCCCGGGAGCGGTTGTGCTCCTGAATGTGCGCGTCGGCCAACGCGAAGCCCATGGGTGTATCGCTATATCATACGGTCACAGTGAAACGGAACGCGTATCTTGCGTTTGATCTTGGCGCCGAGAGCGGCCGCGTGGTGCTGGGCCATCTCCAGTCGGGAGTGCTTACTGTCGCCGAGGTTCACCGATTCGCGAACACGCCGCTCGTCGACGGCCAATCGCTCAGGTGGGATGTCTACCGACTGTGGAGCGAAATGCGTGGCGGGCTCTCAAAGGTCGCGGGTGCGGAGCTGGCAGGGATTGGCGTCGACACGTGGGGCGTGGACTACGCGCTTCTTGGGCCGCAGGGCCAGCTGCTTGCAAACCCGTCCCACTATCGAGACCCTCGCAATGTTTCGGCGATGACTGAAGCGCTTCAGATCGTTCCAAAGCAGGACATCTACGCGAAGACCGGTGTCCAGTTCATGCCGATCAACACGCTGTACCAGCTGTTCGCCGCAAAAACCCACACACCACAGCTTCTCGCCGCCGCCGATCGGTTCCTGATGATGCCCGACTTGTTCAACTTCTGGCTCACCGGCCGAGCGGTCTGCGAATTCACGAACGCCACGACGACCCAGCTCGTGAATGCCGTCGACCGAACCTGGGCAACAGATCTCATGGACGGTCTCGGACTCCCCTCACGCATTGCTGCGCCGTTGGTGGAACCGGGATCGATCATCGGGCCGCTCCTGCCGGACATGGCTGCACGAGACAGGCTGATCGGCACACCGGTCATCGCGTCGGCCTCGCACGATACGGCCTCGGCGGTCGCGGCGATTACCGCCAGAGATAACACAGCTTTTCTGAGTTCCGGCACCTGGTCGCTCGTTGGCATGGAAGTCGATGCGCCGGTGCTGACGCCGCACGCCATGCAGCTGAACTTCTCGAACGAGGGAGGCGTGTCCCACACGACGCGGTTGCTGAAAAACGTCATGGGATTGTGGATGTTGCAGCGCTGCCGGCAATCGTGGGCAGAGCGAGGACAACCGTTCGAGTATGGCGAACTGATCGAGGCCGCCAGCCGCGAGACAGGATTCCGTCACCTCGTCGATCCGGACGATGGATCATTTCTTCTTCCGGACGACATGCCGGCCGCCATCGATCGCTTTTGTATCCGAACCGATCAACCCACGCCGACGGGCCCAAACGGTTACACGCGCGCCATCTTCGAGAGTCTTGCGTTGAAATATCGCCTGGTGATTCGGGAGTTGGAAGCGGTCACCGGCCGCCACATCGAACAGCTTCGCGTGATCGGCGGAGGGTCGAAGAACCGCGTCTTGAATCAGTTCACCGCCGACGCAACGGGGATTCGCGTCGTGGCCGGGCCCGCCGAAGCGACGGCCGTTGGCAACATCGCGGTGCAGATACTCGCGACTGGCGAAGTGAGCTCTCTTGCGGAAGCCCGCGCGATTATCGACCGATCGTTTCCGACCGAAGTGTTCGATCCGCGCGACTCTGAACCATGGAACAAGGAAGCTGGACGATTCCAGCAGTATTGCGGACTGGCTTATGCCTGAAACAACACAGTTACGGTACCTCGAAGATCTCTGGGATGAGCGGCTGGCCGCGACCCTCGGCGGCAATCAACTGTCGCTCCTCCGCTATCGCTCGAACCTGCTTGGCGCCGATCTCCGCATCACGAATTTCGGCGGCGGCAACACCAGCGCCAAAATCGATTTGCCCGATCCGTTTTCCGGCAAGACCGCCCGTGTGCTTGCGGTGAAAGGCAGCGGCGGCGATTTAGGATCGATTACTGATGCCGGGTTCGCGTTGCTGTATCTCGACAGACTCGAACAATTGAAGGCGCGCTATCGAGGCGAGGCATCGGAAGACGAAATGGTCGCGTATTATCCGCCGGCCGCGTTCGGATCCAACCGCGTCACCGCGTCGATCGATACGCCGCTCCACGCCTTTATTCCTGCGCCGCACGTTGATCATCTGCACCCGGACTGGGCCATTGCACTGGCCGCGAGCGCCAACGGAAAACACAAGTTGGACGAATTCAATCGGCGATTCAATCGCCGGATTGTGTGGGTCCCGTGGCAGCGCCCCGGCTTCGAGCTCGCCCTGCTGATCGAAAAGGCCGTCACCGAAAACCCCGGGGCCGAAGGCCTTATCCTCGGCAGCCACGGCCTGTTTACCTGGGGATCGACCCCGCGCGAGTGCTATGTGAACAGCATCCGCACGATCGATCAAATGGGCGAGTTCATCGCGGAGCATCGCGCGCGTAAGCCGACGCTGTTCGGCGGTCTCGCGCACGCTCCGGTGGACGGCCGCCACGAGATCGCGGCGCGCATCTTTCCCGCACTGCGCGGCGTGGTGTCGTCGAATCGGCGGGTCATCGGCCATTACACCGACAACCAGCAGGCGGTCGATTTTGCCGGCTCGAAGTGGTCGCGAGAGCTCAGCGCACTCGGCACCAGCTGCCCGGATCATTTCCTTCGCACGCGCATCTGTCCCCTCTTTATCGAATGGGATCCCGCAAGCGGCGACGAAGAGCGATTGAAGGCGGCCATTCGTGCGCAGGCAGTGAAATACCGCGACGACTACAAAAAGTATTACGACGCGAACGCCGCACCTGATTCACCGAAGCTGCGCGACTGGAATCCGTCGGTCGTGCTGATTCCAGGCATCGGGCTGTTTGGATTCGGGCGGAGCAAGAAAGAAGCGCGCATCACGACCGAATTCTTCATCAACGCCATCAACGTCATGGCCGGCGCCACGGCGATGGAGGCTGATCGCGGCGCCGCAACAACCGAGGTGCCCCAGGCGCGGCGGTCCGAGCAGTCGCGACAATTCGAGCAGTACCACAACTATGTCGCGTTGCCGCGGTCGGAGGCCTTCCGTATCGAATACTGGGCGCTCGAAGAGGCGAAGCTTCAGCGCATGCCGGCTGAGGCGGACTTCAGCCGCAAGATTGTCATGGTCGTGGGCGGCGCAAGCGGCATCGGGCGCGAGACCGCGCTCTTGCTCGCGCGCAAAGGCGCACACGTCGTCGTGGCCGATACCGATGTGGACATGGCCGCGCGAACGGCTGAAGACGCGGCGGCGTTCACATCGAAGGAAGCGGCGGCCAGCGCGTCGATCGACATCAGCTCGGCCGACAGCATCGCCATGGCGGCGCTCTTCACGACGCGCCTCTTTGGCGGCATCGACGCCATCGTCAACACGGCCGCAATCTATCCCGTGGCGGGAGCGGACGGCCGGTTATCCGATGCCCAATGGGCCAAGACGTTTTTGGTGAATGTGACCGGCAATTCTTTCCTCGCCCAGCAGACCGAATGGATTTTCCGCGACCAGCAGCTTCCCGCCGCCATGGTCCTCACCGGCTCCGCCAATGCGGTCGTCCCGAAGAAAGGGAGCGAGGCGTACGACACCAGCAAGAGCGCGGTGAATCATTTGATTCGCGAGCTTGCCATCGGTCTCGCGCCGCACGTTCGGGTCAACGGCATTGCTCCCGCGACCGTCGTCGCCGGATCGACCATGTTCCCGCGCGACCGCGTGATGCAGTCACTGCAGAAATATTCGATCGCGTTTTCAGACTCCGAATCGACCGAAGACTTGCGTGGAAAGCTTGCTGATTTCTACGCGCAGCGCACGCTGACCCGCAGACCGATCCTGCCGCAGGATTGCGCCAATGCGATCGTGTGGCTGCTCAGCGATGAGAGCGGGAAGACTACGGGGCACGTCATCCCAGTGGATGGCGGGTTAACCGAAGCGTTTCTGCGGTAAGGGCCGTGGAGGCGGCCGACTCGTTCCGGAACGAGTTAAAAATTTGCCATGAACTCGGTCCGGGCCTAGTGAAAAATTTGCACACACGCGGCGCATCGCATTCCGTGTGGCAATTTCCGCGATGCGACGGCACCACTATTGTGCCAAGCGAACTCGGTCCGGACCGAGTTGAAGAATTTGCCACATGCGCACCAGGGGACGCTACCTGAGAAACTCCCTGCCATGCCGTTTAAGAGCCAAGCGCAGCGCCCGGAAATTCGTCGAGCTTCTCGTACGGGCAAGATCTCGTAGAAGACCTTCGAAGAATGGAATCGCGAGATGGGCACGAAGAAGCTGCCGGAGCGCGTGGGGCGCACATCGAAAAAGTCCCCCAAGAAACGGTAGGCGATGCGGACTCGTTCCGGAACGAGTGGAGAATTTGCGCACATCCGCGTCGTGGAAGGTGGCAGTTTCTTGGATGCCGATTAAACGAACTGACCCTTTCGAAATGGTCAGGACGGTCGGACTCGCCCTGCCAGGCGTCGAAGCCGGCACGAAGTACGACGGATCACCGGCACTGAAGCTCGGCGGCCGCTTCATGGCCGGCCTTGCGACGCATCCTTCAGCCGAACCAGACACGCTCGTCGTCAGGGTCGGTTCCGACGAGCGAGCGTGCCTGATAGAGGATGCGCCCGACACCTATTACTTGACCGACTATTATCGACGCCATCCCGTCGTCCTGGTACGGCTGGCGCGAATCGATCGCGACGCGCTGGGCGACTTGCTATCAGTGTCGTGGCGCCTGACCTTGCCGAAGGCGCGAAAAATACGGCGGCCTATTTCACCGGGGCGATCGAGTCGACGCGGATTGACTGCGTCTTCGCGTCGAGTGCGCCGGTGACCCTTACTTTTTTTCCCGCGAATCGTTCCGGCGCTGGACCGCCGCGCAACCGATAAGCCTTCTTCCCATCGTAAAGAACATACGCCGCGCCGTGCGCGCCGACGCAGGCGGTCGCGCACTCGGCGTCGTTCGATCCCATTTGCATCCGGGAATGATCGGCGCTGGCACACATGTCGTCGGAAATGGTTCCGGTGAACGTCTGCGTGCCGGGCGCAGCCGACAATGTGCTCATCAGCACGAGAGCGAAGACGGCAGTCTTCATGCTTCTAGTGTCCGGGAATCATGACGTGTGCGGTCGACGTGCCCGCATTCATGATCCACGCGCCACCCTGCTTGTTGTTATCGGGGAGTCCCATCGATTGCGCGGTGGCGCCCGGCACCGCGACGGTCATGTGCGCACGAGTGTGATCCCGGTCGGCGCCGCCCAGGTTATAAAAAATAGATCCGAACTCGGGTTTCACACGTGTACCGTCTTTTTCCGCCGCATCGAGCATCGCCTGCTTCTTGTCGCCCATCGCCTCGAACTTCATGTTCTGCGCAACCCGATCGAGATTTGCGATGCTGGTGCACTCGAGCGAGAACGGTTGCTGTCCAGGCTGTCCAGATCGGTCGTAGCACACCAAGCGGTTCGCGCCCTTCTTCAGCGTGTCGTAGGTGAAGTCGGGCTTCCATTTGATCACTGCGGCCCCTTCGCGCATATTGGCCGGCGCGGCAAGCAGCGGCGTGTCGATGTC
>JANMJM010000161.1:0-31240 GCA_031371345.1 Vicinamibacteria bacterium
CTGCCTGCGGCGGACTGATGGTAGAAGCCGGCAAGCGCGGCAGCGGCGCACGCTGCACCGCCTGCGGCAATACGTCGCGCGCGGCGCAAACTGTTGAGGCCGAAAAGGAGTTGGTACCCGCCGACTAAGCGGTGGGCACCACGTCGCGTACACGCGTGGAGATACTGCCAACAATGCAACAAGAAACGCGCCAGCGTCGCCACGCGACAACGATCCTGGGTGTCAAGCGCGGCCGATCGAAGAACATCGGCGCCAGCCGCGCGAGCAGCTGATCGACCGACTCGCCGCGGCGTCTTGGCAGCCGCGCGCCCTGTCGGGCAGCAGCATGAACCATCGCAGCAAATTTCTCCGGCGCCACATTCAAGACGAATTTTCGCGCCGTCAGGTTGTTGTAGGGACCCGTGTTCACCCAAAACAGTTTCGTGTAGCGTCGGACTTCGGCGAAGGTTTCCGTATCGTCGCCGGGATGGCGTAACACCGCCTCGAGGACGTCGCGCATGTCGAGGTTGTGCCCGTAGCGCTGATCGTAAAAAATGTCCCGGCCGGCGATGGCGGCATTGTAGAGATGCCAGAGTAGAATTTTCTGATCGAGCGGCAGCGGCGAAAAGCCGTCGGCATAGAGCTGCACGACGGCCGCCTCATCAACTCGCTCGAGCAGATATGGACGATCCAGCGCGGGCGGCGCGGCAGGACCGGGAGGGGGCGTGACGTCCATAATCTGAGCTTATCCGATCTGTCAGAGCTGCACGGTCTCGAGGTGCTGCGGCGTGTGAACGGCCCACTTCAAGCGCTCTTCGATTTTTGATTTTAGCGCGTCCATGGGCAGCGGCTCGCCGTGTACGAGGTACGTCATGCGCGGTGGTTTCGGAAACTCTCCGAGCCAGCGCAAAATCTCCTGCGAGTCGGCGTGGGCAGACATGGAGTCGATGCGCTCGATGCGCGCAACCACGTTCACCAACTGCCCTTTGATTTTCACTTCTCTCGCGCCGTCAATCAGCTCGCGCCCTCGGGTGCCTGCCGCTTGATAGCCAACGAACAGAATCGTGTTCTTCCTGTCCGGCAGCGTCGCCTGCAGGTGGTACAGCACGCGGCCGCCGGTCGCCATGCCGCTCGACGACACCACAATCGAGGGAATGTGCGACCGCACAAGCTCGGCAGACTGCTGCGCCGAGGTCACCGCCTGAAAGCGCGCCGTCGTAAATCGCCGCACGGCTTTCGCCCCCTGAATATCCACATCGAGCTCTTCGGCGCGCTCCGCGTAGTAACGGAGCGCGTCGAGCGCCATTGGACTGTCGACAAACACCGGCAGCTTCGGAATTTGCCCTTCATCCTCGAGCTTCTTGATCCAATACAGCACTTCTTCCACACGACCGATCGCAAATGCCGGAATGATCACCTTGCCGCCGCGAGCCACCGTGTCCTTGATAATCGCGGCGAGCCGGGCGCCGTTGTCGTCCGGCTCGTGGACCCGATCGCCGTAGGTCGATTCGACCAGCAGCACGTCGGCCTCAACCGGCGAAGACGGATCGGGGAGCACCGGCCGAGAATACCGGCCAAGATCGCCGCCGAATAGAATGCGCAGATTCTGCGATTTGATCGTCATCCGGATGAAGGACGATCCGAGCAAGTGCCCCGCGTTGATGAACTCGATGTCGATGCCGTCGGCGATCGTGACCGGCTGGTTGAACCCGAACACCTGCATCTGCGACAGCGCGCGGAAGGCATCGGGCTCGCGATAGAGCGGCAGCGCCGGATCGTGCCTCGAATAGCGCAGACGGTTGGCCTCGCGCGCATCTTCTTCCTGCAAGCGCGCCGAGTCGGGCAAGATGAGCTTGCACAAATCGGCCGTACCGGCTGTGCAGAAAATCTTGCCGTGGTAGCCCTCGACGGTAAGGCGAGGCAGATAACCGCTGTGATCGAGATGCGCGTGCGTCAGCACCACAGCGGAAATCTCGGACGCCTGCACGGGAAGCGGCTGCCAGTTGCGGACCCGCAGCTCCTTCAATCCTTGAAAGAGGCCACAGTCGACGAGGATCTTCTTCTCATCGACCTCGAGCAGATACTTGGAGCCGGTGACGGTTCGCGCGGCCCCCAGGAATGTAAGCTTTGTCATAATGAAGACCCACTATGGTAATGCGTCCCGCCCTCGTCGCCATTTGCCTGACCGTGCTGGCCTTTCAGCCAGTGCCTGCACAGCAGCCCCGCGCGGCGACGCCCCTTGCTCCGCTCAGCATCGACGACTTGTACAGCTATGACGGTTTCACGAAATTCAATGGCAAGGCCGTAGCGGCGATGAACTGGGTGCCCGAGGGTGGGCCATGGATAGACGACTCGCATTATCTGTGGCCCGACGGCAGCGCTGACGCGGGCGGATGGCTGCGCGTCGACGCGATGAGCGGCAGCAGTCGGCCGCTGTTGAATGCGACCACGATCGAACCGTCGCTTGGGAGAACGCGGCCGATGGTGTTCAGCCACGATCGCCACACGCTGGTGCTGACCAGCGGCAGCACGCTGTATCACTACAACACGGCCAACTCGGCGGTGACACGCCTCACCACCTCGTTGGAACCAAAGACGGAGATCACCATCAGCCCAAGCGGGCACGTGGTTGCCTATATCAAACAGAACAACTTGTATGTGAGCGAGGTCGTCGCGCCCGCCGAGCACGCGCTCACGACCGACGGCGGCGGCAAAGTGTTCAACGGCGTGCTCGATTGGGTGTACTCCGAGGAGCTGTACGGACGCGGCACGTACCGCGCGTACTGGTGGAGCCCGGACTCGTCGAAGATCGCGCTGTTGCAGCTCGACGATCGCGCTGTTCCGGACTACACGCTCGTCGACGACATGCCCTACCATCCCACCCTCGATACGTTTCCGTATCCAAAGGCGGGAGATCCGAATCCGCGTGCGCGCATCTTCGTCGTCGATGTCTCCGACGCCCTGCGTCGCGCCGCACGCAACGAGCCCTCGGAGCGCATGCCAATCGACACCGGCAAGTACAACAAGATTGATTATCTGATTTCAAACGTCGGCTGGACGCCGGACAGCCGCGCCGTCGTCTATCAACTTCAGGATCGTCAGCAGACGTGGCTCGACGTGAACAAAGCCGACGCCACGACCGGCACGACGACGACCTTGTTCAGAGAGACCAGCAACGCTTGGGTGCAGCGGTGGGACGACGAGAGCGCCAACCTGGTGTGGCTGAAGGACGGATCGTTCCTGTGGCTCAGCGAGCGCAGCGGGTGGCGGCACCTCTATCACTACCGTGCCGACGGCACGCTGATGCGTCAGGTGACGTCTGGCGAGTGGGAGGTGCGCGCCACCCACGGCACGGACGCCCGCGACCGGATCTATTTCTCCTCCACGCAAAGCAGTGCGATCAACCTGGATGTGTACCGCATCGGCGTGGACGGCACAAACGCGGCGCGGCTCTCGACGGCGTCCGGCACGCACACACCGTTTTTCAATCCGTCTCACACGATGTACCTCGACAAATGGGAAGACGCCTCGACGCCGCCGCAAGTGCGGCTGCACATGTCCGATCGCGTCGGCGAGGGGGTTCTGCGGATTGTTGACGCGAATCCCACAACCGCAGCGACCGAGTACGGATTATCCAAACCCGAATTCCTGCAGGTGAAAACGCGCGACGGCTTCGTGATGGAAGCCATGATGATCAAACCGCCAGATTTCGATCCGTCGCGGCGTTATCCCGTCTATCAGTTCACCTACGGCGGTCCGCACATGCCGCAGGTGCTGAACGCGTGGCCGTTGATCTGGACCGACTACGCTTACCTTCAGCTGCTGGCTCAACGCGGCGTCATCATCTGGATCTGCGACAATCGCACGGCGAGCGGGAAGGGCGCGGTGTCGGCGTGGCCGCTCTACAAGAATCTCGGGGCACTCGAGCTGCGCGATATTGAAGATGGCCTGGCCTGGCTGAAGCAACAGCCGTACGTCGACGGTTCGCGCATCGGGATTTCGGGCGTCAGCTACGGCGGGTTCGTGACGCTGTACGCCCTGACGCACAGCAACACCTTCGCGATGGGCATCGCCGAAGGCGCGGTCTCCGACTGGCGCGACTACGACAGCATCTATACCGAGCGCTACCTGGGGCTGCCCGGCGACAACCCCGACGGCTACCGTCGCAGCTCGCCGCGCTACAGCGCGGCGACTCTTAGCGGCGAGCTGCTGATGATTCACAGCGCACTCGACGACAACGTGCACCCGCAGAACGCGTCGCAATTCGCCTACGAGCTCCAGAAAGCGGGTAAGCAATTTCAGATGATGCTGTATCCGCGGTCGGCGCACGGTGTGAACGGCGCCGAGGTCGGCCCCCATCTGAAGCGCCTGATGCTGGACTTCACGACCAGAAATCTGCGCCTTGGTCAGTAGTATGATTATGCGACATGAACTCGGCCATTCGTCAATGGGTGAGCGAGATAGAGGCACTAACCAGACCGCAGGCGGTGGTGTATTGCGACGGTTCCGAGGATGAAAAGGCGCGGCTGATTTCCGAGTGTCTGGCCACAGGCGAGCTCATCGAACTGAATCAGGAGAAGCTTCCCGGCTGTTACCTTCACCGAAGCGCCCCACACGACGTCGCGCGCACCGAACACCTGACCTTCATCAGCACAAATAAAGAGGAAGACGCCGGACCGACCAATAACTGGATGGCTCCGATGGCGGCGCACGAAAAGCTGACGCCGCTCTTCAAGCGCTCGATGGAAGGCCGGACGATGTTCGTCGTGCCGTTCCTGATGGGTCCTCCCGGCTCTCCCTATTCGAAAGTGGGCGTCGAGATTACCGACAGCCGCTACGTCGTCCTGAATATGCGGATCATGACGCGAGTCGGAAAGGTGGCGCTCGATCATCTTGGCGAGTCGGACGAATTTACGCGCTGCCTGCACTCGCTCGGCGACCTGAGCCCCGATCGCCGCTTCATCGTTCATTTCCCTGAACAGAATGCGGTGTGGTCGATTGGCTCCGGCTACGGGGGCAACGCACTGCTCGGAAAAAAATGTCTCGCGCTGCGTATCGCCAGCTGGAAGGCGCACACCGAAGGCTGGCTCGCCGAGCACATGCTGATTCTCGGGTGTCGCGAAGGCAACGGGCCCGTGCGCTACATCGCGGGCGCATTTCCATCTGCGTGCGGCAAGACGAACATGGCCATGCTCGTGCCGCCACCGTCGATGCCTGGATGGAAAACGTGGACGGTGGGCGACGACATCGCGTGGATTCGGCCTGGCAAGGACGGGCGCCTGTGGGCGGTCAATCCCGAATCAGGATTTTTCGGGGTGCTCCCCGGAACCAGCCGCAGCACCAATCCGACCGCGTTCGACATGATCCAGCACGACACCATTTTCACCAATGCCGCGTTGCGCGAAGACCGAACGCCTTGGTGGGAAGGACACGACGATCCGGCGCCGGCCAAAGCGCTCGACTGGCAGGGGCGGCCGTGGACGCCGGAGACCTCCGAGAAGGCGACGCATCCGAACGCGAGGTTTACGACGCCGGCCGTGAATTGCGCCTCGCTGTCCCCTGAATTCGAAAATCCCAACGGCGTGCCGCTCGACGCCATCATGTTCGGCGCGCGCCGCCAGCAGCGGGTGCCGCTCGTGTATGAATCGCGCGATTGGCAGCACGGGACGTTCCTCGGCGCGACATTGTCGTCGGAAACGACGGCCGCCGCCTCGGGACAAACCGGCGTGTTGCGCCGCGATCCGATGGCGATGCTCGCATTCTGCGGCTACAACATGGGCGACTACTTCCAGCACTGGCTGCACATGGGGCGGGCCGCTGCCCATCCGCCACGCGTGTTCCGCGTGAACTGGTTCCGCGTGGACGACCGCGGCAAGTTCCTCTGGCCCGGCTTCGGCGAGAATCTTCGCGTCATCAAATGGATCTTCGAGCGTTGCGACGGCGTCGGCAAAGGCAAGGAGACGCCCATTGGGATCGTCCCGACGCCAGACGCCATCGATCGGACCGGACTGACGATCTCCGATGAGGCTCTGCAGAAGCTCACGACCGTGGAACAGGGCGACTGGGCCGAGGCATCCGCCGATCAGGAAACCTTCTTCAAGTCGCTCGGCCCACGCGTGCCAAAGGAAATGTTCACCGAGCAGCGGCGGCTGGCGAGCGCGCTGGGAACACAGAAGGTCTAACGAATGTGGCGTCCGCCATCGACGCGGATCGTTTCGCCTGTCACAAACTCTAACTTCAGCAGCGCGAGCACCGCATCCGAGATCGCCTTCTCGCCGCCCCATTGGCCGAGCGGCGTCGATTTCTCGACGTTGGCAAACTCGTCGTCGGTCGTCTCCGGCGGCGCGAGAATAGGCCCGGGCGCAATCGCAGTCACCAAAATTTTGTCGGCGGCTAGCTCCAGTGCAAGCGCTTCAGTAAGGCCAATGACGCCGGTCTTCGCCACGTAGTACGGCAGATAGCCGGGATAACGCGGCCGTCCGCTCTTCGACAACCAGTCGGAAAAACTGATGATGTGCCCGCCGCCGGCCTTTCGCATGTGCGGCACCGCAGCACGCGAGCAGATGAACGCCGAACGCATGTCAACCGCCACGTTCTCGTCGTACTCTTCGATGGTGAGCTCGTTGAAGGGCTTGCTGACGTAAATCGACGCCATATTCACGAGCACGTCGATCCGTCCCAGCGCTTTCGCGCTCCCGTTGATAAACGCCTCGCAGTCGGCGGCCTTCGTGAGATTGGCCTGCAGCACGAATACCTTCCGGCCCAGCGCCTCGATCGCGGCCGCGGTCGTCTCGGCCTCGCTTTTCGATCGGTTGTAGCAAAGCCCGATGTCGGCGCCCTGCCTGGCCATCTCGATCGCCACGACGGCGCCGATGCGCTTGCCGCCGGTGATGACGGCCACACGATTCGTTAGTTCCATCGTGCAAGCTTACTCACGCATTCCGCGGTTTGACAACGGGTTCAGGGGGAGGTATGTATGCGCATGCAAAAAATTCTCGCGTTCGCGTTCGTGGTCGGCGCGCTTTCCGTCATGCCGGCGCTCGCGCAGCGACAGACCGCGCCCGCGGCGCCGTCGACGCCCGACGCACCTGCGACGCAGACGACGCCCGCGACCCCGGCTCGCGGCGGCGGCCAAGGCGTCGGCAGCCAGGGCGACCCCGATCCTGGCGTGCACTTTCTCGTCGTCGTCGACAACCCGCAAGTGCGCGTGCTTCAGGTGACGCTTCAGCCTGGAGCGGTGCGCCGGCCGCACGTTCACAACGACGTCACGTTCCACATGTTGGTGCCTGTGACCGGCAGTCTCGAGCTCACGGTCGACGGCCAGCAGATTCAGACGGTGCCTGGACAGGCGTATTACATGGTGAAGGGTCAGCAGCACGGGTTCACGAACAAGACCGCGGCGGCTGTGCAGGTGATCGAGCTCTTCATCAAGCCGCCGGCAGACGCAGGGGCGGCGACTCCTGCCGCGCCGGCGACACCGGCAACAACGCCAGCGGCGAAATAAATAGCGGCGCACCGAATAGAAAAGGGCGACGAGAGTGAACCTCTCGTCGCCCTTTCTGTTGTGCTCGCCGTTCAGGCCTCGAAGCTGGCAGCTGGAAGCTCGAGGCTGATTTAGTTCGACGTCTTCGGCGCCTTCGGCACGCCCATCGGCTTACCGTTTTTTGCCGCCCACGCTTTCGCTTCGGGCGACACGACCCACTTGATCGCATTCGTCACCAGCGTTTCGTACGCGGGGTTCGACCATGCGACGTTGTCGTGCCCGTTCTGTAGATACACAAGCGGCGTCTTGCCGACCGCGCGATACCAGCCCGCGAGGCTGCTGCCCACACCCGGATATCGCCATCCCGTCTCGTAACGGCGCTCGTAGTTCTTGTCGATGTTCACGAAATCCGTCTTGAGCAGCGGATGCACCGACTTCTCGTCAACGGGGCAGAGATACGTTTCGTCGACGATGTCGAAGCCGTCGCCGAGGCCCTGCACCACCGGGTGCGCCGGCTCGAGGACGGTGATGTGCTGCTTAGTGCCGCCGCGCGCGCCTGAATTCGGATACTTCTTGCCCTTGAATGTCACCTCGGAGCCCCAGTCGCACGCCATGCCGATCATTTCGCCGTACTCAGGCCACGTGTGGTTGAACGTCGCCGGCGAGTGATGCAGATACACGAGGCCGACCTTGCCGCTCTGCGTGAGCGCGGCAAAATTCTTCTTCGCTTCGTAACCCGGATCGGGCCATCCCGTCTGGCCGTTTGGCTGCGGCGTCGGCTGGCCGCGGCCGGGCGCGTCGTAGAACACATACGCGTCGTAATCTTTCGCGTTCGCCGGATCGTAGAACACCGTCGCCGCTGGATGCTCGACGTGCGTCCAGGTAATCGTGTTGCCGAGACGATCGAGCATCTTCATCAGGCCTTCGCGATCGTGATCGTGTCCCTTTGACACGAAGAGCACTCGAATAGGCCCGCTGCCGCCTTGACGCGTCGGCGGTCCGCCGGCGGCCATGGCCGGTGCCTGCGCGGGAGCCGGCGCCTGCTGCGCGCTAACCGGCAGCGTCGCGGCAATGGCCACCGCGAGCGCTGCCGCCGCCATCCATCCGTATGTCTGCTTCATGGTGCTCTCCTTGCGCTATTTGAAAATCTTTGTCGGATTCGCCTTCGCCCACGCGAGCGCTTCCGGCGAGGCCGCCCATTTGATCGCGCTCAGCACGAGCTGCCGATACCCCGGCGTCGCCCATGCCGTCATGCCGTGCCCAACCTGCGTGAAGAACACCGGGCTGTTCTCCGCCGTCTTCACCCACGCCGCCAGGTTGCTGTATTTCACTTTTGGATTCAGGTTTTTCGTCGAATCGGCAGGCACGAAGTCGGTGCGCGCGAGCGGGTGCACCGAGTCCTCGAACCAGTGGCATGCATACGCTTCATCGACGACGTCAAAACCCTCGCCGAGGCTCTTCGTGATCGGATGCGCTTTGTCGACGTACGTGACGTGCTGCGGCGTCATGCCGAAATAGCCCATGTTCGGGTTTTCGAATCCGCGTATTTTGGTTGGTGCGTACCAATCGCACGCGCCGCCAACCACTTCCGAATACTCAGGCCACACGTGTGCCCAAGCGGCGGAGGCGTGATGGAGAAAGACCATGCCTTTGCCTTCGCGCAGAAGAGCCGGGAAATCGGTCTTTAACTGCTCGGACGGCTGCGGGTAAAAGCGATTGTTCGCCGTTACGGCCGCGCCCGGAGGAACGACGGCGGGCGGTCCACCACCGCGTGCCTGCGTGCCGGCGCCAGGACCGCCGAGGTCGAAGAACGCGTAGACGTCGAACATCTTGCCGTACTTCGGCGACATCAGAATGTCGGCCGCCGGATGCTCGGCGTGCGTCCACGTGATCTCGCTCCCCATCGAGTCCCACATTTGCCAGTAAGGCTCGCGATCGAACTCGTGGCCTTTAGTGACGATGAGCACCTTGATCGGTCCGCGACCGCCCTGGGGCATGTTCGGACCACGCGCTGGTGCGCCGGCCGCGGGCGCGGGACCTCCCTGACGCGCGCCTTGCGGCGCAGCCTGCCCGGCCAGTTGCGTCGTCATCGCGGAGGCGACGAAGAAGCTACCGACGCTTACGAACATCAATTTCTTGAGAAGAGTCTTCATCGTGCCTCCGTTGAATATCAACGATCGGCCGTAGCAGCGCCGCCACGGCCGTGTTCGAAAATAGTGGGAATGTGAAGAGGAATGATACCCCTACTGCGAAGCTTTTACAGCCCTTCCTTCGTCGTCGTACAGCTCGACCGGTCCAAATTTCCGCAGACTCGGTGCGATCGTGGCGGAGTCTCCAACCGCGACAATTTGAAGCTTCGCCGGATCGAGATACTTCTTCGCGACGGCCTGTACCTGTGCTGGCGTGATCGCATTGATACGATCGGCGTACTTATCCCAGTAATCGGCGGGAAAATCGTAAAGCTGGCGCAGAACATACAGACCGAGCACTTCGCTGGGCCGCTCGAGCGAGAGCGCAAACGAGGCGGTCATGGAGCGCTGCGCGTCCTTGAACTCGGCGTCAGGCACGAGGTCGTTGCGCATCTTTGCCGCCTCGGCCATGAAGTCGCGGAGCGCCGCCTCGGTGACCTCGGTGCGAACATCCATCGATACGCGCTCATCGCCGCGATATCGCAACGCGCGTAGCTGGCTATATACGCCGTAGGTATAGCCCTTCACTTCGCGCAGCTCGCGGAACAGCCGCCCGTTCGAACCGCCGAAGATCGTGTTCATCACCTGCACCGCCTCGTAGTCGGGGTGCGTGCGGTTGATGGCCTGCTCGCCCACCATATAGCTCGTCTGCACCGACGCCGCCCGATTGACGACGGAGATTTTCACCGGACCGGCTTCGGGGGGATCGACGACACCGGGGCGCGGCTTCCCGGATTTCGGCCAGCTCTTCAGCGCCGCTTCAAATTTCGTGCGCGCCTCGGCAAGGGTAATATCGCCCGCCACGCCGATGATGGCGTGATCGGGGACGTAGTTGTCGTGGTGGAATTTCACCAGGTTGTCGCGCGTGATCGTTCCAAGCGCCTCTTTGGTGAGGCCCATGCTCGCTGCCGGATGCTCGCCGTAAATCACCTTCGAGTAGCGTTCCTCGGCGAGGAAGGTCGGATCGCCGCGCTGCTCGTCGAGCGAGGCGCTCGCGCGCGCCTTGTAGCGCGCCAGCTCTTCGTCGGCGAATTTGGGATGCTGCAGAATGTCAGATGCCAGTTCGAGCACTTGATCGAGCTGGTCAGACAATGCCGATCCCGCAAGGGTCGCGATTTGCGAGCCTTCGTTCGCCGTAATCGACACGCTTGCGGCCAGCGTATCGAGCTGCTGCGCGATCTGTTCCGACGTTTTGGTTGTCGTGCCTTCGTCCATCAGCGACGCCGTCGTGTCGGCGAGTCCAGGCAGATCCTTGGGATCGTAATACCCGCCGGCGCCGATCATCAGAATCTGAAACGAGATCGACGGCACGCGATGATCCTCGAGCACCATCAGGTGCGCGCCGTTCGACAGATCGGCCTCCTGCGCGCGAGGCAGCGTGATCTTCAGAATGTCTTTGTTGACCGGTGCCCGGTTCTTGAACTCGACCGGCTTCGGTGGAGGCGCACCCTGACCGTGCAGCGCTCCCTGACAAACGAGCAGAAGGGATACAAGGAAGACTCTTCGGATCATTTGCCACCCCCCGGCGCGCTCGCACCTCCCGCACCTTTGTTGGGCGGCGTCGTGATCACAACCGTGCGGTTCTCCGGCGTCAGGTACTGCCGTGCGACACGCTGCACATCGTCTTTGGTGACCGACGCGATACGGTCGTACCGTGTGTTGATCACGCCGGGGTCGTTGTAGAAGACGGCGTAGCGCGACAGAAGTATCGCGCGCTGCAGCGAGTTCTGCAGGCTGCTCACCAGCCCGCGCCGCGCGGCGTTGCGCGCTTTCTCGAGTTCCCAATCCTGAATCTGGCCGGTCTTCACCTTTTCGATCTCCGCATACATCGCGGCCTCGGTGTCGGGCACGGCCTTGCCTGGCGCAGCGATCGCTTCGACGTACAACAGTCCGGGTCCCTTGGCCGCCTGCATTCCCGCGTACACCTGCACGGCCACCTGCTGCTGCCGCACGAGGCTGTCGTACAGTCGCGCGCTGCGTCCGGCGCCGAGGATCGACGTGAGCGCGTTCAGCGCGTCCATGTCGGGACTCAGCCCGCCAGGCACGTGATAGCCCGCATCGACGAGTGTGAGGCGCGCCAGCGGATCTTCCATCGTGACGCGCCGCTGGACTTTCTGCGTCGGCTCCGCGGCATCGATCTTGGGCGGCGCCGGACCGGACGGGATGCTCTCGAACAACTTGCGGACTTTTTGCAGCGCGACAGCCGGGTCGACATCGCCCGCAATCGCGAGCGCCGCGTTGTTCGGCGCGTAGTAGGTCTTGAAGAACGCGCGAAAGTCGGCGATCGTCGCCGCGTCGAGATCGGCCATCGATCCAATCACCGAGTGCTTGTTGACGAAGTTCTCGAACGCGAGCTCGTCGAGCACTTCCGACGTCTTGCCGTACGGCTGATTATCGACGCGCAGCCGCCGCTCTTCTTTCACGGCTTCGCGTTGATTGTTCACGCCTTCGTCAGTGAGCGCCAACGCCTTCATGCGATCGGACTCGATGAACAACACCATGTCGAGCTGATTGGCCGGCACTTCCTCGAAATAGATCGTGTGATCTTTGTCGGTCTGGCCGTTGTGATCGCCGCCGTAGTTCTCGATTAACGCGGCGAGCTCGCCGTCGGCGACGTTCTCGGAGCCTTTGAACATCATGTGCTCGAAGAAATGGGCGTAGCCGGTCTGCCCTTTCTTCTCGTCGCGCGATCCGACGTTGTAGGCGATGGACACCGACACGACCGGCGCCGCGTGATCGGGCGAGATGATCACGCGCAGCCCGTTGCTTAATCGTGTGTCGGTGAAGGCGGCCTTCGGGACGGCGATGGCGTAGGCGGTGGCGGCGAACGCGGCGGCAACGACAACACCCCAGACGCTGGGGAACGATCGACGATGGACGATGGACGATGCCCGCTTCATGAAACAGTCTCCAGTGTCTGTAGGAGCTCCGTTAGATCCTCAAGCGCTTCCTTCGCTGCGTGAATAATGGCCCGCCGCTCCTGCACGCCCGGCGTGACCCAGTCTTCATTATCAAACCGGACGCGGCCATCTGGTGAAAATTCCACCAGCGTGGCGTCCATGGTCTTTATGTACAACCGCATACGCTGTCTCGACGCAGGGGCGCGAATTTAGCTTCGCTAGATTCCAGTCGCCATGGACGCCCGCTGCGCGTCCGGCACGCCGATGACGACGGCGACCATGGGCACTCGATCGATCCCACTGCCGTACACATATTCGAGGTTGATGCCCGCCTCGACGGCGATCCTCACCGCCCGGGCCAGCGCGCCCGGCTCGTTCGGCAACGTCGTGTAAAGCACATCGCGCTCTTCGACTTGATAGTGCTGCTCGCGCAGCGCGCCCGCTGCATGCAGCGGATTGTCGACCACGAGGCGCAGCGCGCCGGTGGTATCGAGCGACATCGCCAGAATGTTGATGCGCGCATCGCCGAGTACTTGCGCCACGCGCCCGAGCGTCCCCGGGCTGTTCGCAAGCCTGACCGTCAGTTCCTTTTGAATCGCCATGGTGGGACTTTATCAGCTATGAGCTGTCGGCTTCCAGCCGCACTGCCCGCACCTGTTAGAATCTCGCCTAATGGGTACTCCCAAATCTGCCGCGTTCATTTCGCCTGCGCCCCGCATGGCTGGTGTCAGCTATGCGATCCGCCGCATCGTGGCGGAAGCGAAAAAGGCTGAAGCCGCGGGCAAGAAAATTCACTACCTGAATACGGGCGACCCCATCGCGTTCGGCTTCCAGACGCCGGCGCACATGGTCGAGGCCGTTCACAAATCGCTGCGCGACGGCGAGAACGGTTACGGCCCGTCGATCGGCCTGGTCGAGGCGCGCGAAGCCATCGCCGCCGAGAACACGTCGCGCGGCTGGTCGATCTCTGCCGATCGCGTCGTCCTGACCGCCGGCTCGTCGGAAGGCATCGACTTCGTCCTCACGGCGCTTGCCGACGTCGGCGACGAAGTGCTCGTGCCGCTGCCGACGTATCCGTTGTACACGGCCATCACGCACAAGATCGGCGCGCGCGAGGTGTACTACCGCACCGATCCGACGAACAACTGGCAGCCCGATGCGAAAGAGATTCGCACGCTCATCACGCATCGCACGAAGGCGCTGGTCGTCAACGATCCAAATAATCCGACGGGCGCGGCCTACCCGCAGTCGATTCGGCGCGAGCTGCTCGACATTGCCGATCAGCACAATATTCCGATGATCGCCGACGAAATCTATCAGGACGTCTCGTTCGAGGGTCCCGTCGCGCCCATCGGATCAATGGATCCTGACGCGCCCGTCATCTCGCTGTCGGGCTTGTCGAAGGGATACCTCGTGCCAGGATGGCGAACGGGCTGGGTGGCGGTGGGCGGCGGCGACAGATTGAAAGACGTGCTCGCCGCCATCACTCGACTCGCCGAGGGGCGTCTGTGCTCGACGATGCCGATGCAGCGCGCGATTGTGCCGGCGCTGACCGGCGATCGATCCCATCAACCCGCCTTCAGAGCGGCGCTGAAGGAACGCGCCGAGATTACCTGCAAGCGCGCAAACGCCATCACGGGCATCACGTCGACCATGCCGAGGGCAGCGTTTTATGCGATGCCGAAAGTGGCGCTGCCGCCAGGCAAAACCGACACCGATTACATCGTCGATCTCGTGCACGCGACCGGCGTGTTGTGCGTGAACGGGTCGGGATTCGGCATGGATCCGGCCGACGGTTACTTTCGAATGGTCACGCTTGCGCCGCCGTCACAGCTGAACGAGATATGGGATCTGATCGACGCGTTCACCCGCAAGTTCCTTCACGCGTGAACGCCCGACGCCTTACTCCTCACTCCTTACCCCTTACCCCTACCAGGGCTACCGCTGCTTACTTTCTCGTAGCCCTGATCTTCACTTGGCCCTTGCCAATGGGCCTCGCGCGCGACATCCCCTGGGATCTCGGAGATTCGCTGTTGAACCTGTGGATTCTCGGATGGGACGCCGATCACCTTCTCCGTTTCTTCAGCGGCGATCTCGGCGCGTTGCGAGGTTTCTGGAATGCCAACATCTTTTATCCGGAGCCGCTCACGCTTGCGTACTCAGAGCATCTGTTCGCGCAGGCCGTGCAAATCCTGCCGATCTACGCCATCACGCACAACCTGATTCTTTGTTACAACCTGCTCTTCCTCTCGACGTTCGTCTTATCGGGGCTCGGCATGTTTCTGTTCGTGCGAGAAGTCACTGGCAGCGCGCGTGCGGGACTGGTCGCCGGCCTCATCTACGCATTTGCGCCGCTCCGCGTACCGCAGTTCGCGCATCTCCAGGTAATCTCGTCGCAATGGATGCCGTTCGCGCTCTACGGACTGCGCCGCTATTTCGACACGCGCCGCACCAGATCGCTCGCCGGCGCGACGGCGGCGCTGGTGGCACAAAACTTATCCTGTGGCTATTTTCTGCTGTTCTTCGCGCCGTTCGTCGTCTTGTATGTGCTATTTGAAATCTCGACGCGGACGCTTTGGCGAGACGCACGGACATGGATCGCCATGAGCGCAGCGGCCGCGGCTGTCGGCGCCGTCACGCTGCCATTCCTGCTGCCGTACCTCGAGTTGCGCCGTCTGGGATTCCCGCCGCGATCGCTTGCAGAGGTCGAAACATATTCCGCCGATGTCTACAGCTACTGGACCGCTGCACCCGAATTGCACATTTGGGGAAAATTCGCGCGCGCATTTCCAAAACCTGAAGGGGATCTGTTTCCATCAGTCACAGCGCTGGCGCTTGGTGTGGTGTGTCTGTTGACCAGCGTGCGCACGGCATGGGCGCGCGCAACCACGCGCCCGATCGCCGCCATCCCTGGATTCACTCCGCTTGTTTACGTGCTCATCGCTGGATCGCTCGTTTACACGGGCTTCGTCGCGTCGGTTCTTCTCGAGCGCGGTTTCTCCCAACTCGGTCCGCTCCCCATCACGGTGCGGAGCCTGGGGCGTACCGTCGCTGTGTTGGCCGTTGTCCTGGCCCTTCTCGTCGCCGTGTCCCCGCGTGCCCGAGCTTTCCTGCGCGAGTGGCTCGGCACGGTCGCGGGATTCGTGCTCTTTTCCGCGTTCGCTGCCGTGGTGATGTCGTTCGGTCCAGAAGTGCACAGCTTGGGGCGCGAGGTCCGCGGCTCCGGCCCGTACGGTTTCTTCTACTGGCACGTGCCCGGCTACGACGGGCTTCGGGTGCCGGCGCGCTTCGCGATGCTCACGATGCTCTTCCTGTCGGTCGCGGCCGGGTTCGGCGCCCGTGAGATCGAACGCCGCGTCCGTCGCGGGGCGCTCGTCGTCATGCTGCTAGGCGTGACCGCGGTCGCCGAATCATTCGCGGCGCCCATCATTATTAATGGCACGGCTGCCATCGAAGGGAATTACGCGAATCCGCCGGCGCGTCTCTTGACTGGCGATCGAATTCCGCCGGCCTACCAATTCCTGAAAACGCAGCCCTCGCCTGGAACGGTTGTCGTCGAGTTTCCTCTTGGCGAATGGGCCTACGAGCTGAGCTACGTCTACTACTCGACCGCTCACTGGCATCCTCTTCTTAATGGCTACAGCGGGTCCTTCCCGCTCAGCTACGTTCTGCGCGCGACCACACTGCGCCGTCCTGAAGAAACGCCAGGGGCCGCGTGGGAAACGCTCGCGGCGTCGGGTGCCACGCTTGCCATCGTCCACGAGGACTTCTATAAAGATGGGAAAGGGACGGTCGTGAGTGCATGGCTATCGACTCACGGGGCGCGACTGGTGGCGGCGTTTGACGGGGATAAGGTATTTGAACTGAAAACTAGAAACTAGAAACTGGAAAGTGGAAAGTTATGCGTACAGACCCTCTTGCGTTTCTTGGCGACGAGCTCAGCTCTCTGAAAGCACAGGGCCTCTACCGAAAGCTGCGCGTGCTCGACAGCGAGCAGGCGGCGCATTCGGTGGTCGACGGCAAGTCGGTTGTCAATCTTTCGTCCAACAACTATCTCGGCCTCACCACCCATCCGAAGCTGAAGGAAAAAGCGCTGGCGGCGCTCGAGCGGTTTGGCGTCGGCACAGGCTCCGTGCGCACTATTGCCGGCACCATGGAGCTTCACATGGAACTCGAGCGGCGGCTCGCCGAGTTCAAACACACCGAAGCGACGGTCGTCTTTCAGAGCGGGTTCGCGGCCAATGCGGGCACGGTCGCCGCCATCCTCTCGAAAGACGACATCGTCATCTCTGACGAGCTGAATCACGCGAGCATCATCGACGGCGCAAGGCTCAGCCGCGCGTCCATCAAAGTGTTCCCCCATCGCGACGTGAAGGCGGCCCGCGAGATCATGAAAGATCTTTCGAGGACCGCGCGCAAGCTGCTGATTACCGACGGGGTGTTCAGCATGGACGGCGATCTCGGCGCGCTACCCGAGCTGTGCGAGCTTGCTGAGGAGTTTGGCTGCATCATGATGGTGGACGATGCGCATGCGAGTGGCGTGTTTGGGAAAAACGGGCGCGGCACCATCGATCATTTTGGATTGCACGGCCGCGTCGACGTCCAAGTCGGTACGCTGTCGAAAGCGATCGGTGCGCTCGGTGGCTACGTGGCCGGCAACAAGAACCTGATCGACTTCCTCCATCACCGCGGACGACCGTTCCTCTTTTCGACCTCTCACCCGCCGTCGGTCGTCGCGACCTGCTTGGCGGCGATCGACGTGCTGCTCGAGGAACCGGCGCTCATCGACACGCTGTGGAAGAACACGAAGTTTTTCAAGGCGGGGCTCCGCACGCTCGGGTTCAACACAGGGCTCAGCCAAAGCCCGATCACGCCGGTCATCGTCGGCGACGCGTCGCTCGCAATGTCGTTGTCGGATCGGCTGTTCGAGGCCGGCGTGTTCGCCCAAGGTATCGGATTCCCCACGGTCGCCCGCGACAAAGCCCGCGTCCGCACGATTGTCACTGCCACGCACACCCAGGCCGACCTCCAATTTGCGCTCGACGCATTCGCAAGAGTCGGCCACGCGTTGGGACTGATTTAGTCGGCCGCCGTGGTCTAATGACCTGTGCGCCGGTTTCTCTTTCTTCTGGCGATAGCTCTGTCCGTGCCGTCCATCGGGCTTGGCCAGACGCCTGCCCTGCCGGCAGTGCCGCAGCAGCAGAGTGACGGCGTGTCGCGCGTGTTGCGCGAGCTCGAGCGCGTTGTTGTTGCCAACGACACCAACGGTTTCATGGCGCTGCTGACACCGGCCGCCAACAGTAGCAGTTCTGAAATTCTGGGCGAGTGGATCCAGCCTGGTATGTCGCGCGCGGTCGTGCAGGAGCGGCTGCGCGTCGAGAGCGCGACCGTGCCAAAGGGGCAGGGGTTCGATGTATACGTGGATGCGCTGGCTGAATCGGGTATCCGCGGAATGGTCAGTACCTGGCTGCTCGAACTTCGACGCGACGGGGCCGCCCAGGATAGATGGCGTATTAACAAGCTCACCGTGCTGACGACGGTACGAGGGCTGTACCGCCTAGCGTTGAATCCGAACAAACAATTCACGGTGAGCAACTTTCACCTGAAAGCGGAAGATTTCGAACTGACGCTTCCGCAGGGCACCGTGTTCGTCTCCGAAGTCGACGCCGCGGTCACCGGCATGGTGCTGCTGGGCGACGGCGAGGCCACGTTTTCGCCGGCATTGCCCGCCGAGCGGGGGCAGGTGAAGATTTTTGCCGGCTCCGAGACACTGAAGACGAAGTTCAGCTGGCTGTACCTCCGGATCCATCCAGACGATATCGCCGCGCAGATGCCGATGAGCACCCTGCAGCCGCGCGCCGTCGATCCGCGTACGTTTCGCCGGGCCGACGCGATATTTCAGGAAAACGTGGATCTCACCTTCGGCCTCGATCTGGCCGACCTCAGCCGCGAGAAATGGTCGGTCATACCGAAGCCGGGCGATCTCGTCGCCGAGTTCCAGACCGGCCGCGCGCATCTTACCTACATGCGCTCGAGCGACAATCAAGAGGACATCCGTTTTTTCGATCGCACGCATCAGCGCACGATCTCGATCTATCCATCGAAGGAGAGACAGGCGAGGCGCGGACCCTTCTTCAGCGAAGACGATCAGACCGATTACAACATCCTGAATTACGAGATTGATGCGAGCTTCGATCCACGACGCGAGTGGATCGACGGGAAGGCCACGATCCTCATCACGCCGCGTCACGCCACGCTCACGTCGGTCATGATGACGCTCGCCGAGCCGCTCATCATTCGATCGGTCGCCAGCCGACGATTCGGCTATCTGATGGCGCTGCGCGTGAAGGGACAGAACGACGTCATCATCAATCTTCCTGGAGCACTCCAACCGGACGAGGTGCTCGATCTCGAGTTCGCATACGGCGGACGCCTGCCGGCCGTCCCGCCCGAGCGTGAAGCGCTGGAGCTGGCGCCACAGGGCGGCGACACCGGCGCGTCCGACTTCTTCAGCATCCCGTCGGTGCCGTCCTACATTTTCACCGGGCGCTCGCACTGGTATCCGCAAGGACAGATCTCCGATTACGCGACGGCGCAACTCACGCTCCGTGTGCCGCAGGATTTCTCAACCGTGGCGAGCGGCGCGCTCGATGAGGGCTTCCCGAAGCTCGTCCCCGTGGATGCACACGACCCGCGCAGCCCCGTGTGGAAGGAGTACCACTTCAGTGCGACGCAACCGGTGCGATATCTCGGGTGGGCGACGAGCCGGTTTGTTCCCGCGGGCACCGCCACTGTGTCGATCGACGTGCCGGCAGGAAACCCGGGGCTCGCGGGCGTCTCGTATCACGCCACCGATGTCTATGTGCAATCGAGTGGCATGCTGGGTCGTCGTGCCACCGAGCTCACGCAGCAGGCGACCAGCGTGCTGAAGTTCTTCGGCGAAGTTGTCGGAGACATGCCGTACCAAAGCTTCACGCTTGCCGTGGTGGAACGGAACCTTCCAGGCGGCCACAGCCCGCCGTACTTTGCCGCACTCAGTCAGCCCCCGCCGGCGACGCCCATCGCGTGGCGCAGCGACCCTGCGTACTTCGACAGTTTCCCCGAGTTTTTCCTGGCGCACGAGGCGGCGCATCAATGGTGGGGACAAGCCGTCGGCTGGAAAAACTATCACGAGCAATGGCTCAGCGAGGGCATGGCGCAGTATTTCGCGGCGCTCTACGCCGAACGCCTGAACCGCAAAGACACGTTTCAGCAGGTCATCCGGCAGATGGCACGATGGACACTCGCCAGATCGGATCAAGGTCCCATCTATCTCGGCTACCGGCTCGGGCACATCAAAAATGATTCGCGAACGTTTCGCGCGCTCGTCTACAACAAGGGCGCCCTCTCACTGCACATGCTGCGGCTGCTGCTTGGCGACGATGTGTTCTTTCGCGGCATCAGGCGGTACTACACGACGTGGCGTTTTCGAAAAGCGGGAACCGAGGATCTCAAACGCGCGTTCGAGACCGAAGCGGGACGCTCGCTCGACCGCTATTTCGAGCGTTGGATCTACGCGTCGACGCTGCCGCAGATGAAGTTCAGCTATAAAACCGAGCCGAACGCTGTCATCGCGCGCTTCGAACAAGTGGGGGAGATTTTCGACGTGCCGATCACCGTCACGATTCAGTACGCCAACGACACATCGATCGACGTCGTCGTGCCTGTCACGGATCAAATCATCGAGCTTCGCGTGCCCACGACGAGTCTTGTCCGATCGGTCGAAGCCAACCGCGACGCCACCGCGCCCGTCAACTTCGTCAAGTAACCTGTCGATCACCACAGAGGTCACAGAGGAAATACAAAGAGGAATATTCTTTTTTTGTGCGAAGTCTGCCTCCGTGTCCTCTGTGGTGAAAGACACTGAACAGCTGAGGTATGCTGAAAGGTGATGGACACGGTAAAAGTCACTATCAATGGGCGCGAACTGACGGTTGCCAAGGGCAGGACCGTGCTCGAGGCGGCGCTGGACAACGGCATCGAGCTTCCGTATTACTGCTTTCATCCCGGCCTCGGCGTCGACGGTTCGTGCCGCGTGTGCATCGTCAAGATTGAAAAAATGCCGAAGCTGCAGACGTCGTGCTCGACGGTCTGCACCGACGGCATGATCGTACATACACAGACGCCTGATGTCGTCGAAGCGCGGGCGGGTGTGTTCGAGTTTCTGCTCATCAACCACCCGCTCGACTGCCCCGTCTGCGACAAAGGCGGCGAGTGTCCGCTTCAAGATTTTTCGTACGCGTTCGGGCCCGAGCGTAGCCGCATGGAATTCCCGCGGCGCACGTTCGACGGCGAAGGCGTCGAAGCCGACGTCGACTTCGGGCCCACGCTGATGCTGAACCGCAACCGCTGCATTCTCTGCACGCGGTGCGTGCGCTTCATGCGCGATGTGGACAGCGACGCGCAGATAGGCATCGCCGATCGCGGCGCCGGCAGCGAAATCGCCACGTATAAAGAAGAAGGCGTGCACTCATTGCTCTCCGGCAATCTGATGGACGTGTGTCCGGTGGGCGCGATCACGACGCGCGACTACCGGTTCAAATCGCGTCCGTGGGACAACCCGCTCGCCGCCGACACGATTTGCACGTTGTGCTCGAAGGGCTGCAACACCACGGTCTGGATCAAAGCGAAGCCGGAGTGGGCGAAGGGCGCGGCGATAGCCCGCATCACACCGCGGTTCAATCCTGACGTGAACGGCTATTGGATGTGCGACATCGGCCGCTTCGACTATCACTGGGTCGAAAGCGATCTGCGGCTCACGCAGCCGCTTATTCGCGCGAGCAACGGCGTGCAGCAGCCGGTGAATTGGTATGACGCATTGCACGCCATCGACGCGAGGCTCGCCAGCGCAGCCGGCGGCCTGCGCTTCCTCACATCGGCGCACGCATCGCTCGAAGAAATGCACCTGCTGAAGCAGCTCGCCGACGCCAGCGGCTCGAAGGTTTCGGTCACGTGGACGACGAGCGAGAAAATTCAGCCCGAAGGCGTAAAGTTCAAAGTTCCATCGGTCGATGCGCCAAACGTCACGGGCGCGCGCGATCTCGGGCTCGTCGGAAAACCCGATCCGGATGTGTCCGAGCTAACGCAGGCGGTTGAGCGCGGCGAGGTGAAGGCGCTCTACGTGTTCGACCCCGGCCCTGCCGGATCGATCGGCGACATCGCGTGGATTATCGCAGCGCGCGAAAGCGGCCGGCTGCCGCTGCTCATCGTCCAGGGCGTCCTCCACACCGAGCTCACCGCCGCTGCCGATTTCGTGCTGGCGGGCGCAAGCTCATTTGAAAAAGATGCGACCTACACCAACGATCAGGGGAAGGTGCAGGGCGCTGCGCTGGTCATCGCGCCGCCCGGCGACGGGCTGGACGACTGCGCAATTTTCGCGAAGATTGGCGTGCTCCTCGACATTTCCATCTCGCCACCCGAGAGGGCGCGCACGGAAATCGCGGCGCGCCTCGTGCACCTTCAGGCGTATGGCGCGCTGCAGATGATGAGCTTCGCGCGGCCCGTCGCGGCCCGCACCTGGCTGCAAGCGTCGAACCCGTCGGAGCGCTGGAAATGGGACTTCCTCTTCCAGGATCTTCCGCCGGTGAAAGGCACCGTCGATCTGAATTCGCTGCCGCCCGAGCCGGGGCCGGGACGTGCCATCCCTCTCAAAGTAGTTAAGTAATGTTGGGTCGCGCCTTCGCCGTCGCGTCGCTCCTCGCAGCGGCCTGCGTTCCGCTGTCGGCGCAGACCGGTCCACCGAAACCCGAGCTGACGCCGATTGCCGAGACCGCCAGCGTTCAACCGGGCCGGCGTGCGCGCCTCGCCGTTCGCGTGAGCGTACCTCCTGGCTTCCATCTGCAATCGAACAAGCCACGCGATCCCCTGCTGATTCCGACGGTGCTCACGATCGACGCGCCCGCCGGCGTCACGGTGAGCGAAATCGTGTTTCCTCCCTCAACCGATTTTCAACAGGTCGGACAAGCGCAGCCGCTCGCCGTCTTCGAGCAGCACTTCGACGTCGGCATCGAGCTCGCGATCGCCGCCGATGTGCCGAAAGGCGCGCTGACGTTGCCCGCGCGGCTTCGTTATCAGGCATGCGATCAGAACATCTGCTACATCCCGTCCAGGATCGAGTTCGCGTGGTCGCTGCCCGTCGCCACAACGGCCGCCACGCCCATCGCCGCGAACACAGACGCGTTCGGCCACATCGCATTTGGCAAAGGTGACGCGCCGGCCGTGCAGCCGCCCGTCGCTGTTGCGGCCAACGTGAAGACGAACGCGCGCGGCATCGATCAGCTCGACGATTTCGTTGTGCTTGGCACGACCGGCGGCTATCTCGGCACCAGCGACTTTCTCGATTTTCTCCATCGCGCCGAAACGGGTGTGAAAGAAACCGGATTATTCGAAGGCCGCGGGCCTCTGGGCATTCTGCTCATCGTCTTTCTCGGAGGCCTCGCGCTGAATCTCACGCCGTGCGTGCTGCCGATGATTCCGGTGAATCTGGCCATCATCGGCGCCGGCAGCCAGGCGGGATCGCGCGGACGCGGCTTTCACCTCGGCAGCGTCTACGGCGCGGCGATGGCGCTCGTCTATGGCGTGCTCGGCCTGATCGTGATTCTCACCGCCGGCACATTCGGCACCATCAACGCCTCGCCCTGGTTCAATCTGGCGATCGCGCTCGTCTTCGTGCTGCTCGCGCTTGCGATGTTCGACGTCGTCACCATCGACTTCTCCAGTCTTGCCGGTAACGCTCGTCTTGGCGACAAGGGACGGGGCACGTTTCTGCTGGCCTTCACGATGGGCGCCGTTGCGGCGCTGCTCGCGGGCGCGTGCGTGGCGCCGGTCGTCATTCAAGTTGTGCTGTTTTCGAGCGATCTCTATGCGAAAGGATCGGGAGTCGCGCTCGGACTCCCGTTCGTTCTCGGACTGGGCATGGCGGTGCCGTGGCCGATTGCCGGAGCCGGCCTGGCGTCTCTGCCGAAGCCGGGCATGTGGATGGTGCGTGTGAAGCAGGTGTTTGGTGTGCTGATTCTCGTGATGGCCGCCTACTACGGCTATCAGGGCTACAGCATCCTGAGTAATCGCTGGGTCGATCCGTCGCAGGTTGCCTCGAGCGTGCAGCAACAATTGAAGTCGGGATGGTACGGCTCGCTCGACGAAGGGCTCGCCGCCGCCAAACGCGAGCAGAAGCCGGTGCTGATCGATATGTGGGCGACGTGGTGCAAGAACTGCTTGACGATGGATAAGACGACGCTTGCCGACAGCGCGGTCACGTCGGCGCTCGCCAACTACGTGAAGATCAAGTTTCAGGCGGAAGATCCCGATCAGCCCACCGTGAAAGCCGTGATGCAGCGATTCAAGGCCGTCGGGCTTCCGACGTATGTCGTGCTGAAGCCTTAACTCTGTACTTTTCGCCCTCCCGGTGCTACATTGACCTCTCGATGAACTCACGCCTCATACGCGGTCTGCTCCTCGTCATCGCCATCGCAATCATTTCCGCTGCAACGTATCTCGTCAAACAATCCGACGCGGCGCTCGTCGCCGATCGCGCTGCCGCCGATGCGCTGCGCGAACAGGCACGAACGCTCGCTGGATCGATCGCCGACATGCGCACGGCGCAAGTGGCCTACGTCGCGCAAGGACAAGGCGCCGATTTCTGGATGGGGCGCGTCGCGAAACGGCTGCCCGCGCTGCTGCAGCAGATGACCGACCTCGGCAGCAAGCTGACGGCGCCCGCCGCGCAGGCGGCTTTCGAGCCTGCGACGGCAGCGATGGACAATTTTCAAAAGCTCGACACGCGCGCGCAGGACTTCGTCAAAAGCGGCAACGGGCTGCTCGCTGCTGACTTGATTTTTTCCGACGGGCTCGAGGCGACCACGAACGCCACGACGCAGATCGATGTGGCCCTTACCGAAGAGCTGCAGGCGCGGCAGCTTGCCGCGCGCGATCAGCGTCGGCAGCAGTTGGCCCTTCTGGGTGGATCGGCCGGTGGCGTGCTGCTCGTCATGCTGATTCTGACGTTCAGCGGCGCCAGGGCGAGCTCGAAACAACCGGTGGTGACGGCCGAACCTGTGGCCGAGCCGGCGGAGCCACCGCAACGGGCTGCCGAGTTCAGGCCGACGCCGCCGAATCTGTTGAGCGCCGCTCAGGTGTGTACCGACCTGGCGCGCGTCCACGAATCGCCACAACTTCCCAAGCTTCTCGAACGGACGGCTGGCGTCCTCGAGGCCTCCGGCATCATCGTCTGGGTCGGCGAACTGGCCGGCAGCCGTTTGAACGCGGCCATGTCGTTCGGATACTCGGACCAGGTGATGGCCCGCATGGGGAGCATTCATCGCGACGCGAACAACGCCGCGGCGGCCGCTTATCGGACCGGCGAAATGCGCATCGTGAACGGCGACACCTTCGCCAACGGCGCGCTCGTCATGCCGCTGCTCACAGCAGATGGGTGTGTCGGGGTGCTTTCCGCGGAAATGAAGAGCGGCGCGGAAAAAGACGAAAGCTCCCAGGCCCTCGCCGCAATCTTCGCCGCCCAGCTGGCAACGTTGGTATCACCCTCTATTGCAGCTGCCCCTCCGCAGGCAGCCGCACAAGCCTGATTCTTACGCGGGCTGACCGCGACGCGACGTGTTTCGATCCCGCGGCGCTGCAGGTTCGAGCGTCGCTTTCACTGAGTGTTCCTGCTTGTCGCGCACGAACGTCAGGTTCACGTCGTGCGTACCATCGCCCATCGGCAACGCGTTGACGAGCTCGGCTGGCGTGCTCACCGCTTTCCCGTCAACAGCGGTAATCACGTCGCCAGCTTTCAATCCGGCTTTTGCCGCCGCGGAATCCGGCCTGACGCTCGCGACGAGCACGCCCGACTTCAGACCGAAGTATTCGGCGAGCTCCGGCGTGACTTCCTGAACCGACACGCCGAGGCGGCCGCGGTTCGATATGCCGTTGCGCATGCCTTCCATCATGTCTGGGATGTTGCGTCCCATCTCACGGGCGGCGCGGCCCGCCTGTTCCGCGGCGTCGCGCATCTGATCGCGATCGATCATCCCGCCAAGCGTCGGATCGAACCAGCTGTTGGCGGCGCCCGCTTCCGTCTTCAAATGCAGGTTCGTCCTCCGTCCATCGCGCATCACGATGACGGCGACGTCGCGGCCCACCGGTGTTTCCGCCACGAGCCGCGTCAGATGACTCGCGCTTCGCACATGTTCTCCATCGAATTCAACGACGACGTCTTTCTCGTGAAAGCCGGCAGTCGCGGCGGGACTGTTGGGGTTCACCGCCTCCACGACGGCGCCTTCGGCCTTCGACAGCTTGTAGGTTTTCACTTGATCGGCAGCGACATCCGACAACCGGACGCCAATCATGCTCGAATGCCCCGTCCGCGGCATTTGGACCCGTTCGGTCCGCTGCTCGGTTTGCGCCTGGACGGCCGGCACGGATACGGCGGCTACCGTCAGGCCCGTCAAAAGAATGGTCAAAACTCGCATGGATATCCTCCAAAAACAGCTACGCGTGGTTCAAGGGATCAGACGCTGTGGAGCCCTATTCGGTTGCCTGGCTACTCCCGGCGACACCGACCGTCCCACTGAAGGGACGAAACTGTTGAAAATGCAGCGTTTCAGAGCGTATTTTCCGGCACACGTTTTGGATTGCTTCTAGCAGGGGTCGCGCCCGGTCACCGGGGTGCGTATTAGGCAGGCGCTGGCATCGCCGCATTCCGTGCTCGTTCACGCACCGAGTGCGACCCTTTGTTTACGCTGAATGGAGAGTTTATGAAAACACTTAGCCGCGCGGTGATGGCGTTCTCGCTTGCGATCATGCTCTCGGCCTGCGCCGGAGTACTGCGCAATCCGCATATTGCCGATGTGCAGCGCAATGCCGGCCACTACGCCGACCGCACCGTCACGCTCGACGGCACCGTCACCAGCTCGTGGGGCGTGCCGCTCGTGCCCTTCAAGCTTTATAAAGTTGATGATGGCACCGGCGAAATGACGGTGCTCTCGCGCGGCGGCGTGCGCACACCGGTGAAAGGCAGCCACGTCAAGGTGCGGGGCGTCGTCCGCGATGTCGCCGTCTTCAACGGCATGCCGCTTGGATTGCACCTGGAAGAGCGCGACCTGAATATCAAACGGAACTAACGATTCGGTGGAGTCTGTAAGGGGTAAGGGGTAAGGGGCAAAAGAACACGCAATCAATTGCCCTTCACCCCTTGCCCCTTGCCCCTTTCACGTCACGCCGTAATCTTCACCGCCACCGCCGTCATGTCGTCTGCCGGGGGCCCATAAAACCTGAACTTCGCCACAGACTCGAAAATTCCGTCCACCAGTTTCTGCGCCGGCTGATCGGCCAGCTTGTCCACGAGCTTGATCACACGCGGCGAGCCGAACTCGCGTCCTTGCGCATCTTCCGTTTCGTACACACCGTCGGTGCAGAATACGTAGATGTCGCCAGCCTTCAAATCGAACGTCAGCTCTTCGTACTCCGTTCCGGGAAAGGATCCCAGTGGCACTCCCGGCAACACGATTGGCGACGATTTCCCTGCCGATCGTCTGATCGGATACGGCAGTCCGGAGTTGGCGATGACGAGCTGACGCTTCTTGAAATCGAATGCCGCGTAACACAGCGTGCAGAAATACTCCTCGAGATTTCGTTCGTGGAGAATCGCGTTCATCGACGCGAGCACGCCCGACGGGCTCGACCGAATCGTCGTGAAACGGCGTCGAAACGTCCGCGAGCGGACGATCTCGCCGGCGAAGGCGCCGTACAGGGCCGCCGGCACACCCTTGCCCGACACGTCGCCGACAGCGATGACCAGCGTGCTCGGATCGGGCGACAAAAAGTCGTAGATGTCGCCGCCGATTTGCCGCGCCGGTTCAAACCTCGCCGCCACTTCCACGCCTTTGATCTTGCGTGGCGGATCCGAGGGCAGCAGCGCCAGCTGCACGCGCCGCGCGAACTCGATTTCGCGCTGCAGCCGCAACTCGTTGTTGCGAACCGTTTCGTACAGCCGCGCGTTTTCGATCGCGACAGCGGCTTGGCTGGCCAAAATTCCGAGAATCTCTTTGTGGCGCGACGTAAACGCGTTCAGCTCGGGACTTTCAACGTCGAACACGCCGATACAACGGTCTTTCGACAGGAGCGGAATCACGAGCTCCGATCGCACGTCGTCCAACACCGCGATGTACCGCGGGTCCTTCAACACGTCGTTCACGAGGACCGTTTCCTTGTGCAGCACCGCGTAGCCGACGAGCCCTTCGCCGATCTTGATGTTCAGCATGCTCGTCTTCTCGCCGTACTGAAGCGCCACCTTCGGCTCGAGCTGCTGCTTGTCTTCGTTGACCAGCAAGATGCCGAACGTCCGATAATCGATCAGCCGCTTCACGAGAATGGCGATGCGGCTGAGCAGCTCGTCGAGATCGAGAATCGCCGCCACTTCCCGCGCGATCTCGGTGAGCGTCTCGAGCGTCTCGGTGTAATCGCGCTCTTGCTCGAACAGCCTGGCGTTCAGCAGCGCCTGGGCGACCGGCGCGCCGAACTGCGCCAGAATCTCCTCGTCGCGCGGGGTAAAGGCACCGACGCGATCGCTCAACAGGTTCAGCGCGCCGACGACTTTTTTCTTCACGCGAAGCGGCACGGCCAGCTGCGCCGCCACGCCTGGAATGACGCCGAGATAGCGTTCGTCCTTCGTCACGTCATTGACCAGAATCGGTCGCTGCTCGGCCACCGCCGTCCCGACGATGCCTTGCCCGACCTTCAAACGAAAATGACGGACGATTTCTTCGGGATAGCCTTCGGCGTACGCGATTTTCAGATCTTGCCGTTTCTCGTCGAGCAGATAGACGGAGAACACGGTGAACGACGTCAGCCGCGCGATGAGGCGTGGGATGCGTCGAAGCAGCTCGTCGAGATCGAGCACGGAAGCGACTTCTCTTCCGAGCTCGAACAACGTGGCGACAAGTTCCTGGTCCTGTGGGGTAGGGCGATCGGTCAACTCTGTAATAATATCAGTCCCGATGGAGCCGCTGACGCTGCCGCTCGACTACGCGGCTATTGAAAAAATCTTGCCGCACCGCTATCCCTTTTTGCTGGTTGACCGCATCACCGAGATCGAGTTCGACAAGCGGATCGTGGGCATCAAGAATATCTCGTCGAACGAGCGCTATCTCAACCATGCATCGGGCAGCCGGCCGGTGTTGCCGCCGACGATTCTGACAGAGGCCATCGCACAAGTGGGCGCGATCATGATCCTGGCCAAGCCGGAGAACCGCGACAAGCTCATCTACCTGGTTGGCATCGAAAAAGTGCGGTTCCGCAAGCCCGTGCATCCGGGTGATGTCGTCGAAATCGAGGTCACGGTGAAGCGGCTGCGCAGCCGCATGGGCATCCTGGCTGGCGTCGCGCGCGTCAACGGCAAGATCGTCGTCGAAGGCACGATGACGTGCGCCCTCGGCCCGCGTGACGGCAAAATCCCCGGATAACAATTGGGGATTTAGTGATCTAGTGATCTGGCGATCTGGTGATCTGGCGATCTGGTTCTAAGTTCACCAGTTCAAGAGTTCAAGAGTTCACCAGTTCAAAAGCTACTTGAAGCTACTTGAGCACCAGGGCCACTGACCCCATTTTCACGCCTCGCGATGTCCACGCGGCCCAGCGCGCGCCGGGATGAAAGTAGCGATAGGTGTCGAGCAGCGCCGGCGCCAAGATCAGCACACCGAGCCAGCGTTCATTAATCTTGATTGAATCCGCCATGCCACGCGTGTCGCGCTCCACTGGCCCGGTTTTGCCGAACGCCGCCCCGGAGTACATCAGCGACGTGACGACGTGGACCGTCAGCACGCCCTTGCGGAATGGGCTTTGCTCGCTTTTCAGATTCGGATGATGCGTGAGAATCTGCTCGCTGTAGAGGTACTGCGACCAGAACCCCGCCGACGACACCACGTACTCGCGGCGAGGCGACAGATCGTGCGCGTGGCTGAGCGCGAAAAACGGGATGCCCTTGTAGTCGACCTTCTTGACGACGACTTTTTCTTCGAAGGCCCAGTCGGCGATCAGGTGCCCGGTCTCGTGCAGAACGAGGCCGGCACCGCCGCCCAGCAGCACCTTCCCAAACCGCGATCCGACCGACTGACGATCGTTTGCCGGCTGTTGTTGTGCGGATGCCTGAACAGCGAAGAGTGTTACCAGGAGAATCAGAACGGCGGCGGGACACCGTGCAGGTCCACAGCCCAATGCCCAGAGCCTGACGCCTGCGGGATCTACCCCCTCCAAAGCACTCTTCCCAGCCGCGTGTGGTAGGCCGTGAACTCCCCTTCGCCTTCCTCTGCGAGCGCCTGCTTCACCTGATTGATCTTCGCGTCGAGATCATCGGCGGCCGACAGAATCATCGCTTCGATCGTCATCGGCTCAACCGGCGCGCCAAATTCCTTGTGGCCGTGGTGCGACAGGATCAGGTGTTCAAGTTGCGTCCGAAGCACATCGGGAAAATCGGGGATGTGTGAGATCGCCGAGCGCACCATCATCGCGCCCAGCGTGACGTGTCCCACAAGGTTGCCCTCGCGCGTGTAGCTCGTCGAGCGATCGTACTGCAGCTCTTCAAGTTTGCCGATGTCGTGTAGCAGTGCGCCCGCGGTCAGCAGATCCAGACTGGCGCCGTATGACGTGCCAAGCACGAGCGCCGAGCGAGCCACCGACAGCACATGCTCGAGAAAGCCGCTTCGATAGGCGTGGTGCACCGTCTGGGCGGCGGGCCAGATGCGCAGCTTCTCGGCGTGCTCGGTCGTTATTCTCTGCAGCAGCTCGCGCACGAACGGATCGCGCACATGCTGCACGAGATCCTGAAGCTCGCTCCACATCTCGTCGACCGGACGGGCGGAGCACAGTACGCAATCTTCCTCGCGGAAGCCCTGCTGTTTGTCCTGGTCGGGGTTAATCCGCCGGATCTTCTCGACGAGCAGCTGGATGCGGCCGTTGAACAGGTCGGTGCGCCCCTGCACTTTCACGAACTCGCCGGCGTCGAACTCGTCGCGCAGCCGCGCGGCTTCGTTGAACACACGCCCTTTGATGAGACCCGTTTTGTCCTGTAACGACAACGAAATGAACAGATCGCCGTTCCGGCCGGCTCGGACGTCCTTCTGCGTGCAGAGGAAATACGCCCAGCCGCTCAGGTCGGCGGCAATGGCTTGAATAAACGGGAGTCTGGTATTCGACATAACCTGCTTGCCCGCCGTAGCTTTCGCGAAGGCGGGAGTGCTTAGAGTTTACTGCGATATGCAAACGCCTCCGCCGCAAGCTCAGTGCGTCGCTCGCACTCTTCATGCCCATCCTGATCATCTCAATGGCGGGGCTTTCGTTTGCGGGCGCGCAATTTCTTCAACTCGCCCTCGCTATCGCCGTTGTGTTTTTTGCCGGCGCCGACTTCTACCGCCGCGCCTGGATCAGCCTGCGCCATCGCAACGCCGACATGAACACGCTGATAGCCATCGGCACCGGTGCGGCCTTCGTTTATTCGGTCTACGCCACGTTCATTGGGGGCCGCAGGAATCACGCGCTTGAAGCAGATGGGGCTGGAGGTGATCATGTTCACCGGCACTTGTCGCGGCACGCCCTGCATTCCGAACCTGCGCCTGAAAAACGTCTGATTTTATGGACCTCGCCCAGATATCGTGACCGCG
>JANMJM010000350.1:0-16697 GCA_031371345.1 Vicinamibacteria bacterium
ATCGACGGCATGAACGTCTCGAGCACGCAGAGCGGCGGCGGCATCGCGACGTTCTATCTGGATCCGTATGCGTTCGAGGAAGCGAACTTCCGATCCGGAAACGGTCCGGCAGAAGCGACAACGGGCGGGCTCGTGTTCAACATGATCACGCGCACCGGCAGCAACCAGGTGCACGGCGGAACGAGCTTCGCTGCGACGAACAATCATCTGGCGTTCGACAACGTGGGGTCTGCGCTGCGAACGCAGCTGTTGAGAAATGTGCCGGCATCCGTGAAGGCTGCAAGGCCAGACTTGAAGCCGACGGCCGACATTCGGTACCTGTTCGATTACGGTGGGTGGCTCGCGGGACCGATCAAGGAGAACAAGCTTTGGTTTTCGACCTCGTTCCATCACTCGCAGATTCTCCAGTACCTGGTCGGAAGCTATAACCCTGATGGCACGTCGGTGCCCGATGACAACATGCTCTGGAATTTCTCGTCCAAAGTGTCGTGGCAGATGACGCAGAAGAGCCAGCTGTCCTACTTCTACATTCTTCAGTTCAAGAAGAACGGCCACCGCGCCAGTACGACGAGCTTCGTCGAAACGGGCGCGACCGTCGCCAATACGAAATACCCGCAGCTCAACCAGGTGAAATGGACCTCGGCGCGTTCGTCGAAGATGGTGTTCGACGTGTCGGGCAGCCTGAATCGCGTCGACGACTATCAGCCCTGGCCGAAGGAAGGCGACTCGGCAAACTGCAAAGCCGCGGATAGCAAGTTCGGCTGCTTCAACGGCTTGATTGCCGGCATGGATCAAGTGACGAACACGCTGCTACGCGTCCTGCCGACCTATCGCGATCTGCCGAACACACGAGTCTTCCTGCAGGGCAGCGCCAGCTATTTCACCCCGTCGCACGACATCAAGGCCGGCTATCAGTTCGACTATGCGTGGAACGAAGTCATCAACTTCTCGCCGTCCGGCATCCGCGCCCTGTATCGCGCCGGCGTGCCCGACTCGGTGAATACCTACAACACGCCGACAGACGCCATCCCAGAGAACATCCAGCAGGGACTCTACGTTCAGGATAAATGGCGGCCGTCGCGCAAAATGACGATCAACGGCGGTCTCCGGCTGGACACGAACTACGGCTGGCAGCGCGCGTTGTGCCAGGAGAAGACGATCTACGTCGACGGGCGCTGCTTCGACAAGATGAAAGGCATTCCGGATTGGAAGGTCGTGAACCCGCGCCTCTCGGCCGTTTACGACATTGCCGGCGACGGCCGCACGGCGCTGAAGTTTTCCGCGAACCGGTACATCATTCCGGTCGGGAGCGCGGTGCTCGATCGAATCAACCCGATTTCGGTGGCGAGCGACAACCGGGTGTGGCGTGCGCAGTCGGCCTGCGCCTCGCTCAACAACATCGGGTGCGATCTCAATGGAGACTTGCTGCCGCAGCTCAACGAGCTTGGACCCTCGTCCGGGTTCAACTTCGGGTTCACCGATCGGTATGCGCCGGGATACAAGTGGCCGTGGGCCAAGGAGTACACGGTAGAGCTGCAGCGTCAGCTGCCGGGCAACATGGTGGTGACCACCGGGTTCACACGCCGTGAAAAGCGGGGCAACTTCGGATCGCGCAACATCCTCGTGCCCGAGAATACGTACATTCCACTGACGGTCACGGAAGCGAACAGCGGAAAGGCGGTGACGGTGTACAACCAGGCGCCGTCGCTGGTCGGCAAGCGCGACGTCGTGTGGACCAACGATCCGCTGATGGATAGCACCTACAACGGGGGCGACATTACCCTCGACAAGCGGATGAGCAGAGGCTGGATGATGACCGGAGGCATCAGCGTCGGCAAGAACATTGGCTACAACGGAAATGCCGATCTCAACAACCCGAACTCGAAGGAATTCAGCCGGGGAATCTTCGGGAACGACGTGCCCTTCTCGTTCCGGCTCTCGGGCATCTACGAGCTGCCGTTGGGCATCTCGATGAGCGGCACCCTTCAGTACCAGAAAGGGTTCCCTGAAACGACGCAGGTGTCGGTGGGAAACAATACGGTTGCGCTTACCCAGGGCACCACAACTCTGACCGTCGAGCCACGCGGGACAACCCGGCTGCCGGACCTCAGCCAGCTCGACATGAGCTTCAAAAAGACGATCAGAATTGGTGGCAGAACGGTTCAACCGCGTCTCGATGTCTACAATCTGTTGAACACGGCGACGATTATCAACCGCACAACTGTGCTGGGGTCGGCCTACGGAGCGGTGAACGGAATTCAGCGCGGACGGCTGATCAAGCTGGGGATGAACGTCGACTGGTAATCGGCTATTGACGGCCTCGGACTCCAGGCTTCAGACTTCCGAAGTCTGGAGCCCGATGCCTATGAGATACCGCGTTCCGCTCACTATCCCGACTCTGCTCTTCGCGCTTTCGAGCGTCCTCTACGCGCAGTCCGGCAGCGTCTACGTCAATCATGAACAGGTGAACACGGCGCTGGCGAAGGGCGGCGTGCTTGTCGTCGATCCGAACGTGAAGGTGTCGGGTGCACACCGCGACAAACCGGGCGTGCTGGACACGCAGGACAATGACACGACGATCCTTTATATAACCGACGGCGCCGGCACATTCGCGGCCGGCGGCCAGGTGCAGCGCCTGAGCAAAGGCGATGTCATGGTCGTACCGGCGGGCACACAGCAGTTGTTCTCGAGCGTCTCGCCTTCGATCAGCTATTACTTGGTGACGGTACCGGTGGTCGCGCCGGGCGCGTCAGCGGAGATCGTATACGCCGGACACGACAAGGTGGCCGCGACGTTGAAAAAGGCCGGGCCGCTCGCCGACGGACCGAATCTTCGCGTGTCTGGCGGATATCGAACCGGACCGTATGCGCCCGACGATTACCGTCCCGCCGTCGAAGTGCACACGCAGGAAGCCGACCTTTTTTATGTAATCGAGGGCACGGCGACGCAGGTTCTTGGCGGTGCTGTCACTGGCGGGAAAGAGACAGCGCCGGGACAGATTCGGGGAACGACGATCGAAGGCGGGAAGACGTACCACTTAAGCAAAGGAGACGTCATGTGGGTGCCGGCCGGCGTGCCGCACTGGTTTCCAGACATTCCGCAGCCGCTCAGCTATCTGCTTGTGAAGGTTTTCTACTAAGGCGGTAAAGTAAAGGCAAATGGCGCAGACCACGATGAAGCGCATCGCGGGAGAGCTTGGCGTCTCCGTGACGACGATCTCCAAGGTCTTGAATAATCACGGAGATATCAGCGAGGCTACGCGCGATAGGGTGCTCGCCAAAATCGAAGAGCTCGGCTACCAGCGCAACGCCGTCGCCCGCAGCCTCACCCTTCGCCGCACCCACACCATCGGCATCGTCATCCCAGATTTGATGCACTCGTTCTTTGTTGAAGTTATTTCCGGCATGGAGCCTGTGGTCAGTGCGCGCGGGTACGGTCTGTTGTTGTGCAGCTCAGGCGAAGATCCCTATAAGGAGCGTTTCGAGCTCGAAATGCTCCGCGGCCGCCAGGTGGACGGTATCGTGCTCGCATCCGCGCACGGCTCCGCGAATAACGATCTGCTGACGGAGCTCACGGAATCTGGCACCGGCCTCGTCATGATCGATCGCGACGATCATCCGGAAGTCGAGTGCCATCGCGTGCTCACCGACGACCACCAGGTGGGCTTGCTCGCAGCGGCGCATCTGGTCGAGACCGGGCGCCGCGCCATCGCGCACATCGGCGGACCGGACATTGAACATGCGAAGCGCCGGGAGCGTGGATGGCGTGAGGCACTGCGGCTCGGTGGCATGACGCCGCCTCCCGACTGGTTCGTGCAAGCGGGTTTCATGGAGAGCGACGGTTATCGCGCGATGAAGAAACTGCTCGGCGTGCGGCCGCGTGTCGACGGGGTGTTCGCCGTCAACGATCCAACGGCGATTGGCGCCATGAAAGCGATCTGGGAAGCGGGACTGCGCGTGCCGGAAGACATTGCGGTCGTTGGCGTCGGCGACATCGCGATGGTGGACATGTTGCGCGTGCCGCTGACGACGGTCAGCTGGTCGCGGAAAGAGCAGGGCCTGAACGCGGCCGAGCTGCTGCTGAACGAATTAGACAGCCCGAGTGACGCTGCCCCGAGCCGCGTGATTATTACGCCCCGCCTCGTCGTCCGCGAATCATCAAAGCCCCATGCGTAGGTACATGATCCTCGCCCTCGTGCTCGCCGCCGGCGTTGCCGCGCGAGGGCAGGCGCCGAATGCACCGCCGCGCAAGAAACTGCTCGCCCTTGGCGATACGCACACCGGCTATACGCACGATTCCATCGGACACGCGCTGGCCGTGATCGATCGGCTCGGCCGGCAGTCTGGCGTCTACGACACCTACATTCGTACCGATTCGCAGTGGATCACGAAACAGCCGGTGCCGGCTCCAGCGCGAAACGCAAAAAACCTGAACGACTTCGACGCGGTCTTTCTGTTCATTTCAGGTGAAGGCGACTGGAGCGGCCAGCAGAAGAAAGATTTCGTCTCCTTCGTCAAGGATGACGGCAAAGGCGTCGTGGGTGCGCACACGGGCAACGGCGCCTTCTACGAGTGGGCGGAGTTCGGCGAGATGATGGGCGGCTATTTCGACAATCATCCATGGGGCATTTTCGAGGGCCGCGTGGTTGTTGATGCGCCGGATTTTCCCGCGATGCGCCACTTCGGGCCATCGTTGATTCGAACTGAAGAGTTTTACGTCCTGCGCGAGAAGCCGTATTCGCGCGACAAGGTTCGCGTGCTTGCGCATCTCGATGCGACGAACCTCGATTTGAAGAATCCGAATCTGCATCGGAAGGACGCTGATTTCCCAGTCGCGATGGCCCGAACCTACGGGATGGGACGCACCTTCTGGTCGAATTTTGGCCACGCCGCCGAGACGTGGGACGACGCCGACATTCAGAACATGTATCTCGAAGCCATCAAATGGGCGATGGGCCTCACGCCCGGCGACGCCACGCCCCGACGACGTTGACTAAGCAGATCGTCGATCGACTCAAGATCCGGAGCGTAAGCGACGGCAGCGCGTGGGGGTGGGCTCCCATGCGCGGCTGCCGCGCATGGGAACCCGGGTGGGGCCCCACGCGGATCAAATAATGAAGCTCCTTCGATATGGCGAACCCGGCCGCGAGAAGCCTGGAATACTCGGCGCCGGCAGTGAGATCCGCGATCTGTCCGGCATCATTGCCGATCTCAGCGGCGATGCGCTGACGCCCGACTCCATGGACAACCTGCGCCGCATCGATTTCGGCACGCTGCCACAAGTGGCCGGCGACGTCCGCGTCGGGCCGTGTGTCGGGAGGGTGGGAAAGTTCATCTGCATCGGTCTGAACTATTCCGATCATGCGGCCGAGTCGCGCATGGCGATGCCGGTGGAGCCTATCTTGTTCATGAAGGCCACCTCCGCAGTGTGCGGTCCGAACGACAACATTGTGATTCCGCGCGGATCCCGGAAAACGGATTGGGAAGTGGAGCTCGGCGTGGTGATTGGTAAGCCGGCGAAGTACGTATCCGAAGCCGATGGCCTTGCGCATGTCGCGGGGTACTGTGTGGTGAACGATCTGTCCGAGCGGGCGTTTCAGCTCGAGGGCACCGGTCAGTGGGTGAAAGGAAAGAGCGCCGACACGTTCGGGCCGATTGGGCCATGGCTCGTCACGACCGACGAAGTGCGTGATCCGCAGAACCTCGAGCTGTGGCTCGAAGTCGACGGTCGGCAATATCAGCGGGGCACGACGCAGAAGATGGTGTTCGGCGTCGCGTTTCTCGTGAGCTACATCAGTCGCTTCATGAGCCTGCAGCCCGGCGATATTATTTCGACTGGCACTCCGCCAGGCATCGGCATGGCACAGCACCCGCCGGTGTTTTTGCAACCGGGCAATCGCGTGCGTCTCGGCATCGAAGGACTCGGCCAGCAGACGCAGCTCGTCGTCGCCAGCTCCTGATCGCCGCGGCTTTCCCACTAAGTCGTTGCCCGCGGCGGTTTTCACTTGTGAACGACGCGCCACGCGGTCAGCATGGCGTCGTCGTGGCCGCCGCCAAGTACACCGTCCAGCCGTCCAAGCGCACCAAGGCGATTGCGCCGTCGCTCGCCCAGCCCGCGAAAGGCGTCGCCGCCATCGTCGTCGCTCACGGAATGGGACAGCAAATTCAGTTTCAAACTCTTGACGATGTCGCTGAAGGCCTACTGCATCTTGCATCGGCGACGTCAACCGCGAAGCCCGTCGCAAGAACCGTCGCTCTCGGCGACGAGAAGCTCGCCAGGCTGGAGCTGAAGCTCCAGATCGGCGCGCACGAGCGGGAAGTGCATATTTACGAAGCGTACTGGGCGCCGCTCACCCAAGGCCGCGTGACCCTCCGCGACGTGTCCGGATTTCTGGTCCGTTCGGGCGTTGGAGCCATCAAGTCGGGCCGGGCGCCCTTCAAGCGCTGGCTGTTCGACGATTATCATGAGTTCCCAGCGCCGGTGCGTACGGTCATTTATCTTCTCGTCGCGCTGGGCGTGATCGTGTCGCTCACGTTCCTGAGCTTCCTCATCGTCGCGATGGCCGCTGCCAGAGCGCCACTGCAGTCGCCGCCAGAGTGGTTAGGCCCAGCGATGTTTCAGGATGTGACGACCGTCCTGAACTTTCTCGTCACGGCTCTCTTACCTTTCGCGGCGGTGATGCTTGTGTGGCAGGTGATGCAGCGATGGAAGTGGGGAATTCCATGGTGGCTGACGGTGCCCACCTTTGTGGTCGCACTCTGGGCGACACTCGCCGCCGGCATCGCGGCTGCTGTGGTTGTCGCTTACCATACGGCGTTCGTGCCAGACACCCCCGCATCGTTGTTTGAAAGCCTCGGCGGATCGATCCGCGCGGCGCGATTCAACGCGTGGTTCGACTGGGCTGCCTGGCGACTCCTTGCCGCCGTCGCCATGCTCTGCCTGATCTGGTGGCTCGGGACGATGGGCCTGGCATTTTGGAGATCGCTGCGGACGCCGAACAACTCCCGCGGCTTCACCATCGCGGTCACGGTGGTGTTCCTGCTGTTTGCCGGCTCCCTCTTCATGCTCGCGGCGTATCTGGTCCAGCACGCGAGAATGGACGGCGGCGCACTCGGCACGTTCAGCCACCTTCTGGCGTGGCCGCTCGTGATTGTGACCGCGGCGGTTGTGCGATCGTTTCTGATTCAGTACGCCGGCGACGTCGCCGCCTACGTGCAGCCACAGGTCGTCGACAAGTTCCACGAACTCAGGCAGGCGATCAAGAACGCGGTGTGGCGTACGGCAAGGGCGGTGTATGCCGCAACGGAGTACGACGACATCATCCTCGTCGGCCACTCCCTCGGCTCGGTGGTGGTGTACGACGCGCTGAACCGGTTGCTTGTCGATCAAACGCTTGGCGGCGTCCAGGCACCCGATGTTGGGTCGCGCACACGGCTGCTGCTGACCTTCGGCAGCCCGCTCGACAAAACGGCTTTCATCTTCGCGACGCAAGGCACCGGTACGGAGGCCCGCGAAGCGCTGGCCGCATCGGTGCAGCCGCTGATCGAGCTCGAGTCGCTGCGGCCGCGGTGGGTGAATATCTATTCGCGGTGGGACATCATCAGCGGCGGACTGGACTACTACGATCGGCCCGACCGGTCGAACCAACACTCCGTCGAAAACATCAAAGACCTGAAGGCCTCCACGCTGCTGGCCGCGCACGTCGAATACTGGCGCAACCCAACCTTGTTTCAAACGATCATTGCCGCGCTGGGCTAAAAGTCGAACAGCCGGCTCATCTTCACGACGAACGATTGCCCGAGAATCGTGGCGGGCGTCGTCTGCGACGTATCTTGCTGGTTGTTGTAGACGACAAACAGTCCAGTGCCGCTGCGGTTCAGGAGCGCGAACCTCACATTGGAGGAAAACGTCGACGCCTGGCTGTTGTACTGCAGCAGACCCTCTACGCTGGCGAGACTCGTGAACGAGTAGCTGATCTTCATGGGAATCAGATCGGTGGTGAAATTCCCGTAAGGCAGCCTCACACGATCGCGCAGCCAGCCGACGGTCGCGACGAACCTGGCGCCAATGCGGGCGCCGTAGGTCGATTCCCAGCCGATGTAGCGCCCGTTGTTGTAGTACGTGCCGATGGGCGCGCGAAGAGACAGCCACAGATTCGCGCTTGGATCGGTGTCGAATTCGATGCGCGCCTGATGCCACGAGTAATCGCCGGGCGGAACGACGACGGTGCGGCCCGCCGTGTCGGAATACACCGTGAACGGCAATCGGGGATTGTCCTGCTCGGTATTCCATGACACACCGAAACGTCCGCCGTTGGCCTGCTGAATATCGAACGGATGCCAGTGGCCTTGCGCTGTCGAAAGCTTGCCGTCGAGATCGAAGAACGCGTTGTAGAACGCGTGCGGCGACCAGCGCCGGATGAAGTCGCAGCATTTTGGATCGTGGGTAATCATCATGCGACTCGTCATCGCGCGGTAGCCTTTGCGCGATACGAAACCAACCTCAGGGTTGAAGTGGTCGCCCACCTGTGAGTACCCGCCCGATGCGCTCCAGAAAGCGTTCGCGTAGCTGTAAAACGCGCGGCCCGCGTAATCGGAGCCGCCTTTGCTGGCTGGCGAGTCTGTCCGCGACAGAAACGTGAAGAGCTTGCCGTTGGGCGTCGCCTGCCACGCCGAATCAATCCCGTAGGCGCGGTTGTAGTCGTTGGCGGCGGCGTAGCGACCGGATGCCTGACGATTGACGGCCATCGCTCCGATGTACGACCGGCCGAGCTCGCGCTGTACCCGCGCCACTGAAAAATTGTTCGAGGGAGCGATCACGGCGTCTGTGCGCTTGTTCACACCGGCGTCGGTCTGCATGCTCAGCACGCCGATGTTGTAGTGCCCGGCCTTGCCACTCAGGCGCACGCCTCCGAGGATGGGAATCGGCGCGCCATCCGGCCCAATGCCGATGCGCCTGGAAAAAAACAGGTCGACGGCCTGCGGCTGGCCAAGCTGAAAGGTCTGAGCATTCTCGAGAAAAAACGGGCGCTTTTCCGGGAAGAACAGCGCGAATCGTGTCAGGTTCACCTGCTGCTCGTCAGCTTCCACTTGTGCGAAGTCGGTGTTCACCGTCGCATCGACCGTCAGCGTGGAGGTGACACCGAACTTGGCGTCGAAGCCGAGTTTCTTGTCGCTTTGCACCTGCCTGGTCGCTACGGTTTTGTTGTCCGACACGCTGCCGAGTGCGTACGGAATGACTTGCAACTGACGCCGCTCTGGCAAATCGAGGCCGGTCAGTCTCCCGGCCACCGAGACGCGATGCAGGTTGTAGCCGCGCGGAACCGGCGCCATGAACGCCTGCTCGTTTCTCCGCCGGATGTTCCGCATCACGTTGAGGCCCCAAGACTGGTTCGTGCCAGGCCGATACCGAACGGTCCTGAACGGAATCGAAAACTCCGCTTCCCATCCGCGGTCGGTGATGCTGGCACGCACGATCCAGTCGGCGTCCCAGTTGGTGTTGAATCCGCTTACCTGCCCGCCCTGCGAGCCAGCGCCGCCCGATCGTCCCTGCGCTCCGCTGGTCTGCCCCTCGTTCATCACCTGCCCGTCGTACTCGATGCCGAACGGGTTGGTGCCGAACACGAAGGCGTTGATGCCGTCGTTCAGCGTATCCAGGAGGATCTGCACGGAGTCGGTGTCGTTCAGATCGGCGTCGCGCCGGCTTTGCGAAACGACGATGCGGTCCGGCTCGCGATCGAAAGCGATGACGCTGATGTAGAGGTTCTTCTTGTCGGCGAGGAACCTGACCTCCGTGCGCTCGCTCCCGGGTTGCCCTTCGTCAGGTTCCTGCTGCGTGAACGCGCTGAAGGGAACCACACGCTTCCACACTTCGTCATCGACTTTGCCGTCGATGGTTGGCTGGGTGCCCTCGGCCAGCATGCCGACGGCGACGGTGGGCTTGTCGATCGGTTGCTGCTGCCCGAACGCGACTCCCGGAAAGATGCACACCCCGAGGCACACGGGTAGTAGCCCACGCCATCGAATCATTTGCCTCTTGGCCCTTGCCCCTCGACCCTGACAGGAAAATTAGGAAATTCTGATTTTCCGTACAAATTGCCCGTTGTTCTCCCACTGTGATTTCTTGGTCGGATCGTCCTGCGAGATCTGCATCTCGCCGCGCGCATCGATGGCGCGCGAGACGATCGTGTGGTCGCCGGGCTGCGAGCCGGTCCACTCGTAGGTGAACAACTTCCATGAGTACGGCGTGTTTTCTTTCCACAACGTCGCCGGTTTCCACGCGCCGCCGTCCACGCTCACTTCAACGGCCTTCAATGGCGTCCCATCGGTCAACGCGAATCCCACGGCTTTGAAGGCGCTGCCATTACGCGTCACACGCGCCACCGCCGACTTCAGCCGGATGCGGCTGACCCACGTCTCGAACCAGATCACTTCGTCGGCAATCGTTTCGCTTTTCAGCGTGACGTAATCGCGCGCCATGAAGCGGTTCATGAAGCGCGTTTCCTGTACGTGAATGTGATCGAGCCACTTCACGTTGGCGACGCCGTACCAGCCCGGCACGAGGAGCCGGATGGGCGCGCCATGATTCTGAGGCAGCGGCTGCCCGTTCATCTCGTAGGCCAGCATCACCTCGGATCGCAGCGCGTCTTCTGTTTGCAGGGCGCGCGCAAAATGCTGCTCGACTTTGGCGTTGCCGCGGCCGTGCGTCACGTCTTCGGGGCCCTTGTCGGACGAGAAGAAGACCACCTCGCGCGCCGTCGGCTTCAGGCCGGCTTCCTTCAACAGCGGCGCAAGCGCGGTGCCCGCCCATTTCGCGTTGCCGACGAGCGGATTGCCGCGCGCGTTGTTGTTGCCGGAACATTCGAACCCGACAACCTGTTCGACGCGTGGCCGTTTCTTCAGATCGGCGAGCGACCAGAGGCTCGGCTTCTCCACGAGGCCCGTGATGCGCAGCTTGTAGGCAGCCGGATCGGAGGCTGCTGGCATGCCGTAATGCTGCACGGCAAAAAATTCGTCGTTCGACACGATGAAACTCTGGAGGTTTTTCGGATCGAATCGCACTGGCGGAGGAGGCGCACCGGGCGCTGGGGCTGGCGGCGCCGGAAGGTCTGTGAAGGGCACGACCTCTTCGCCCTGGGCCATCACCGCGAGACCGGAAAATTTGAGGGCGACGCCTGCGGCGGCAAGGCCCTGCAGTACATCGCGGCGCGTGAAATCGTTCGACATGTTGACGCTCCTCCAGGAAAACGGGTGCGGAAAGTGTATCCGAGAAGGGGAGCGCGAACTAGCGGATAGAGTTCCGAACCGCTATCGCCTGGGGCCGTTTCCACCGAAAACAGGATCCGATGGCCCAGGGTCTCCATCCGGCGTTCACTGTCGTGATCGCGTGTGTTCCCGCCGCGTTGGTCATCTGGGGGGGTCGCGATCTCGCTCGCAATCTGGACGATCCCGCATTGCCCGAACGTCTTCTCGCGAATCGCCGCCAAACCGGTGCGGCGTTCGGCACGTCGATGGGCCTGTTGATTATCACGGGCGTCCACCATCTCGCCTGGTCGCTGCCACTTCTTGTGTTGGCGCGGATGGCTGCGGCATATCCGCTCCGCAAAGTTCTCTACGACGAGACGTGGGGTTTGCTCGCGTACCTGTCGTTCTTCGTTCGGCTGCTCGTGGCCGTCTTTGGTTTTTGGATTTTCGTGGCTGTCATGCCTGCTGTCACGCTCAGCGCCGGACCCCGTCACTGGGTCGTCGCCGCGGCACTGGGCACGATCGCCATCGCCTGGCACACGTGGTATTCGACGCTCTTGTCTGCCGTGCTTGGCGCGACGCCAGTGACCTCGCCGGCGCTCACCGGGCGATTCGCGCAACTGGTGAAGTCGTGCGGTCTCCGCGACGTGGCATTCGAGCAGGTCGACTTGCGCGGAGGCGTGTTCGCCAATGCCGTTGCCGTACCGTCGATGCGGCGCCCAGCCGTTCTCGTGACTGACACCTTGATGTCGCGCTTCGACGAAGACGAAATCACGGCGATTCTGGCGCACGAGCTCGCCCATCACGAGCACTACAACCGGCGTCGTCTTCGAAACGCGAGCGTGATCACTGCCGCGCTTATCGCTGTGGCTGCGCTGCTGGCGCCGGTCGTGCGCACGACGGCTCCGCATGCGGCCACCGCCGCACTCTTTGTCTGGCCCGTGTGCCTCATCGCGGCCATGGTGCTTCGCGCGCAGCACCAGCAAAAGCACGAGACCGAAAGCGATTTGCGCGCGGTCGCGCTGACGGGAGACGGCGAGGCGCTCGTGCGGGCGCTAACCAAACTGCACGTATTCGCTCGCATGCCCCGCCGATGGGAAACGGAATTCGAGCGCCGCGCGACGCATCCCAGTCTGGCGCGCCGCATTCAGGCGATTCGCCGCGCGTCGGGCGTGGCGCCGATGGCGATCGAGCCGTCGACCTTCACGAGCGCCGGCAACGGCGGGTCGGTGACGTTCCGCGACGATCGCCTCGAGTGGGCCGAGGGCACATCGACCACTCACACGATCGCGTACGGCCATCTTTCTGAGTTGCGAATCGACGCGGGGACCTCGACCGCACCGAAGCTTGTCGCGATCGATGCCGGCAAACGGCGATGGGAGCTCGCACTGCAAAGCGACGACATCGCCCGCGTGCAGTCGCTCCTGGACATCGTCGATGTGCGGCTGGGAAAAGTCGCCGCGGCGCCGGCGAGGATCGCGATGAGCGCTGTGCGCCTTCTCGCATCTTTCGCAATTGCGATTGGACTTATCGCGAGCCAGACAGCAGTCTTCGTCGCCGGTCTCGTCGCGGTTATGCGCCCAACGTCGCCGCTTACTGCCGCGGCTGGCGTGGCAGCTCTGACGGGCGCTGCGCTGACGTTCAGCGAGCAGGTGCTGCGGCAGGGCGGCGTGTATGCGTGGTTCGCGCTCGCGCTCGCACTCTGTGGCGCGGCGTTGATGGCGGTCGCGTTTGCGAACAGGAACGACGCGAGCGGTCCGTCGTTCGCAAAGCAAATCGCACCGTTGGCAGTATGCGCGGGCCTGGTCTGGACGGTCATCCTGATGTCCGCCTCGTCTGCGTTCCGCCTTTACCGGGCCGCGCACGAATGGCCCTCGGCGATTGTGCTGACCCTCGCATGCGCAGGGGCGCTGATGTTTGCCCCGTCGCGCAAGACGCGCATGGCTGCGCTGCCGGTTGCGCTCGTCGCACTTGCTGCTGCATATCTCGGATCGCCGGGATTTGTCGATCGGTTCGTCGACGATCCGTTTGTCGCGCCGGCCGCGGCGGTGACGACCAGGTCGTTGGCGCGCTTGCCCGTGAGCGAGTTTCCGGTTGGATTCGAGGCGGGGATTATGTGGATCTCGCCGAACGGGCGCTACCTCGCCCTCAGCTCGGACGACGAGCGTGAACAATCGATAATTCACGCCGGCCTCGCAGGCGGAGGGCTCACGGAAGTGGCGGCGGACGAGGCTGTGTTCATCGACGAGAGCCGGTTGCTGGTTCTCGAGCGGCAACTTCGCGCCTCGACGCTTCATGTGATCGATCTGGCCGCAGGGAATCACGACCAATGGACGCTGAGCGTGCCGGTGTCGTGGCCCCTTCTCTCAATCGATCGCCGATCTCAAACGTGGCGGCTTGTGGGACACGGCGCCGACGGCAATTTCGCGGGAGCCGAGGGACGCATTGGCGACAATGTCGCGCAACACACCGAGTGGCAATCTCCGCCTGGCGCCAACGACGTCGAGATTCTTGCCGTCTCGCGCGGCGCCCTGCTCGCGCTCGAGCACCATGCACGTCGATCGCTGATGCCGACGAGCGCCATCGCGCTGATGTGGGTGCCGTTCCTTCGTCCCACGTTCCACCTGGATTCACGCCTGTGGACCGTGCGCGCCAATCAGCCCGCTCGATTCGTCGAATCGGATGTCGATCTTTCGTGCAGCAGTAGTGTGATCCTCGACGAGCCGGCAACCTGTGCCGCCTTCGACGGAGCCAGGACGCGGTTCTTCACCGTCGATCCGGCCGCCGACCGGCCGTCACCGGTGGCGTCGCTCGACGGCCGGTTTTATCCGCGAGGGGACAACGATCGCGGCTGGGTGGCCGGATGGTGGGAGAGTTCGCCGGTGCTCGTGCACTCCGCGACTGGCGAAGTCATACGTCCAAACGCCGGCGGTGGCACGGACGTCCGACCGCAGCTCCTCGCAGTGGGCGAGACCGTCATCGCCGCGATTGCATCGAACGGCAATACCGCGACCGTTCGTATCTACGCTAAACCGTAAACACCACGTATTTACCTACTGAAGCGCGAGATCTTTCACCACGCGCATCGCCGCGTTGTGCCCCGCGCATCCGATCACCGACCCGGCAGGATGCGTGCCGGCTGAACATGAATACAGCCCCGCGATCGGCTGGGCGTAGGGCAGCCGATCGGCGAATCCGAACGAGTTGTCCACATGATGGATGTGGCCTTGCGTGATGCCGAAGTAGCGCTCGATCGATTTCGGATGCAGCACCATCATGTCGACGACCAGATCGCTGGTGCCGGGTGCGAAGCGATCGCAGATCGAGAGCAAGTGCTTCGCGTAGCGCGCTTCTTCATCATCCCAGTTCTTGTTTTTTAACTCGTACGGCACCCACTGCACGAAGAGGGCTGAGCTGTGATGGCCGTCGGCGTCCTTCACGGTCGGATCGATCGTGCTGTGGACATACCACTCAATAGCCGGGAAGTCCGGAAGCTCGCCGTTCTGCACCGCGTGGAACGAATCGACGAGCGACTGCATCACGACATCTTCGTCCGGCAGTAAATGAATGGTTGGACCGTATTGACGGGTACCCTCCGGTAGACACGTGAACGTCGGCAGTCCCTTCAGCGCCAGATTCAACTTCAGCGTGGTGCCGGGTCGTTTGTAACTGTCGAGCCGCGCGTTGTACTCGGCCGGCAGGTTGTCGGCGCCCACAAGCTGCCGCATGCGAAACGGGTCGGCGTTCACGATGACCGTCTTGGCCCACACCACGTCCCCATCCGAGGTGACGACACCGCGTACGACATTCCGTCTGACGAGAATTTCTCTGACGCCGCATTGTGTGTCGATGCGTGCGCCTTCGCGGCGCGCCGCCTCGGCGAAGCGCGTCGTGATCGTGCCCATCCCGCCTTCGACGACCATCCAGGTGCCGCCCGACTCGGGAAGCCGGCACATGTTATGGACCAGAAAATTCATCCCCGTGCCTGGCGTGTCCCACGTGCCGTACAGCCCGCTGAAGCCATCGGTCACGGCATACATCGCCTTCACGAGATCGCTCTTGAAATCGAAGCGGTTGAGGTAATCGCCGACAGGCTTCCGGCAAAGATCGATGAACGCCCGGCGCAGTGCGGGCCTGACAAACCGGTCGGCGGTCTCTTCAATCGTCAGCGGTTCCTGCAGCCAGGTCGGTGCGATGTCGTCGCGAAGCGCGGCGATTTCCGCGTCCATCGCCTCGTTGGCCTTCCAGTCGCGTTCGGAAAAAAACTTCAGAAATTGGGCGCGCGTCGCGGCTTTGTCGGAGCCGAACAGCAGATACCCGCCGTCGCGCCGCGGAAGGAAGTAATACGGATCGCGCCGCTTCAGAGGAAGCTCGACCCCCGTGATGTGGAGCAGCTCGGGCGGCATGAGGCCCAGCAGGTATGCGCCCGTCGACGTCGTGAGATTGGGAGCGCGCGGGAAGGGCCGCTCCGAACGAGCGGCCCCCCCTATGACTTTCTGTTCCTCGAGGACCAGAACATTGAGACCTCGCCGGGCCAGCAGGAGCGCCGCGACGAGTCCGTTATGTCCGGCGCCGACGATGATGCAATCGGCCGCTAGTTGACGCGGCTTGCGCTCCACCCTTGTCCCTGGATCATGTTCCCATTCACACGGCCCGAGTACTTTGTGCCGCCGGCGGTGAACATGATCTGGTCGCCGTTCATCTTGCCTTCTGAAATGGGTGTCGTGCCGAGCGTACCGGTGAGCATCTGGAACTGCTGATTCAGCGTGAGATTTCCCTGCGGCATCTTCCACGTGCCTTGGGCCTTGGCGGGAATGATCCAGAGCAGCGCAGTACACCAGCTGACGCACGGGTTTGGCACAGAGAACGTCTCGTCGGGCTGCCAATCTTCCATCGTAAACGTATTCGAGACGATGCGAGTCCCCGGCTTCAGATTCAACAGCGTGGGCCGCAGCTGCATGTTGATGCTCGGCAACAGGAACATCGTGATGACCGTCGCTTTCGAGAGATCGGTTTTGAAGAGGTCCGCTTGCATGAAGGTCGCTTTGCCCGTGACGCCTTCTTTTTCAGCGCTCGCCTTCGACAGGACCACCATGTCGGGGTTGTATTCAACGCCGACGGCAGTTGCACCACGCTTGGCCGCGGTGATGACGGTGCGTCCGTCGCCAGAGCCGAGGTCCATCAGGTAATCCTGCGGGGTCAGCTTCGCCATATCGAGCATCTTGTCGACGAGCGTCTGCGGCGACGGCACCCAGACGACATCTTTCCCGGGCTGTCCGACGTGGGGTTCAAAGGTGGCGGTCCCGGCCTGTTGGGCCGAGGCGGCTGATGCAGTCAAAAGCAGGACAAGAGCAAGCAGGGACCCGATCGCAGCACGCAATGCCTTCATGTAAGTAGCTCCTCGGCTGGATATTGTATATGCGACTACGCCCTGGTAGGCATTGGCGTTTACAA
>JANMJM010000245.1:0-7699 GCA_031371345.1 Vicinamibacteria bacterium
GTCGAAATCGTGGTGAAGAATCAGCGCGCAGTCGCCGCCGCGCGAGGCTGCTCGTCGCGTAAATGTCCTGCAGCCGGTGTCGGTGATGACGCGCGCAGAAAAGGTCGGCCCAGCCCAACGCCCGAAGGATCAGGCGCTCGAAGAGAGCGCAAATGACACCGACTACAACGAAGACAGCTTCTTCGTACGCCACGCGTACTTCCTGGGCCAGAACGATCCGTACGGCGCGCTCAAGACCACGCTTAAGGCGGAGATTACGCCGACGTATGGGCCACACTGAACAGCGCCGTCTCGCGGCCGTTCCCGGTGCCGAAGAGCGGACGCATCGCTGTCAAGGTGATCAACCACCTCGGCGACGAGGTGATGAAGGTGTTCCGGGTGGAGTGACGCCGCAGCCCTGTGAGCGACCTGTCGGGAGCTGGTCTTATGCGGGAACGTCGACGTACGACGAAATCGAGTGAGACTCTGGGATGGGCGGCTGGCCGCGCATGTTCCGCGCGACAGACGGCCCCAACTATCATCGCGATGAGGCGAAGATCGTCACGAGCCGCTACTACGACGTCGTGAATTTCGCCCGTCGCGTGACCGCGCGGGGGCTGTACTCGTGGGGCTTCAACGACGAAACGTGCCCGCCAACGTCGATGTATTCGGCCTACAACATCATGACCGCTCCCAAACGCCTGATGCTCGCCTACGACACCGGCCACCGCTCCACGCCGGAGCAGGTGGATGACGTGAACGACTGGCTGGCTGACGAGCTCACGGGCAGCCTTCACCGCCAGTAACACCAGGATCGTGGTCGCCGACGATCATCGTTGACCCGGGCAACGCGCTACAGATACTTCACGAACACGACTTCGTTGCGCTTCTCGTTGTACAGCAGTTCGTCCACGCTCGCGCGCACGGTCAGCAGTCCAAAGCCTCCCGGCCGGATGCCCTTTTCTTCCCTGATGCGCATGTGCTCGATGGGCTGATCTGGCGGCTGCCCGATGGCCGCGTGCGGCAAGTCCTCGATCTTGAAGCCGGGCCCCGGATCCGCAATCCGATACATCAGCATGCGGGGCGAGTGCAGACACGCAATGCGGACCTGACGCGTGGCGTCAAGCAGCCCGCCCCATTCGATCGCGTTCAACAGCAGCTCGCGGAACGCGTAGGCAATCGATTCGCGGAGGTCGGGCGCCAGGTCAGCCTCCAGGTGCGCCATCACGGCCTCGATGCGGTCGACCGCTTCGCGCGTGCACGGCACCATCAGCTCGACCCATTCCGGGCGTGCCGAGAGCACTTCGATGGGCGGCATCTCGGGAGCCTCGAGAACTGCACGGAGGGTGTCCAGCAAACCAACCGCGTCCACCGGCTTGTGCACATACCTGAACGCCTGTTCCCGCACCGCTTCAAGCAGCGTCTGCGGTGCATCATCGGACGTCATCACCACCACGCGGGGCTTCCACTTGCGCGTGCGCAGCTTGGCCAGCAATTCGAGACCATTCATGCGCGGCATCCAGACGTCGAGCAGCAACAAATCGAACCGCCGTTTTCTGAGCGCCGCCAACGCTTCAATGCCGTCCTTTGCGACGGTCGTCTGGTAGCCGCCCTCGGTCAGCACCGTCTGCAGGATATGGCGCGTGGCGCGATCATCGTCGACGACGAGGATCTTTGTCATGAAGCCTCCGCTTCGGAGTGGCGGCGCGTTTCTTGGCCGGCACCTTCGCGCGGCGCCGCGAGCTCGACACGAGGCCTGCGCTGACGAATGCGCCCTCGAGCGACACGATTATCCCGCGTAATGCCGTCAATGCGTCTGGGGCGCCGTCAACGTCGCCCGAGCGCCCCATTTGTTCGAGCGTCGATGCGACCTCGCGTCCCGCGGGGGATCCGACCGTGGCGAGCGCACCCTTCAGCGCGTGGGCACTGAGGCGCAATTGTTCCGCATCGTTCGTTTTGATCGCGGCACCAATCTGTCGCAGGCTGCTGGGATAGTCGGCGCGAAAGAACCCGACGACCTCCGTCAGCAGTCGTCGATCGCCGCCGGAGTGCTTCAGGGCTGCGCCTGGATCAAAGACCGGCAACTGCCCGGCCGCGAGGGCCGATGCCGTTTCAGTCGGCGGCAAGCTGCCGCCCTCGGCGCAGGTTTCCACGGTGGCGATCATTTCCTCGACATCGATCGGCTTCGCCAGATACGCATCCATCCCTGCGGCAAGGCAGCGCTCACGATCTCCCTGCAGCGCGTGGGCGGTCAGCGCGATGATCGGCATATGACCGCCGCCCGCCGCTTCGTGCAGTCGAATGGCCGCGGTCGCTTCGAGCCCGTTCATCTCCGGCATCTGCACATCCATCAGCACCACGTCAAACCTTTTTGCCGCAGGGGACGTCAGCGCGGCGACGGCGGCGCGGCCGTTCTCGACGGCCGTGACACGGTGTCCCCGCTTCTGCAGCAGGCGCGTGACCAGCTTGCGGTTGACGAGGTTGTCTTCCGCGACGAGCACCCGCAGCGTCCGGGTGCGTGCGCGCGTCGTACGCGTCAGTGACGGGGACTTCCTTGTGGACACGCCGAACACGGTGACCAGCGCATCCAGCAGGTCGGAATGCTTGACCGGCTTGCTCAAGTAGGCATCGACGCCGATCTTGCGACAACGAACAACATCTCGCGGATGGCCAATCGAGGTCAGCATGACGACCGGGGTGGCGGCAAGACGGGGATCGCGTTTCAGTCGTCGCGCGAATGTAAACCCGTCGACGTCGGGCATCTGGCAGTCGGAGATCACGACGTCAAATTGCTCCGGCCCGTCGGCGGTGCGTCGGAGAAGCGTCAATGCGCTCGTCGCGTCTGGCACCGTCGTCGGTGTCATGCGCCAGCTCGCGAGCATCTCGTCGAGGATGCGGCGATTGGTGGCATTGTCATCAACCACCAGCACGCGCAGGCCCTCGAGCGCTTTCCGGCGGACCGCGCCCGACGCGGCCGCGGGTTGCTGCGGCGTGTCGAAGTCGGCGGTGAAATGAAACGTGCTGCCCTTGCCGACCGCGCTTTCGACCCACATCCGGCCGTCCATCAACTCCACGAGCCGCTGCGCGATCGCCAAACCGAGGCCCGTGCCGCCATACCGGCGCGTGGTGGAGCTGTCCGCCTGCGTGAAGGCTTGAAAAATCTGTTCCTGCATCTCCGGCGGAATGCCGATGCCGGTGTCGGACACGGCAAAGTGCAGCGTCACGCGGCGCCGCGCTAGACGCTCGACCGTCACGCGCAGCACCACTTCGCCGGCAGCGGTGAATTTGATGGCGTTGCCCAGCACGTTCAGCAGCACCTGACGAAGACGACCCTCATCGCCGAGCAGCACCTCGGGCACGGCGGGGGCGATATGGCAGGCGAGCTCGACGCTTTTTTCTGACGCGCGGATCGCGAGCAGCCTGGCGGCATTGCCGATGGCTTCACGTGCATCGAATTCGGCCCGTTCGAGATCGAGCCGCCGCGCCTCGATCTTCGAGAAGTCGAGGATGTCGTTGATGATCTCGAGGAGTGATTGCGCCGCCGATTTCACCGTCGCGATGTAGTCGCGTTGATCGACCGTCAACCGGGTCTGCAGCGCCAGCCCGGTCATCCCGAGAATGGCGTTGAGCGGAGTGCGAATCTCGTGGCTCATGTTCGCGAGAAAGGCGCTCTTGGTTTCCGCCGCGTCTTCGGCGCGTCGCCGAGCGGCTTCAAGCTCCTTGACCAGTTGTGTCAGTCGAGCGGTTTGTTCTTCGAGCGCGCGGTGATTGACTTCGAGATCACGCGCGTAGTCAGCGAGCGTTTCTTCGGTGGCCTTTCGCTCGGTGATGTCATGCGCCGCGGCGTACATGATATGCAGCTCAGGGAACGGCGTCGCCGTCCACAACAGCCAGCGGATGGTCCCGTCCTTGTGAAGAAACCGATTCTCGAAGTGACGCAGCTCCTCCCCGGTCGAGATTTTGGACGCTTCGTGCGTGGAGGCCTGCCGATCGTCGGGATGGATGAACTCGATGAACGGACGCGCCAGCAGCTCTTGCGGGGTGTAGCCGAGCACACGCTGCCACGCGGGATTGACCCGTTTGAAATAGCCGTCGAAGCCGATCGTGCACAGCAGGTCGAGCGAGAGTGTAAAGAATCGGTCGAGATCGTCCTGCGCGCGCCGACGTCCGTCAAACAGCCCGATCTGATTCCCCACGCTCGACAACATCGAGAGCAGCTCGTCGTCCGGGGGTCGGATTTCGCGGCTGAAAAACTCCATGACGCTGAGGACTTCCCCGTGCAACACCACGGGAAAGCCGAAGGCGGCATGAAGGCCTACGCGTGCGGCACTCTCCGCGCGCGGGAAATTCGGGTCGCTGACGACGTCAGGAATCCACGCCGGTTCGCCGCTCGCCCACACGCGTCCGGGCAGTCCCACACCGGGAGCGAACGTGACCTGGCGGCTGATGACGTCGAATTCTTCGAATCTGCCGCCTGGCGCGGTCCAGATGTCGCTGCAGCGCAGGACGTTCTGGTCGCGATCGACCGTCCAGAGCGCGCCGTGTTCCCACCCGAGTGATTCGCAAATGGCCTGCAGGATCTTGGGGGCCGCCTCGGCGAATGACGAGGCCTCGACCAACGCGCGGGCAGTCGCGTGCTCCGCGGTCAATCGCCGGTGGGGCCGGGCCTCGACCTTGGGGGCGTCGGCGATCGAACTTGGCGGGCTGCGCCGTGCTGGATCTTGAGCGGCTGTCATCTGGTGCGACGCCAGAACAGTACCTCAAAAGCGCGATCGCGGCGCATGGCGACGCGGGGGTTGAAACAGGTGTTCAGTGCCAGGTGTTGCTAGTGTGCGCGGCCTCCAGGGCGACCGCGCCAAAGCCTGGCTTGGACGGAAAAAGCAGAGGTTCGTCACTCTCAGCCGGCTACAAGCTGTATCGCCACGGGCACGACCTGGCGCCCACAGCGGCCGTGAAGGTCCCGCCATTCACGCCGCCGATGCTCGGCTATCAGCAGATCGCGAACTTCGAGGTGTACTCGTATCCGAAGGCCGGCAGCTACCTGCTGGGCTGCGTTCTGCTGCTCTTGATTGGCGCGCTTTGGCTGGCCCGGCGTCAGGCGAGGATGAAGGACATCGCGCCCGCGCGCCGCGCGGATCCGGTCGCTTCCATCGAGGGGGTCGCGGTCCGGTCTTTCTCCTGATGTTCGGCTCTCTGCTCCTGATCGTCTCGTCGCCCAGGCTTCCTCGGGAGTGACGGCCACGCCCGCATCGCTCGAGCAGCGGCCGGCCGCCGAGGATCTCTCGCCGCCGCAGCGCCGCATCGATGCGGCCGACCCTGGCAGCGTCGTCGAGGTTGAGGTTCTCAATCGTCGACGCCGTGAGGACGGGGACGCTGCTGGCCGTCGAAGGCACGACGGCATTCGGGTCCGCGTCACTCGCCTTTTTGCGATTCACGGGCGGCGTCGCGGGAGCCGCCGTGCGCCTCGATCGGCGCGTGGATCATCGAGCCGTACATCGCTGCGGGAGTACGGCTTACGCGGGCTGATATCCAGTGACGCGTCGCCTCAAGCCGACCAGCCACACTTGAGAGCCGGGATGCGGCGACGCTCCACAGGCGCGAAGACACCCCTGAGGCCGGCGCCGAGCGAACCGTGCTTCACGTTGCGAGACTGAGGACGTTTAGAGGGACGGCGTGACAAAACCCACACTGCCGCAATCCTGTCAGGACCCCGGCGTCAATGGCACGTTCCGCAGGGCCGACTGCTGCAGTTGGATGCCGGACATCCGGCACGTGTCGCGCTGCCGTAATAGTACAGAACGCTTACAAACGGACTGCGCCGGCCCCGCTATCATCGGCAGAGGAGTCTTCATCATGCAACCACACCCGAAAGGGTCTCGTGCCCGCGTCCTCCTCTCATCGGTCTTCAAACCCTTCGCCCAGGACGACGAGTATGGCAGCCGGGCGATCAATCCAGTGGAGCTGTATCACAACCAGGTCACGCGCGAGCAGGGGCCGTTCTCGCTGCGGATGTTCCATCGGAGCTGGAGCCTCATGTTCCTCCAGCGCAACATTTCCGCGCCGTGCACGGTACTCGACTTCCCCACCCGCGAACGCTTCATCCGCGAGCTGACCGCGCACGACTACGACATCGTCGGCCTCACGAGCATCATCGTCAACGTCGGCAAGGTCCGGGAGATGTGCCGTCTGATCCGCACGCACTCGCCGCACTCGACGATCGTCGTCGGCGGCCACGTCGCGGCGATCCCGGGCCTCGAGCGGCAAATCGATGCGGATCACATCGTCAGGGGCGAAGGCGTGGCGTGGTTGCGTGCGTTTCTGGGGGAAGACGTCGAGCGCCCGATCGATCACCCGATCATACCCTCGTCGTTCGGCTTCAGGCTGATGGGCCTGCGGCTGCCGAGTGGCGGCGGCAACGCGTCGGCGACCATTATTCCGTCGGTCGGGTGTCCCTTGGGCTGCAACTTCTGCACGACCTCGGAGTTCTTCGGCGGGAAGGGCAAATTCGTCAACTTCTTCGAGCGCGGCGAGGATCTGTTCAGAGTGATGTGCGAGACGGAACGCCGGCTGGGCGTGACGGCGTTCTTCATGATGGACGAGAACTTCCTTCTGTACAAGAAGCGCGCGCTGGAGCTGCTGGAGCTGATGAAGGCGCACAACAAGGCGTGGTCGCTCTACGTATTCTCATCAGCCAATGCGGTCCGCAAGTACGACGTCCGTCAGCTCGTGGAGCTGGGCATCGAATGGATCTGGCTGGGTCTCGAATCGGAGGGCAGCGGATACCAGAAGCTGAAAGGCACCGACACGCTGGAGCTGGCGCGCACGCTACAGACGCACGGCATCCGCGTCCACGGCTCGACGATTATCGGCCTTGAACACCATACGCCGGAGAACATCGACGCCGTGATCGATCACGCGATCGCGCACGAGACGGTCTTTCATCAGTTCATGCTCTACACGCCCGTGCCCGGGACGCCGCTCTACCGGCAGGTCGAGGCGGACGGCCGGCTCCTCGAGGGCGTCGACCTCGCAGACATTCACGGCCAGTTCAAGTTCAATTTCCGGCATCACGCGATCTCGCGCGACGACTCCAAGACGTTTCTCGACCGGGCGTTCCGCCGCGATTTCGAGTTGAATGGCCCGAGCCTGTATCGGCTCATGCGCAGCATGCTGGTCGGCTGGAGGCGCTACCGTCACGATCCGGATCCGCGCGTCCGCGCGCGAGTGACGGCCGAGGCGCGACAGCTTCGTTCGGGCCACGGCGCCGCGCTGTGGGCGATGGAGAAGTACATGCGGGAGCCGAATCGGGCCATGAGCGATCGCATTCGCGAGCTGCGTCTGCAGATCGAGCGCGAGCTCGGCGGCTTCTCGCGCGTGATCGACCAGTTCGCCGGCCCCGTGCTGCTGTGGAGCGCGCGCCGCGAAGCGCGGCACTCTCCGGCGGGCCGGCGGCTCGAGCCACGGACGTTCGTCGACCGGCGCAACTGGGTGCACTGAACGACTCCCGCCTGAAAGGCGGTGGGTTCGACCTGTAATCGACCTCGCTGGCGCATCTGCCCCCCGGAACGCGTGGACGCGGGGCACGAATCGCGCGCGATCTGACCGGACGCGCGGAGCGCCTCGCGGCGCTGGGAGTGACACCGGGTGCGTCGATCCGCGTTCTTCAAACGTTTCCGGGCATTGTCTTTGAGTGCGACCAGACGGAGATGGTCGTCGAGCG
>JANMJM010000257.1:0-18363 GCA_031371345.1 Vicinamibacteria bacterium
ACAACAAAAACACCTACGCGCAGTTCGCGTCGGTGGACTGGTCTAATAGTTAATACATCAGATCCCTCCCGGCCCGCGTCCTCTGTTAAGGATCCTGTCGGGGTCGAACTGCTGCTTCACCGCATGCATCAGGGGAAGCGCGTCGCCAATCGGGCCCCACACGTCGAGCGCTTTTCGAAGCTCATCCGACGCGTGCATCACGACCGCGCTTCCGCGTCCGGGCGGCAGCGAGTCGCGCAAACCAGTCACGATTTTCTTTTGACTCGCGACGTCCCCGCTCAGCTGGAGCACGAATACGCCGAGTCCGGCCCGACCGGCGGCGCGGTAGTTCGGCGATCCGGCTAACCGATCGACGAGCGCCAGTGTAGACGCCAGCTCAGAGGGCAGCGTGCTCACCTTCACGGCAGCTTCATCGGGGTGCTTCGCTCCGTGTTGAGTCCACGTCTCATCTTCTTCAGCGCCCGCTAGCGCTTTCGCGCTGAACCCCGCATCGCGGACGAGCTTCACGGCGCTCGCCGTTTGCTGCTCGACGGCAGCCTCAATGGTTTCGAACCGCAGGAGCAACCGCAGCGGCGGCGTTTGAAATTCCAGCGCGGTTGGCGTCAGATGGCTTTCGAGAATTTTCGCGGTCAGCGCTCCGAGCTCGCCCGGATCCTTCAAATCGACCACTAGCGTGCGCGAGGAAACCGCCAGCGGATACAGCTTGAAGGTCGCTGTGATAACGACGCCGAGGCTGCCGAAGGCACCCGTCATCAAGCGGGGCATATCGTATCCGGCGACGTTCTTGACGACGATGCCGCCGCCTTTGGCAAGGCGGCCGTCGGCTCGTGCGAATTCCACGCCGATAATCAGATCGCGCGGCGAGCCGTAGCGATGGCGCCGCGGGCCGCTGTCGTTTGTGGCGACCAGTCCGCCGATAGTAGCGCGATCGCCCGAGTAGGGATCGAGCGGAATCCACTGGCGGTGGGCCGCGAGCGCCCGGTTCACGTCGCCAAGGGTCGCGCCCGATTCAATCGTCGCCGTGAGGTCGCCGTGGCGATGCGCGACAACCTTATTTAATTTAGACGTGGAGAGAAGGACATCGATCGGCTGAAGCGGAGGTCCCCAGCCGATTTTTGTTCCCGCGCCGCGCGTCAGCACCGACAGTTTGTCCCGCGCCGCCCATGCGAGCGTCTCGGCCACGTCACTGGCTGCCGCCGGCTCGGCGACAAACTTCGGAACGACGCCGTCGATGGCATCGGCGGCCGCACCTTCGCGCACCCCCCGCACCCCCCGCACCTCTCGCACCTCCCGCACCTCCCGCACCTCCATTACATCCTCTCCACAAGCCCGGCGCGTTCCGCCGGATGCTGCCGATAAGGTCCCGGCACTTCGCCGCAAAGCCGTGGCGTGGGGAAGACCTTGCCAGGGTTGCACAAGCTCGATGGATCGAACGCGCAGCGAAGCCGCTGCATCGTATCGAGGTCGTCCTCGGAAAACATCTTTGCCATGTAAGCCGATTTGTCGGCGCCTACACCATGCTCGCCGGTAATGGACCCACCGGCTTCGATGCAGTACTGCAGAATTTCAGCCCCTACACTCTCGGCCAGGTCGCCTTGCCCCGGAATCTGCTCGTCGTAGCAAATCAGCGGATGCAGGTTGCCGTCGCCCGCGTGGAACACGTTGCCGATGCGCAAGCCGGATCGTTTCTCGAGCGCGCGGATGCGCCCGAGCACCTCCGACAGCTTGGTCCGCGGAATGACGCCGTCCTGCACATAGTAATTCGGCGACACGCGGCCCATGGCCGCGAACGCCGCTTTCCGGCCCCTCCAGATGCGCGCGCGCTCGTCGTTGTTTTGCGCGATGTGAATTTCGGTGCCTCCCGTGCGGCGGCAAATGGCTTCGACCATCTGAAAGAGGCCGTCCACTTCCGACTGCGCGCCGTCGAGCTCCACAATCAGCACCGCTTCGGCCTTGGGGAAATTCGGATGCACGGCGGCTTCCGCGGCTTCGATCGTCAGCCGATCCATCATCTCGACCGCCGCCGGGATGATGCCGGCGGCAATGATGTCCGACACCGCCGCGCCGGCCGCATCGGTCGAGTCGAACGCGGCGAGCATCGTGCGCACGCCTTCGGGTACGCGCAGAATGCGAAGCGTCACTTTCGTCACCACGGCTAATGTGCCTTCCGAGCCCACGAGCGCGGCCAGCAGATCTAATCCCGGAGCGTCGAGCGCGGGCCCACCCAGATGCACCATCTCGCCGTCCGGCAACACCGCCTCGACACCAACCACGTGATGGACGGTGAATCCGTACTTCAGGCAGTGGGCGCCGCCGGAGTTTTCGGCGACGTTGCCGCCGATTGAGCAAATCAGCTGGCTCGATGGATCGGGCGCGTAGTAGTAGCCATGAGGCGCGACGCGGCGCGTCACGTCGAGATTGATCACACCCGGCTCGACGGTCACGCGTTGATTGGCGATATCGACGTCGAGGATGCGATTGAGCCGGGCAAGCACGATCAACACGCCATCAGCGTGTGGAAGCGCTCCCCCCGACAGCCCGGTGCCATGTCCACGCGCGACAAATGGAATCTTGTATTGATGGCACAGCCGCACGATCTGCTGCACGTCCTCGGCGGAGTTCGGCAGGACGACGCAGCCGGGTTTTGCGTGAAGTCGCGCCAGTCCATCCGACTCGTAGGTCAGAAGCTCGTTCGGATCGTTCAGGATGCCGGCGTGCCCGACGATCGCTTCAAGGGTCGATAGGAATGTCTGGTTCACGATTGGTCCAACATGCTCCGCTGCAGTCAGTTGCGGCCGTATGGTAGCATGGCGAACCCGCCATGCAGCGCGTCCTGCTCGGCCTCATCATTTTGATCGCGGCCGTGGTACGCCTCTGGGGAGTGAACTTCGGCCTTCCCCACACGAACGCGCGCCCCGATGAAACGATCATCATTGATGTGGCGCTCTCATTCCTCAAGGGAAATTTGCGCCCGGTGTTCTACGACTATCCGTGGTTTTACATGTGGGTCCTGGCCGGACTGTATTTTGTCTACTACATGTGGGCCCGCGTGCTGGGCATCTTCCACTCTCTCGCCGAGTTCGTGGCGAGCTGGCGCGTCCAGTGGACGCCGTTTTTCCTCATCCCGCGGATGCTGACCGCGGTGATGGGGGCCGCCACAGTGTGGCCGGTCTTCCGTATCGCACGACGGCTGTGGGACGGGCCGACGGCTCTCGTCGCCGCCCTCTTCGTCGCGCTCGCGTTTCTGCACGTGCGCGACTCGCACTACGCAACCACCGACATCATGATGGTGTTTCTGTTGACGCTATCGGTGTCGTTCCTGATCGACGGGCACCTGACGAAGCGGCGGCGCGATTTCGTGATCGGCGGGCTTGTCGGCGGGCTTGCGGCGGCGACGAAATATAACGCCGTGTTGCTCATTGTGCCGTTGACCACGAGCTATCTGCTCAACATCTACGAGGCGCCGGGGCGCCGGCTGGACGCGGTGCGCGATCCGCGACTATTTGTCTACGGCATCCCGTTTCTTATGACGTTCGCCATTGGGGTGCCTTTCCTCGCGCTCGACCTTCCGAAGTTTCTCGACGCGATGAGCGTGCTGAACGAGTCGATGCAGACGGGAAGTCACGGTCTTCCGTTGGGCGTCGGCTGGGTTCATCACCTCCAGTACTCGCTTCTTTACGGTCTGGGTCTGCCGCTCCTGTTGGCGGGCATAGCGGGCATGGTGGTGATTCTTATCAAGGAGCCGCGCATTGGCATTCTGCTGCTCTCATTTCCCATCGCGTACTACATCGTGGCCGGCAGCTTGAGGAATCTCTTCTTCCGCTACGCGATTCCTGTCGTCCCGTTTTTGTGTCTGTCTGCGGCGCGATTCATCACGGTCGCCGTGCCCGTTATCTGGAATGCCGTCGCGCCGCGGACGCGCGTGCCGAAACTTGCGATCGCCGCCGCGGCGATCGCGGTCGTCTTGCCGTCGGCCATGAGCGTCGTGCGCTTCGACCGCATCATCTCGCAGGCCGATAATCGCGTCGTCGTGGCGCGCTGGTTCGAGGAGAATGTGCCGGCGGGCAGCTCGGTGCTGTTAAGCGGATCGTTTTTCGGATACGTGCAGTTCAACCGGGCCATGGACTACAAAGCGTGGGTCTGGGATCGCAATCGTCTCATCTTTGTGACCGATCTCGACAAGCGGCCCGGCGTCGGGCGTCCGGACTGGATCTTGGTGCAGGAGTCGCCGCTGCCAAGCGAAACGCAGTCGATCGTTCACGACCTTCTGGCGCACGACTATCAGTTTGTGAAGTTCTTCCGAGCGTTCTCTCGAAACGATCGGCACGTCTTCGATCAACAAGACGCGTTCTTCGCACCTTTCGGCGGTTTCCGCGGCGTCGAACGGCCCGGACCGAATTACCTGCTGTATAAGAGGATCAGTGCGCCGTAGTCATTGGGCCGCACTGGCACTCTTTCTCCTGCTGGCCGTTGTGCACACGTGGCCGCTTGCATCGGCTCCCGGCAGTCTGGGACGCAACGGCCAGGCCGATACGCAGCTCAACGCGTGGATCATGTCGTGGGTTGCGCACCAAATCGCGCACGATCCGCTGCACCTCTTCGACGCCAACATCTTTTACCCCGAGCGCTATACGCTCGCGTTCTCTGAACATCTCTTTGTGCAGTCGCTGATGGGTGCGCCGGTCCGCTGGGCAGGAGGCTCGCCGATCCTCGTGTACAACATCGTGTTCCTCGCAGGTCTCGCGCTGACCGGCTGGGCGATGTCGATGCTGGTGCAGCGTTGGACGGGCAGTTGGATCGCCGGCGTGCTAGGCGGGTGCCTGATGGCATTCAACGCACTCACGCTGACGCGATTTCCGCACATTCAGCTGCAGCATGTCGAGTTTCTGCCGTTCGCATTGCTGGCGCTCGACGAGCTGTTGACCAACCCGCGGCTGGGCTGCGCGGTCCGGCTCGCCGTGTGGTACGTCCTTCAATCACTGACGTCTATTTACTTTCTGGTCTTCACCGCCATCGTATTGTTTGTGTCGGTCCTCGCCAGGCCGGGCGACTGGGTCGGGCCGCGCGGACGTCGCGTCGCGGCCATGGCCTCGGTCGCCGCCGTGATTGCCATGGCGGCGCTGCTGCCATTTCTCGCGCCGTATGTTCTCGCCCGCCGGGAACAGGTGATGTTTGTGCGAACGCTCGACGAAGTCGGAAAATTTTCGGCGACGTGGGCGAACTACCTGGCGACCGGCGGCAGCTTTCACATTCATACTTGGAGCAATCGTTTCTGGGCCATGGGGCGTGGCGATGGGCTCTTCCCGGGCGTCGTCGCGATCGCGCTGACGCTCGTTGCCGTCGCAACCGGTGTGGCGTTTACCGATAAGCGCGCGCGCATGGCGCTCGTCTTCGGGATCGTGTGCTTCTGCCTGTCGTTCGGTCCCGCCTTTCCGTTATATAAGGTGCTCTACGCGGCGTTCCCCGCGATGGCGGCGGTACGTAGCGCCGCACGGTTTGGGCACCTCGTGCTCGCGGCGTTCGCAATCCTTGCGGGATTCGGGTGGGTGGTCCTGCAGCGGAAACTTCCTAGGGCCTGGGTCGTACCGGTTGGCGTTGCTCTCGTGATCGCGGCGAATTTCGAGGCACTGCGCGCCCCGATCGATTACGGGCGCGATCAGGAATTTAAAGGGATCCCGAAGATTTTCGAGACGTTGAACACACCGGACCCGGACGTCGTGGTGATCTTCCCGTTTTATGGACCCGAAGAGCTCTTCAAGAACGCGCGCTACATGGTTGTGTCAACGGCGTTCTGGAAGCCCATGCTGAACGGGTACTCCGGGTACATGCCGGTTCGCTACATCGAGCACGTGCAGAATCTCGGCGGCTTTCCCGATGAGCGATCGATCACGTATATGAAAAATCTCGGGGTCACACGCGTGCTCGTCGACAGCCGGAACATGCCGCCGTCGGTGCTGACACGGCTGCCCGAGACGCCGGCGTTATCGCGCATCGATACCGACGGCAATCTGCAAATCTTCGAGTTGAAGCGCTAGATGACCGCCAGGCCACACGGGCACCGGCCACGCGTGCCGCTCGCGGCCGCAGCAAGCGCTGGATTGGCCGCATGGCTGTCGCTCGGTGCAGTGGCCGTCGGCAATGTGGGCGTCGGTGTGGTCCGGTTCGGGCTGCTTCCGCCGTTCTGGCTGCTTCCGCTGTTCGTCCTCGCATTTACCGGCATCGCGTGGCTCACACGATTGTCGACGGCGACGGCGTTGCCGCTGTTTTTTTCGCTCGTGCTCGTGTTGCCTTGGTTGCCGTTCCGCGTGCCTGCGGCGTTCTTGCTTTGGACCGGGCACATCACGATCGCTATCTGGCTCGCGGTGGCTGCCGGCATGCTCGTCGCCCACGGCGTGCGGTTTCCCGGATGGTTGGCGGATGCGCGCCGCGCGCCGCGGATTGCGGCGCTTGTCGCATCTCTGCTCTACCTGAGCACCGCGTTCAGACTTGCCGGCCTGGTGCCGGGCGGCGACGAGCCGCATTACCTTGTGATTACCCAGAGCTTGCTGAGAGACGGCGATCTGCAGATTGAGAACAATCACACCCGGCGCGACTACCGAGCATATTACGCAGGAGTATTGCGCCCCGATTACCTGCGCAGAGGAACGAACGGACAAATCTATTCCATTCACGCGCCGGGCTTGTCGGTTGTCGTGGCGCCCGCGTTCGCGCTCTTTGGGTATCCGGGCGTGGCCGTCTTCCTGTCTCTCGTCGCCGCGTTTGGCAGCGCGCTGATGTGGCGTGCGTCGTACGCACTGACTCACAGCAGCGGTGCGGCGTGGTTCGGCTGGGCAGCCGGGGCGCTGACGGTTCCATTTTTCTTTCAATCGTTCGCGGTGTATCCCGATGGCATTGGAGCGACCATCGTGCTGTTTGCCGTGGCGCCGTTGTTCGAGGATTCGCGCCACATCAGTACGATTCGATGGTTCGCCATTTCACTCGCTCTTGCGGTGCTTCCGTGGTTGCATACGCGTTTCGCCATCCTTGCCGCGGCGATGGGATGTGTGTTGCTCGTTCGTCTCGCGATGTCGCCCGAACGACGCTCGCGCGCGGCCGTGTTGCTGGCGGCGCCGCTCGTGAGCGCGGTGGCGTGGTTTGCATTCTTTCGCGCGATCTACGGCACGTTCAACCCATCGGCCCCATACGGCGGCGACACGCAGAGCACGCCGGCGAACATTCTGAATGGCCTGCCCGCCTTGTTCTTGGACCAGCAGTTCGGCGTTCTTCCGAATGCGCCGGTCTACGCCATCTGCCTCGGCGGTGTGCTTCTGCTCGCGCGCCGACGCCCGCGTCTTGCGCTCGAGCTTCTGGCGATCGCCGTACCGTATCTGCTCGTGACGTCCATGTTTCACATGTGGTGGGCTGGAACCGTGTCGCCCGCGCGGCTGGTCGTTCCCGTTTTGCCGCTGCTTGTAATTCCTGGCGCGTTTCTGTGGAACGTCACGCGGCACGAGGCCACTCGCGCCGTCGCGATCGCGCTGCTGCTATTGAGCGTCGGCATCACGCTGTCGTTGGTCGGCGTCGATGCGGGCCGCCTCGTCTACAATTTCCGCGACGGCTACTCGCTGGCGGCCGAGCGACTGAGCCCGCTCGTCGACTTGCCGCAGGGGATGCCGAGCTTCTTCCGCCAGTCATCGGCAGGAGCGGTGTTGCGCGCGATGATCTGGTTCGCGGCCGTGGCGGCTGCCTGGCTGACGCTCCGGGTTTTCGAACAGCGCTCGATCCGGAACGTGCGTGCCGTGCTGGCGCTGGCGACCCCGGTATGTCTTGCCGCGGCTGTGATGACAGCGGTCACGCTCGTATGGCGCCTCGATGGCGTGGCGGCTGCGACAGCAGATACGAGCCAGCTCAGCCTCCTCGCGCATTACGATCCGGGCACGCGTCCGCTGGGGATTACGCTGTCGCCGCTCGCAATCGAATCTCCCGAGCAGATTCTTTCCCGAATCGCGATCGCGACGCCTGCGCGACGGGGGCCGAGCTATCGATCGGATCTGCTTCTGCACGCCTCCAGTGTCGTGCCGGCAGGAGAGTACGAGCTGCGCGCGAAACACGCCACGGCGCCGGCGGGCACAGTGAGGCTGATGATTGGAAAGACCGCGCTACGCACGTGGAATCTGGCGACGGACCTGCGCGACGGACGCCTGGCGTTCGAGCTGCCCGTCAACGTCGGCTCGCTCTCGGCTGACGGCGACCGCGAGGCTGCGAAGACGGGTGGCTTCGCGCTTGTCCCGAAACGCCTGCTGTCAGGAAGCGCGCGGCTTTCAGATGGCGCCGCGCGAGGGGTCGCGCGCTACGGCTCCGCGGTCGTCTTCTTTTTTGATGGTCGCGCGTATCCTGAAGAACCCGGCATCTGGATTGGTGGAGGCGTCGACTCCAGCATAGCGGTGATGCCGGTCGAGCGCGGCACGCCACTTCAGCTCGTCGTGCGCAATGCGCCGGTGACGAACACGGTCACGATCGACGTCCGTGTCCAACCCGATCAGGACGGCGAGCGCCACGTATTCGAGTTGCAGCCAGGCGAGCAGCGGATCGTGCGGTTTCAGCTGCCTGGTGATCGGCTTGCGGCGTTCATAAAACTTCGGACCAAGACTGGCTTCTACCCATCGGACGTGGAGTCCGGTTCGACCGACCACCGGTTTCTCGGAACATGGATCGAGATCCGCCCCTGAAGGTCGCTAACCCCGATCGAGTTCGGCCAGCCGGCGTTCGGCATCTTTCAGTTGACTGGCTGCCTGTTCCTCCGCCTTCCGCGCCCGAGCCAGTTCCGATTCAGCCTTCCTCGCCACGAACGTGGCCCGCTCGGCAGCGCGTTGAGCGGTTTTCAAGTCTTTGCGCGCCTCCGTCAAGGCGTTCTCGCGTTCGCGCGCGGCTTTCTGCCGGGCCTGTTCTGCGCGTTGCTGTTCGCGTAGCGCGTCGCGTCGTGCGGCCGCCTCGTCCGGCTTCTTTTGTGTGGTCTTTACGGGGCGCGGCGTGATGCCGGCAAGCAGACTGAATCCGGCGGGCTCTGGTTCCCGCGTCAGCCGGCCCGCCTGCTCATCGTTTGGAAGCGCGGCGAGCGCCCGACGAATCGTGTCGCGCGCCGGATCAGACACACGGCCGGCGGCTTGCTCGAGCAGACGTGTCGCTTTTCCGGCAGCTCGATCGAGCGCGGCGCGGTGCACCGCATCCGGTTTGCGGAGGTCGGCTTTTTTTCCGCCGAGGACCGCGCGATGTGCGGCGCGAAGTGTTTCCGCGGCGTCGATCAGCGCTTTGTAGGTCGCGCGATCGTTCCAGTAGAGTTGATTGACGGCCCACATAGGGAGTGTGGGCTTCGGCAGCGACGCCACAATGCGCTTCTCGTCGCCGGAGAGGGTTTTGGCGAGAGTGTTTCGCGCTTTGGTAAATTCCTCGAGGGGAAGTCGATACAGTTCGTCGACGTTGTCCACTTTACACTTCGACGTTAACGATAATCACCCCCGCTGCGGCCGCTTCCGCTGCGGCCGCCTTTGCCTCACGTTCACGTACGACGCGTTTGTACCACCACGACGTCAGAAGCGGCGTCAGGATGGCGGTCACGATAATCGACGCCGCCACCTGAACAGCGGCGGCTTCGGCGATGGGCGCATATGTTTTGTCGGCGAGCGCAACGGCTTGAGGCACCGCCGCCGAATTCCCTGCGGTACTCGATGCGGCCGCTCCGGCGATGCCGGTGCCTCCAAATAATCTGTCGGCGAGAATACACACGAAGCCGGTCACCACGACGACCGTCACGCCGAGGAGGATGCCCGATGGTCCGGCATTCACGACCGATCGCAGATTGATGCGCTGCCCCAGGGTGAACGCCATGAACGGCACGATGATCGGTTCGTGCGATCCGAAGAACGCTCGGATGTCGTCGTCCAGATTGCCGAGAATCGCTCCGGCTGCAATCGGCGCGACGACCGACACCATGTCCCGATAGGGGATGACCGCGAGTCCCGCGCCGACAAAAATCAGCATCGTGAGAAACGGTCCCGTCTCGATGCTCTGCGCGACGTAGGTGCCGGCGTCTTCCTTGTCGCCCATCACGCTGGTGAGCGCGAGAAACATTCCGCCGTTGGTGTCGCTCATCGCGACCATGACCGCCAGCGTGCTGAGTCCGAGGATTTGGCCGCCGAAGAATCGCGCGATGACGATCGCAAAGAGTGTCGCGGTGCCCACCTTCGCGGCCATGATGCCGAAGCCGCGTACCAGCATTTTCGGCGCGGCGCGGAACGTCATTTTTGTTCCCACCGTGAAGAGATACATCCCAAGCACGGTCGCGTAGCCGGCGCCGCTCAACGCTTCGGTAAAACCGCCGATTTTCAGGAGGTTGGGGAAGAAAGTATTGACGATCATGCCAAGAAATAGCGGGACGACCATCAGCCCACCGGGCACACGATTCACCGTTCTGAAAATCTTCATGCTCGCTCCTGGGGTCGCGGTTCGCGTAAGATTACAGCCTCAGCGGAAGGATTCCAATAATCATGATCACATTGACAGTGAACGGGCGACAGCGCCAGTTCGACGGCGATCCCGATATGCCGTTGCTCTGGTATTTACGGGATGAGATTGGCTTGACGGGGACGAAGTTCGGATGCGGCGCCGGGCTGTGCGGCTCGTGCACCGTGCATCGCGATGGTCAGGCCGTTCGATCGTGCCAAACCCCGATGCGGACGCTCGCTGGCCGGCAAATTACGACGATTGAAGGGCTCAGTCCCGACGGCACGCATCCGGTGCAGCAGTCGTGGATGAAGGCCAACGTGCCGCAGTGCGGGTACTGCCAGTCTGGACAAATCATGCAGGCGGTTTCTTTCCTGAAGACCAATCCGAATCCAACCGACCAGGCCATCGACAGCGCCATGTCGGGCAACATCTGCCGCTGCGGCACGTATCAGCGCATTCGCGCGGCGATAAAAGATGCGGCGAAGGGAGGCAAGGCATGAGCTCTCTTACGCAGTCAAAGGAACTTATCGAGAATGTGTCGCGCAGACACTTTCTCGGCGGGATGTTTGCCACAGGCGCGTTCGTGCTTGCGGCACGCGTCGTGCCGAGCGAGCTCCTCGCACAGACCAGCGCCTTTCAGACGCAGGCCGAAGGCGCGGCGCTGCACCCGAGCGTGTATCTCGGCATCCAGCCCGATGGCACCGTGTTCATCGTGACGCATCGCTCCGAAATGGGGACGGGTATCCGTACTGCGCTGCCGATCATCGCCGCAGACGAGCTCGACGCCGATTGGAAGCGCGTGACCATCGAGCAGGGTATCGGCGATGTGAAGTACGGCGATCAGAACACCGACGGATCGAAATCCATCCGCGATTTCTACGACACTTTCCGTCTCGCGGGCGCGTCAGCGCGCAGCATGCTCATCACGGCGGCGGCGAGCCAGTGGGGCGTTCCCGCTGCTGACTGCACGACCGAACTGCACGAAGTCGTGCATCGCGGCACCAACCGTCGTCTTGGTTTCGGCGCGCTGGCGGCAGCCGCCGGCAAGCTGCCGGTGCCGAAGGCCGAGCAGCTGCAGTTCAAAACCAAGAGCGCGCTCCGCTACGTCGGCAAAGACTTCCCGGTGTACGACCTCGCCGACATCGTGACTGGGAAGGCGCAGTTCGGCATGGATGCCAAGCGGCCGGGCATGGTGTACGCGTCGATCGAACATCCGCCGGTTTACGGCAGCAAGGTGCAGTCGGTCGACGACAAGACGGCACTCACGGTGAAGGGCGTTACCGGGACCGCGACGATCGATGCGTTCAAGCCGCCGCACGGATTCCAGCCGCTCGGCGGAGTGGCGGTGATCGCCGACAGCACATGGGCCGCGCTGCAGGGACGTAAGAAGCTCGTGGTGAATTGGGACGCGAGTCCGCACGCCAGCTTCAACTCCGAGCCGTTCAAGCTGAGCATGATCGAGACGGTGCATCAGCCGGGCAAAGTCGTCCGTAACGTCGGCAACGTGGAAGCCGAGTTCGCCAAGGGCGGCAAGGTGATCGAAGCCACCTACTACGCGCCGCTCGCGGCGCACGCGTCGATGGAGCCGCCAGTGGCCATCGCCGATTTCCGCGACGGCAAGGTCACCTGCTGGGCGTCGGTGCAGAACCCGCAGGCGACGCAGGAAACGATCGCGGCGGCCTTGGGGATCAAGAAGGAAGACGTCACGTGTCATGTCGCGCTGCTTGGCGGAGGGTTCGGACGCAAATCGAAGCCGGACTTTGCGGCCGAAGCCGCGATTCTGTCGAAGAAGCTCGGCAAGCCCGTGAAGGTCGTCTGGAGCCGCGAAGATGATCTGAAATTCGACTTCTACCACTCGACGGCGGCGGTCTATCACAAGGCCACGCTCGATAGCGCCGGCAAGCCGACGGCGTGGCTCGCGCGGTCTGCCTTCCCTCCGATTGCCTCCACGTTCGAGGCGGGCGCGAAGTACGGATTGGATCTCGAGCACGGCATGGGCTTGAACGATCTGCCGTACGAGCTCGCGAACCATCGCGTCGAAAACGGACCCGCGGAGGCGCATCTGCGCATCGGCTGGTTCCGGGCCGTGGCGAACAACTATCACGTGTTCGCGTCGGGGAGCTTCGCCGACGAATTGGCACACGCGGCCGGGAAGGACTCGCTGCAATATCTGCTCGAGCTGATCGGTCCCGGGAAAGTGCTCGATCTGAAGTCGCAACTCGCTGCCGAGTACTGGAACTACGGCGCGCCGTACGCGAAATACCCGATCGACACGCGACGGCTTCGCCGCGTGCTCGAGATTGCGGGCGAGAAATCGAACTGGGGCAAGAAGAAGCCGGGCAACGGCTGGGGCATCGGCATCGCCGCGCATCGAAGCTTCAATACGTACGTGGCGTCGGTCGTCGAGGTGGAAGTGGACAGCACCGGTCGCGTGCGCATTCCCCGAATCGATCAGGTGTACGACGCCGGCGTGGTCATCGCACCGGAACGCGGCCGCTCGCAGTTCGAGGGCGCGGCGGTCATGGGCGCCGGACTGGCGATGCTTGGCGAGATTACGGCAGCCAATGGCCGTGTCACGCAGAGCAACTTCAACGACTTCCGCGTGGCGCGGATGAGCGACGCGCCGGTTCAGGTGAACGTGCACATGGTGGACAGCGACGCACCGCCGTCAGGTATCGGCGAACCTGGCGTGCCGCCGGTCATTCCGGCGCTCGCCAACGCGATTTTTTCGGCGACAGGGAAGCGCGTTCGCGAGCTGCCATTCTCGAAGACGAAGCTCGTGTGATCTGTTCGGTCTCGTGGAAGGTCCGAATGACTCATCGAACAAAACTCCGGCTCCTGTTTTTCTTGGCCGTCACCGCGATTGCGACCACTGCCTGGACCGCCGAGAAAGCGTGGCAGAAGGGAACGTGGCGCGACGCGAAGGTCGAGCGGCAGAAAGTCGTCTTCGGCGTGGCGCCAAACAATCCCAACTCCGGCATTCCCCGTACGTCGCCGCCGGCGGCGATGGAGCGGCGCACCTACGTGATTGAGACCGACGCGCTGCGACTCGACATTCGCCTGGATGCGACCGTCGACACGCCCAGACTCGACGTCGTCATCGGTCAACCCGTCACCTTTGCCGTCGACAAGAACGACATCTGGATCAAGGACGACGAGGGGCACGAGCACAGAATGAAAATCAGTAAAAAGACATCTATAAAGTAAGCGATTCAGCGACGGACGCCGCGGATGAGGCGCCAGAGATAGAAAAAGACGAACACACCAATCACAACGAGTCCCGCGCGCAGCATCATCTTTAAGGATCGCACACCCCATGGCCGATCTCGAACAAGTCAAGTACCCAATCGGAAAATTCAGGCGGCTATCGGGTCCGCTTTCCAAAAGTGAACGGCTCGATTTCATCAAGGACATCGAACAGACGCCCGCTGTGTTCCGCTCGCTTGTCACCGGGCTCACAGACGCGCAACTCAACACCGCGTATCGCCCGGGCGGATGGACCGTGCGGCAGGTCGTGCATCACATGCCCGACAGTCATTTGAACGCCTACATCCGCTTCAAGCTCGCGATCACCGAGGACAATCCGACGATTAAGCCGTACGACGAGGCGCGGTGGGCAGAGCTGATTGACGGACGGACAGAGCCGATCGGCGTCTCGCTCGATCTTCTCGAGGCGCTGCACAAAAGGTGGGTGGTGTTCCTGCGATCGCTAAGCGACGCGGATTTCAGCCGGACGTTCTTTCATCCGGAGATGAAAGCTGCCGTCACGCTCGATCAGTCGCTCGCCATCTACGGGTGGCACGGCAAGCATCACGCGGCGCACGTCAAGCAAGCCATATAAAGAACGGGCCGACAGTCGATGTCGGCCTGATTTTATTTAGTCACGACGCAGGTGGGTCCGATCATTTTCACCGAGCTTACCTTCACGCGCTGAATGCCTTCTGCCGTAGCCTTGTTGCCCGCCCCTCTGCCCGCTTTCGTGGGCGGCATGACGGTGCCGACGATTTCCACGCGATGTCCCTTGTGTTTCGCCATCTCCGTTTCGAGACCTTGCAGCGTATAGGTGGTTGGCTTCGACACATACGTGCCGGTTGAGGCAGTCGCGTCAGCGCGCCCTCCGCCCACGAGCGTCGCTTCGTTCAGCAGATAGGCGTTGACGAATTCGCCGCTGTTGGCCTCGTCGGGCGCCGCCTGGGGCGTGACCGGCGTGTTTCCGGCGGAACGCGCTTCCTGTGAACCGTCGCGCTGTGCAGGGGCGACGCATCCGCGGACAGTGATTGTCTGATTTGTAGACGGTGGCGCGGTCTGAGCCGAGGCGGTGCTGGTAGCGGCAACAAGCAGGGCGAGGGTCGCGGCAGTTGTCGGTCGCATTCAATCCTCCAGCTATAAACCTGCAAGCCCAAGGCCATCACGGGCGCATAAACGCCGCGAGCGTGCGTCGCTGTTGTCCCGCAGTGTCGAAGTTCTCCGGCGCAAGCCAGCCCTCGAATGCTCGCTTCCGCGCGGGCCATTCGGTATCGATGATCGAGTGCCACGTAGTATCGCGGTTGCGATTCTTATAGACGATGGCTTGCCTGAAGGTTCCCTCGAAGGTGAAACCGAGACGCTCGGCCGCGCGACGCGAGGGCATATTGAGGCTGTCGCACTTCCATTCATAACGGCGGTAGCCGAGCACATCAAACGCGCGGCGCATCATCAAGTACATCGCTTCGGTGGCCGCGGCGGTTCGCTGAAGAGCGGGTGAGAAGTTCAGATGTCCGACTTCGATTACGCCGTTCGACGGATCGATGCGCATGTAGGCCGCGACGCCGACGGCCTTACTGCTTCGGTCGTCCACGATCGCGTAGAACAACGGATCGTTCAGCCCCGCCATTTCAGCAAGCCACCTGCGATAGCTATCGAATTCGTCAAAGGGCCCGTAGGAGAGGTAGGTCCAACAGGAGGGATCCGTGTGGACCGCGTAGAGATCCGCCGCATGACGCTCGATGTCGATTGGCTCGACGCGACAGAACCGTCCCGACATCGGCGTTCGCGGAGGGTGCGGCCGCGCGGTCCAGCCGACGAGCGGCGCGCCAATCGGCTGACCCGAATCGTTCGTCGGCATGACCCATATCCTATCCGAGCGCCACTTGAGCTTCTTCTTCCGTGGTTCACGCACTTAGCAGGGACTTTCGGGAAACAGCAGCGGTGAAATCGATTTCACCGGCGGCGCCAGCTCAACGCTCACGCTCGGATACCGGCGAGTGCGCGGCAAACAGATCGTCGTTTGGCGGCCAGACATACACGTTCCCAGACAGCGGACGCACGTTCTAACGCGATCGTGGCGACTGTCTTTGTAACGTCGCCGACAGTTTTCGTGGGTCAACATCGATTTACAGTCGTTCTCTCCGGTATCGATCGCGGTATTCAACTTGCACTCCCGCACCGGTCGCATGGACGCTCCCGGTCTCGCTACGCCCCACACATTAGTGCTCAGACCTGCACGGCCGGCAAGGGCGCAGGCCCTGTCGTCGGCAATCGTCGTCCCGCTATTTGCGACGACGCTGTTTGTCGGCGGATTTCTCCTGTTTCTCGTCGAGCCGATGGTCGCCAAGATGGTGCTACCCATATTTGGCGGTGCGCCGATGGTGTGGAATGGGTGCGTCACGTTCTTCCAAGTGATGCTGCTCGCCGGCTACGGCTACGCGTACGGCGCGTCGAAATGGCTGCGCCTTCGCCAGCACGTCTTCCTCCACGTGGCGTTGCTGCTTCTCCCTGCGGCTGTATTGCCCTTCATGATTCAGCCGGGAGCCGCAGCTCCTCAGCAGGGCAATCCGCTCTTGGGGCTCGTGCTCCTGCTTGCCGCGAGCATCGGTCTTCCGTTTTTCGTATTGTCCACGACCGCGTCGGTGCTTCAGCACTGGCTGTCGAAGACGGATCATCCAGCTGGGCGCGATCCATATTTTCTGTACGCCGCAAGCAACTTCGGTTGTCTCGCTGCGCTGACGTGTTATCCGATTGTCGTAGAGCCGCTGCTGACGCTGCGGCAGCAGAGCCGTCTGTGGAGCATCGGATATGCCGAATTCGTCGCGCTCGCCGGCGCGTGCGCGGTGTTTGCCTGGCGGCGAGCGAATACAGCGACTGACGATGCCACGGCGATTTCTCGCGCGAACCTCGAGGTCGCAGTCGATCGCCTAACGCTCGCTCGTCGCGTGCGGTGGGTCGCGCTCGCGTTCGTTCCGTCGAGCCTGATGCTCGCCGTCACGAGCTACATGTCGACCGACATCGCCCCGGTGCCGCTGCTGTGGATTGTGCCCCTGGCGCTCTACCTGCTCACCTTTGCGCTGGCCTTTGGCCGGCGGTCGACCGCCGTGCATCGCGTGGCCAGGCTTCTGTTTCCATTAGCGGTGGTACCGCTTGCGATCTTCATGATCGCCGGCGTGCAGTCGCCGCTCGTGACGATCGTGTCGCTTCACCTGCTGGCGTTTGGCGGCGTGGCGTTGTACTGCCATTCGCAACTGGCACACGATCGGCCGACGCCGTTGTATCTCACCGAGTTCTACTTCTGGTTGTCGCTCGGCGGGATGTTCGGAGGACTGTTCAATACGCTGGTCGCGCCGTTGCTCTTCAATAGCATTCTCGAATATCCGCTGATTGTCGCGCTGGCGTGTCTATTGTTCAGGCCGACCGATGGACGAGTCCCGTCACGGCGCTCGACACTCGACGCGATCATGCCGGTTGTCGTCGGCGCAGCAACGGTCGGTGTGTTCGTGGGTCTCGGGACGCGTTACCCCAGTTTGGCTGTGCTGCTGACATTGCTCAGTGTGCCCGCGATTATCGCCTTCACCCAGCGGCGTTCCGTCAGGTTTGGCTACTGCATGGCGGCGATGCTTTTGGCCGGCATCGCGTTCGGCGATGGCAGCAAGCCGACGCTCTACGCGACACGCACGTTCTTCGGGGTCCACCGTGTGAGAGAACTTTGGGGGGGCCGCTACCACGGGCTTGTTCACGGCACGACCGTGCACGGCATGCAGTCGCTTGCGCCAGAGCGGCGACACGAAGCGCTCACATATTTCCACGCAACCGGCCCGTTCGGTCAGGCGTTCGAGGCGATTTCGAATGTTCGGCATCCACGCCAGGTTGCGGTCGTCGGACTCGGCGCGGGCACGCTCGCGACCTACGCGCAACCCGGGCAACACTGGACGTTCTTCGAAATTGATCGGGCCGTCGAGCGGATCGCACGAACCACAGACTATTTTTCCTACATGGACGCGTGCGGCGATCGTTGCAGTGTCGTCATCGGCGACGCGCGGCAATCGCTGGCCCGCGCCCCGGACAGCGCCTACGATCTGTTGGTGCTCGACGCGTTCAGCTCCGATTCCATTCCCATGCATCTGATGACGCGCGAAGCGCTGTCGCTGTATCTTTCGCGGCTGGCTCCCGGCGGGGCGCTCATCATGCATGTGTCGAATCGTCATCTGCGGCTGGCTCCGGTGCGGGCGCGCCGTCCGGCCAGCCACGGCCTTGTGGCCATGGAGCAGAATGACGAGCGCGACCTGAAAACGATGCCGGAGGGCAAACAGCCATCGCACTGGGTGGTGATGGCGCGCAGCCGCGCGGACCTTGGCGCATTGAACGACGACGCGCGATGGTCGGCGCTCATGCCGTCTCCGTCGATTCCTCTCTGGACGGACGATTTTTCGAACATCCTGAGCGTGCTGGATCTCCACTAACCATTGCGCCGTCCCGTCGATGGTGCGAAGATACGCTCGCCTACGTCCCGCCTGGCATCTTAAATTAAGGAGACTCGATATGTTGTCGACGCGGAGCCCGCTTGTACTCATCGCCGTTCTGGCCACCGTTGTTTCCGCGGTGACCACGGCGCAGGACAACCCGAGCGAC
>JANMJM010000300.1:0-3655 GCA_031371345.1 Vicinamibacteria bacterium
CCGGCCGGCCGCGGCGCCGAAACACAAGCCGGAACGGCGAAGGTCGATACTGGCGCAAAAGGTCAGGGATTCGGCTTGTCGAGTGGTGGCGGCGGCGGGGGTGATGGAAGCCGTCTCGAAGTCGCCAACTTCTGTTGTCCCGAATATCTCTTCGACATGAAGGATCGCATCGAGCGGGTATGGAGCAAGCAGCAGCAATCGACCGGTACCGTGGTGATGAAGTACACAATTCTTCGCAACGGCACGATCAACGATATTCAGGTGGAGCGTCCGAGCGGTAATCTATTGCTAGACAGAGAATCGCAACGCGCGTTGAGCCTGACCCGGCTTGCGCCGCTGCCGACCGCGTTTCCGGACGACCATTTGACCGTGCATTTGGAATTCCAGTACGAGCGAACGAGATGATGCATTCAGGACGCCTCTTCATCATGGCTACGGCCTGCGCAGCGGGGATGGGTGTGCTTGCCGCGCAAAACCCTCCGCCGCAAACGGAAGGTCCCGCTCCTCAACAGAATGATGTCAGCATCGCCATCAAGGGAGACATCGGCGCCCCGTTGCACTACGCGGTCCCCGATTTCAGACCGCTGACCGCGGATCCCGAAACAGCGGCGGCGGCGAAGACTCTCGCCGAAGTCCTCTGGGCCGACCTCGCCTACGAGCGCGAGTTCGACCTGATTCCCCGCGACACGTATCGCACGATCCCGCAGCCGCAAACGGCAAGCGACGTGTCGTTCGATCGCTGGCGCGAACTGGGTGCCGACGGAGTCATCATCGGCACGGTCCAGCGCACAGGCAACACGTTTCATGTCGAGATGCGGCTCTATGACGTCAAAAACCGTTCGGTCGCGGTTGGGAAGGCGTACGACAACGTGACGCTGAGAAATCCGCGAGCCGGAGCGCACGCCATCTCCGACGACATTCACGACTCGCAGCGGCAGCTCCGCGGCGTCGCCCGCACCAAGCTGACGTTCGTGTCCGACCGCCAGAACGAACGGCTCACGGGAACGGTTGAGAAGAGAGAAAGCAAAGAAGTGTACGTCTCCGATTACGACGGCGCGAACCAGCAGCGCGTGACAACGAATGGCCGGTTGAACTTATCGCCGAGCTGGTCGCCAGACGGACGGAGCATCGCCTACACGTCGTACATGAAAATCATGCCGCAGCTCCTGATCTCCAACGTGTACCAAGGCACGATGGACATCGTCACGAACGACAAGAGCCAGGCCATGCTGCCCGTGTTTTCACCCGACGGCGCCAAGATGAGTTTCATGTCGGACCGCGACGGCCAATTCGAGATCTACTCGATGAACCGCGACGGGTCGAACGTGCGGCGCCTCACGACCAATCAGGCCGACGACGGGTCGCCGACGTGGTCGCCGACCGGCACACAGATCGCCTTCACGTCGAATCGTTCAGGCAGGCCGCAAATTTGGCTCATGGATGCGGACGGCTCGAATCCGCGGCGCATCACGTTCAACGACACGTGGGCCGACCGAGCCACGTGGTCGCCGGCCCCTTACAATGAAATCGCCTACGCCGGGCAGACGGGTCCGGGCTTCGACATCAAGATTTACGATGTCGCGACGGGCCAGACGCATGTCCTCACCGATGGTTCCGGCAGCAACGAGAGCCCGACGTTCTCGCCGAACGGCCGTCACATCGCGTTCATCTCGACTCGCGCAGGCAAAGCGCAGATTTACACGATGGCGCGCGACGGCAAGCAGTTGACGAAAATCACCAGCGCCGGCGCCAACACCTATCCGAACTGGTCACGATAACTATGAAAAAAACTGTCGCGCTCGTGCTTCTTCTGGGAATGACGGCGGCGGCGTGTCACAAAAAGCAGCCGCCGATTGCTCGGCCGACGCCTCCAACTCCCCCACCGCCCACGGCCACGACTCGAGCGCCCGAGCCGCCGGCACCCGCGCGAGAACCCGTTCCACCGGAACCGCTGGCCAACGATGCCGTCGCGTCACGATCGCTCGACGATCTGAATCGCGATTCCCCGCTGCAGCCGGTGTATTTCGAATACGACAGCAACGAGCTGAACGATGCCGGACGCGCGGTGCTGAACGCGAATGCCGCGGTGCTGAAGAAATATTCGACATGGACCATCACGATCGAAGGGCACTGCGACGAGCGTGGAACGGCGGAATATAATCTTGCGTTGGGCGAACGTCGCGCCGTCGCGGCGAGGGCGTATTTGCTGTCGCTCGGCCTGGACGCGAACCGCCTGCGAACCGTCAGTTATGGCAGCGAGTTTCCGTTCGATCCTGGGCATCAGGAAACGGCCTGGGGCCGCAACCGCCGGGCGCATTTTGTCATTACCGCCAAGTAGGCTGGAGATACCACGATGAGAAAAACCACGCTCCGACGCGCGCTCCCTGGTGTGATGCTCGTCGTGCTGTTCGTGTGGGCGATGCCGGCGCGGCCAATCGCCGCCGATCGCGAGCACCAGCAAATCATCGCCGACATCCGCATGCTGCAGGAGCAGGCGCAGCAGCTGCAGACCGCGTTAAGCGGACTCGGCGATGCGTTGAAAGCGATGACCACACGCATCGACGATCAAAATACCATCGAGCGAAAGGCGTTCGCCGACGGCAAAGTGCAGATGGACGGCATCTCGAACGACATTCGCATTGTCCGCGAGAAGGTTGACGAGACGAACGTGCGTCTTGGATCGATGGCACAGGAAATCGAGTCGCTGCGCGATGCGCTGCCGCAGCAGGGCGCGACGCCTCCGACTTCCACGACCAGCGAGGCCGCCGTCCCGCTTCCCGACGGCACGCCGCCGCCGCCGGCTGCGGCCGCCACAACGACAGCGCCGCCCGGCATCTCGCCGGAACGACTTTGGTCGTCCTCGTTTGGCGATTACGGCGCGGGCAACTATTCGCTGGCGATTTCCGGATTCGATAGCTATCTCAGATATTTTCCGAAAGGCAGCCACGCTGCCGAGGCTCAGCTGTACATTGGTCAGGCGTATGACGCGGACAAAAAACCGAACGATGCGATTTCGGCCTACGATCGCGTAATCGCCAGCTATCCGGCGGCCACCGAGCAAGTGGCGTCGGCGTATTACAAACGCGGGCTCGTCATGGAATCGCTTGGGCAGACCGATCGCGCGCGCCAGTCATACGACACCGCGGTGAAACAGTACCCCACGGCCGCGTCGGCGATCCTGGCGAAAAATAGACTCGAGGCGTTGAGCCGGCCCGCACGATAAGTAATAGAATCACTCGCGACTGGAGCGTAGAAGCCAAATGGGAAGTGTGAACAAAGTCATTCTTGTGGGAAATCTTGGGCGCGATGCCGAGCTGCGCTACACACCGGGTGGCGCCGCGGTCTCGACGCTGAATCTCGCGACCACCGAAGTCTTCAAAGACCGCGAAGGCCAGAAGAAAGAAGATACACAGTGGCATCGCGTGATTTTGTGGGGCAAGACGGCCGAATCGCTGCAGGACTACCTGACGAAGGGCAAGCAGATCTACGTCGAGGGCAAGCTGCAGACGCGGAAATGGAAAGACAAGGACGGCAACGACAAGTACACCACCGAGGTGCGCGGCGATCGCGTCGTGCTGCTGAGCGGCGGCGGCGGCAGTGGCGCTCGTGGTGAGTCCGGCGGCGCGGAACGCAGTGGGACCGCGCGCAGCAGCGG
>JANMJM010000301.1:0-43758 GCA_031371345.1 Vicinamibacteria bacterium
CTCGTAGGTCAGGTTTTGAAGGACAGCCCAGTCGGCCAGATTCGACTCCGGACCATAGGCGCGGAGCGTGCCGGGGAAGTACAGCTGATATTCCCGGAACAGCCCGCCTTTCACTGCCCTTGGATCCCCGACGAGATCGAACTCGGTATTCGTTTGCCATCCCTCCCCCTTGAATCCCTTGCCGCCCTGCTCGGCAGGCACCGCCGGATCGGCGCCGGCATCCGCGTTCGGGAACACCGGATACGAGCTTTTATCGAGGGAGACGTTCGAGCGCGCCGCAGCGGGGGCGGTCGAAGAACCGGAGGGGGCCGACGTGGGCGTGGAACTGCCACCGCCGCATCCCATCACAAAGATCATGGCGCCGCACATCGCCGCCAGGGAAATGTTCACACGGTCTCGCATCGGGACCCCTTTTTTGAAAAAGGCACAGGCTCTGAAGTTTCATTCTGTCTCAGAGGATCACGTCTTGCAACGGCGGAAGCATGATGAACCGATTCGAGAATCTGTTCCGCGACCTGCAGCGCTGCGTCAGCGGCTACGGCGTTCGTGTGCCTCTCAAGACGATGGATATCGAGAAGCCGGGAGAGTTCGACGGTCTCAGCGTCACGATTAACCCCGTCCACGATCCGGAAGCCCGAAGCTACTACCTTGCCCACGCCTTCGGCAGCATCTTTCAATGGAGTACAGACTACAAAGCGGCGGAAAAAGTCTTCCAGGAGCTGCGGGCAGCCGCCGGTAGACGTCTGGAGGCCCCGGACCGGTTCGAAGAGGCGCTGAAAGCCTATCGACGCTTCGAGCAGACCTCGTCCGAGCACGCCGTTTGGCTGCTCGAACAGATTGGCCACACCGCCGCCATTCGCCCCTATACCGTGTTCTTCCGTGCCGACCTCGAGGCAATGACGATCTTTCACCGCACGGGTCACAGCCCGCGGTGGCCCGACTTTTATGCTCAGTGGAAACGCCGCGCCAGAAGCGGCGATGTGTGGGTGGCACCGTTCACGCCGCGACCGTTTTCACGGTTCACGCCCCTCGCCGTCGCGAAGCAAGAAGTGCTTCAAGAACGGCTGTAGCGATAAAAAAAGGCCAGAAGCTTGCCGCTCCTGGCCCCAACCAACCACTAACCAACTAACAACTAGTTGAACGAGTAACGAACGCTCAGCATGACCTGATACACGTCGGACGTGAACGCCGATCGCGCCACCGACTTCGTAATCAGCTGGTTGTTGACGGTCGCCAGGCGATAGGTCGCCCGTCCCTGCGCATCGATGCCCGGGTTTGTGAGAATTTGCACCTGGTTGTTCGTATTGACCGACGCGACCTGCTGCCAGCCCACACCCCAGCTGTGATTCAACAGGTTGCCGAAGTTGAACATATCAAGCCGAATCTGGAACGCATTTTTCTGTCCATGGATATTGCGGAACACATCCTGGACGACGCTGACGTCGGCCCGATTCAACATCGGCATCACTCCGGCGTTCCGCTTCGCGTACTCGCCGCGATGCTGCTTGAGATACGGATCCTGCTGGATGAACGCATCGAATGCCGTCGCCTGCTGATCAGGCGTGTAGGTGATCCCGTTCGGCGTCGTAAACGCAACGAAGTTCATCTCCGACGTGCTCTTCGGGATGTAGACGAGGTCGTTGGTCACGCCGTCGCCGTTCATGTCGGCCGCGAAGATGTAGCTGAACCGCGATGACGGCGTACTTGACGCCGAACTCTCTCTGGCCTCCCAGAATATCGAGAACGAGGTCGAGCCGAACTTGAAGTACTCGTGGCTGAACGACGCGAGCGCAAATACACGGTTCCCAGGAGACCACATGGAATAACCTGGGCCGCTGTTGTTCGGATCGGCGAACGTCGAGATTCGCTGATAACTCGTCGCGGCGGTCGACTCGGGATCGACGAGCGTTTTCGACACCCCGTAGCTGTAGGCCCCGCGGAAGGACAACCCGAACGCCGTGCTTTTCGTCAGCATCTGAGAGAAGGTCCACGAATGTCCCTTGTTTCCGTTCTTCAGCACGAGGTTCGTGGTGACCTGGTTCCCCACATCGTTATTGATCCGGTTGACGCAGCCGCCGGCCTGCCCCGACGTCGCGCAGGCGACCCCGACCCAGCGCTGACGTGCATCGACGCCCACGAATGAGCCCTGTGCGACAGGCAGATTTGCATTGATGTAATAGATGCCGTTGATGTCCTTCGCGTACAGGTATTCCGTCGTGCTCACGATTCCCATCGGCAGCTTACGGTCGAGCGCGATGTTGGAGCGCCAGACCTGCGGGAATTTGAAGCCCTTATCGGTCACGTTGAGCGCGTAACTCGACGCGCCGGCACCGGTCGGCTGCCCCCTGTACTTGGCGACGTCGGTGGTGAACGGGAACGCGGTGGTGTTGTCGACGATTCGCTCGCCAATCAACACGCCCGTGTTCCCAACCTGGTTGGAAATCCACACATACGGCGGACGGCCGCTGAACAGCCCGGTCCCGCCCCGTACTTGCATCTGCTGGTCTCCTGCCACATCCCAGTTCAATCCGGCGCGCGGCGACCACAGGATCTTCGTGTCGGGCATGCTCCCCGTGTCGAATTTGACAGGACTGTGGTTCTCATCAAGGAACGTCAACGCGTCCGCGGCCGCGTTCCGGTACGCCGTGTTCTTGAATTTCGAGACATCGAAGCGGACGCCAGCGGTGACGGTAACGTTCCGGCGGGGCCGCCACTCATCCTGCGCGTAGCCGGCGCCGTAGTACACGTCGAGTGGCTGCAAGGGTTTGTCGAGGCCGGGCAGGTTGACCCACCGAATCTGAAAGCGGCTTGCCGTCACCGGCGACACCGTTCGGTTGGGATTGGCGACGGCGTCGTTCCCGTCGGCATAGAAATCGGCGAGCGAGTTATACGCCCACGCACCCTGCGGACAGCATCCGAAGAAGACGTTGTCGGAATGGTACTTCTCCATGTAGGCGCCGAAGGTGAACGAATGTTTCTCGGTGAACCTCGTGAGATTGTCCTGAACCTGGAATGTGCTGTACCTCAGCTCGTTGTTGACCGTAAACGGCTCGAATCCAAACGATGCGTAGGAGGTTCCTCCTTCGAAGATGTCGACAAACGGGAACATTTTCCCTCGCGCCGCGCGGCTTTCGTCCTGGTATGTGTAGCCGGTCTGGAACGTATTGGCCATGTTCTGGCCGAGCACGCTGTTCCACTCGCCGATGCCGGAGCGGATATTTTCGAGAATCTGATAATCCGAGTTTTGGAAGTTCAGAAACGTGGCGCTGTTTCCGGAACGCCCGCGAAGGGCCGACCCTGAGCTCGACGTGTAGACGTCGGTGAACGAATTGAGGTGGTTGTAGCGGAAGCTGACTTTGTTGCTGTTGTTGATGTTGAAATCGCTGCGAAGCAGGAATCGCTTCGCCGGCGTCAGCTTGTCGACCCCTTCGAAGGGGCCGGTCTCGTAGTTGAACTTCGAGGCCAGGAATGAACTGAGCGTCGTCATGTCAGATGCGAGCACCCGGGTGATCTGGCCTCCGACCGGCTCGCCGCGGTTTGCACGGAACGTCGACAGCGGACGCGTATCCGATTCGTCTTCGTAATTGCCGAAGGCGAACCATTTATTCTTGATGAGCGGACCAGACGCCCACCCGCCTGTGTTCCGGAACTTGAAGATGCCGGGATTGACCGTCGCGCCCTTCGCTTCGGTGCCGACCCAATTCTGATCGCGGAAGCGATGATAGAACGAGCCGTTCAGTTTGTTCGTGCCGCTGCGCGTGATGGTGTTGACGCCGGCGCCGATGAAGCTCCCTTGCCGCACATCGAACGGCGCGACGTTCACCTGAATCTGCTCAATGGCCTCGAGCGAGATCGGCGCCACGCCTGTGCGCCCGCCCGGCTCGCCTGCGAGCCCGAACGAACTGTTGAACGTGGAGCCATCAACCGTCATGTTGTTCATGCGGTTGTCCTGGCCTGCGAACGTGCCGCCGGATCCTGCCTGCGGCGTCAACCGCGTCACGTCGCCGATACGGCCCGACAAGGTCGGAAGCAACGCGATCTGTTCGCGCATCACCGTGGTGGCCGCACCGGTGTGTGAAGACGTGAACACCGGATCGGATTCAGCAGTAACGGTCACCTGTTCGGCGACGGTGATAGGCTGCACTTCGACATTCACGTCGGTCGTGGTGCCGAGGTTTACAGTGACGCCTTCCTTGGTCTGTGGCGCAAAGGCAGAGGCGCCGGTCGCCGTGAAGACCACCTGAATGGTGTAAGGTCCGCCAACTCGCATATTTGGAATGGCATATCGACCATCCGCACGTGTCGTCGTCTCGTAACTCGTGCCTGACGGTTCGTGGATGGCAATGACGGATGCGCCCGCGACTGGCTGCTTCTGCGCGTTAGTGACGACTCCGCTAATGCCGCCCGTCGTGACGCCCTGCGCGGACGCCCGGCCAACGGGGCCACACAACGATCCGAACGCGACGAGCGCGAACGTGAGGCAAAGAGCCGGAATGTTGCGGCCTAAACTCATGATGTCTCTCCAGACTTTTCAGATGCCGTGCTGATGCACGGCAACACGATACGTCCGGGCGGCAACGGACGTATGACGAACGGTGGAACGGGGATTAAATTGCGATGGTGCGTAATGCACGAACAAGGAAAGAAAAGTATCAGATGACAAGATGACAACAAGTTGAAGACGCTGCCGCCCGAACGTACGACACTATTTTGACCGGCTTTGACTCCGGGCGCAACTTACAAAGTTGTGGGTGAAATGATGAAATTACCTACGCGAAGGTCGCTTGGCCGGCCAACGGTTCGGCCTCGCGCCGATCCAAATTATCGGCGAGGAGCTCCAAAACTTCTCGTGTGGCCTTCAATTTTGCCGGCGACATGCGCGACAGCGTTTTCGAGACGGCTGCTTCGATGGCGCCAACCGCCATATGGCTCATGCGGCGCCCTTTCTGAGTCAACTGGATGCGGAGGCGACGGCGATCCCTCGTGTCGGGTTGGAGCTGAAGGAGTCCGCGCTCGCTCATTTGCTGCAGCACGCCGGTGAGTGTGCTCGGATCGAGATGGAGAACCTTGGCGAGATCGCCCGCCGAGATACCGGGAAACTCGTTGACGACCTGAATAATGAGCCGTTGCCGCCCGGTGACACCGTACTTCGACTTCATATACCGCGACGTCGTCGCGAGACCGTGATTGATCGCCCACAGCACGCGCAGGAAGTCGAGTGCCTGCCCAAGAGGGCGGGTCTCGTATGACATGGTCGTGCTCGTGGCCGTCGGCTCTTCCGCTCGTGACATTCTCGGCTCCATAAGGGTCTCCCTCAACTTACAGGCGTATAACGACAGTACGAGGGCGCGCGCTTACTTCGCCGCGAAAAAAACGTGCGGGTCCCAAAGGTCGGACCTAAAACGGTTTAGCAAAGGGTTTTCTTACGGGGCGAGCCGGCTGGCGGTCCAGCCGCGACCTTTTCGCACGAAACACATGCGGTCGTGAAGGCGAAACGGCTGCCCTTGCCAGAATTCGATGCGGTCGGGGATGAGTCGGAACCCGCCCCAGAACGATGGCCGCGGCACCAACGTTCCAGGATATTGGATCTTCACGCGCTCGTACTCGCGCTCGAGAAACGCGCGATCGGGGATTTCCGAGCTTTGCGGCGACGCCCATGCGCTCAAGCGGCTCTCGCGCGGCCTGCTGTTGAAATAGCGATCCGATTCGGCGCGGGGCAGCTTCTCGACGCGGCCCTCCGCACGTACTTGACGCTCGAGCTCGGGCCAGTGAAACACGAACGCCGCGCGGGGATTGGCGAGGATTTCTGCCGCCTTGCGGCTGTGGTAATTGGTGAAAAACACGAACCCGCCCTTGCTGAAGCCGCGATGCAGGACCATGCGCACCGACGGCTTACCGCTGCGGGTTGCCGTGGCGAGCGCCATGGCTTCGGGCAGGAGGCCCCCGGCCGCGGCCGCTTCTCGGTACCATTCGTTGAACAGATGCATCGGATCGGCCGCTTGGGGCATGCCTCGTCATTCTGCACTAAAATTAGCCGCTCATGCCCACGCCCAGCGCCGGCAGTCGTCCAGAGGCTCCGCCTCGCGATTTCATCCGCGAAATCGTGTCGGAAGACCTGGCCTCCGGCAAACACCGGGGAGCGATCGTCACCCGGTTTCCACCGGAGCCGAACGGCCGTCTGCACATCGGCCACGCCAAAGCCATCTGCATCGATTTCGGCGTCGCGCAGGAATTCGGCGGCGTCTGCAATCTGCGATTCGACGACACTAATCCAGTGAAAGAGTCGCAGGAATATGTCGATCAGATCATGGGCGACATCCGATGGCTCGGCTTCGAGTGGGGCGATCGGTTGTTCTACGCGTCCGATTACTTCGAGCAGTTGTATCGCTGGGCCGAAGAGCTCATCAAGGTGGGGAAGGCGTACGTCGACAGCCTGACGGCCGACCAGATGCGCGAGTATCGCGGCACGCTCACCGAGCCGGGTCGCGAGAGTCCCTACCGCAATCGTTCGGTTGACGAGAATCTCGACCTGTTCCGCCGGATGCGCGCGGCAGAGTTCGAGGACGGCGCGCATGTGCTGAGAGCCAGGATCGACATGGCCTCCGGCAATATGAACATGCGCGATCCGGTCATGTACCGCATTCGCAAGACGACGCACCAGCGTACGGGTGATGCCTGGTGCATCTATCCGATGTACGACTGGGCGCACGGTCAATCAGACTCGATCGAGCGCGTGACGTACTCGCTCTGCTCGCTCGAGTACGAAGACCATCGCCCGCTCTACGATTGGTATCTGGACGCCCTCGGCATCTTCCATCCGAGGCAAATCGAATTTGCGCGGCTCAACCTGAGCTACACGATCATGAGCAAGCGCACGCTGCTCGAGCTGGTCGAGGGGAGGTACGTGAGCGGGTGGGACGATCCCCGCATGCCGACCTTGTCCGGCTTACGGCGCCGCGGCTACACGCCGGAGTCGATCCGCAACTTCTGCGATCGCATTGGCGTCGCGAAGCGCGAGAACGTCGTCGACATCGCCAACCTCGAGCATGCGATTCGCGAAGATCTGAACCTGCGCGCGCCACGTGTGATGGGCGTCTTGAATCCGGTGAAGGTGGTGATTGAAAACTACCCGGACGACCAGTTCGAGGAGCTCGACGTCATCAACAATCCCGAAGATCCCTCCGCCGGCACGCGCAAGGTTCCGTTCGGCCGAGTCCTCTACATCGAGCGCGAGGACTTCATGGAGGACCCGCCGAAGAAATTCTTCCGTCTGTCGCCAGGTAAGGAAGTGCGGCTGCGCTGCGCGTATTTCATCAAGTGCACGGGCGTCGTCAAGGATCCGGCGACGGGAGCCGTGACCGAGCTGCGAGCGACCTACGATCCCGCCACGCGCGGCGGCGATTCACCTGACGGCCGGAAGGCGAAGGCGACGCTGCACTGGGTGTCGGCCAGACATGCCGTCGACGCCGAGGTGCGGCTCTACGATCGGCTCTTTACGATTGAGGATCCGGCCGCGGCTGAGAATTACCTCGACAGTCTGAACCCGCATTCGCTCGAAGTGCTGCGCGGCGCGAAGGTTGAGCCCAGCCTCGCGGGGGCAGCGGCTGGATCGCGTTTTCAGTTCGAGCGCCTCGGCTACTTCTGCGTCGACGCCGATTCGACACCCGCTCATCTCGTAATGAATCGGACCGTGTCGTTGCGCGACACCTGGGCGAGGATTTCACAGAAAGGCTGAAGGCTCTAGGCTCTTGGCTTTCGGCCAGGCCCAAAGGCCAAAGCCTAGAGTCCAAAGCCTTTTGGAATATAGTGTGTCCTCCCATGAAGCGATTCCAGGCGCCGGACGTGACGTTCGAGCCGGCCGATCCGAAGAATTTTGTCGGGCAGGCGCGCGTGAAGCGGATGCAGATGGCAGAGGGCACCCTGGTGTTTCTCGTCGAGTTCGAGCCGGGCGGCCGCACAAACTGGCACGCCCACAGCGCGCCGCAGCTCTTGCTGGTGAAGGAAGGAAGCGGGCTCGTGCAGAAATGGGGTGAGCCGGTCGTCAAAATGAGCGCCGGAGACGCTATCACCATCGAGCCGAACGAAAAGCACTGGCACGGCGCGGCGCCGTCCAGCAGAATGGCGCACTTCGCCGTGAACCTGAACTTCACCACGAAGTGGTTCGAACCCGTATCGGACGACCAATACCGTGCATCCTGAGCTACAAGAAGCCATCGAATTTCACAAGTCCATCGTCGCCGAAGCCGGCAAGGCGCTCGTCGGATACGAGACGGAAAAGGCGCTCGCCAACATCGTCCTCATGTCGGAGATTCCGACGACCTACGACAAGGACGAGCAGCGGCAGGTCAATGCCGGCAACCTTCTGCTGCGCGGCGTGCCCGGCATCGGCAAAACCTTTTTCGGCGTCATCATCGCGGCCATCAGCGACGCGAAGTTCGCCCGTATTCAAGGACGCGCCGACCTGCAGCCGACCGAGGTGGTCGGCTTCCAGATGATCAACCCCGCAACGGGCGCCTTCATCACCGAGTTCGGCCCGCTCGCCTCGGCCGAGGTCATCCTGCTCGATGAAATCAACCGCATCCCTCTGAAATCGCAGAGCGCGTTTCTCGAGGGCCTGCAGGATCGCAAGATCACCGTCGGCAAGACGACCTACGACCTGCCGACGTTCAGCTTCGCCATTGCCACGATGAATCCGATCGAGCTCGGGCAGGGCACGTTTCCGCTGTCGGAAGCGGCGACCGATCGGTTTGCCATCATGGTGAACATCGGCTACCTGCCGCCAGAGGAAGAACAGAAGCTCGTCAACTTCGACTTCAAGCAGGTGCGCCTGAATTCGTTGATGTCGAAAGAGCGCATCGTCCACCTGCGCGGCGCCATCACGAGAGAAGTGTTCCTGCACGAGAAGCTCGGCAAGTACATCCGCCGGCTCGTCGGCGCGACGCGACCCTACAACGTCGAGACCGACTGGTTGCATAAATCGCCCTCGGACATGGTGGAACAGCACGTCGATCTTGGCGCCTCGCCGCGCGCCACGATCTGCTGGGGCCGCCTCGTGAAGGTATGGGCCGTGCTCGTGCACGGCCGCGACGAGGTGTATCCGGAGGACGTGCAGGAGCTGGCGAAATATATCCTGAGCCATCGCATCTGGCTCGGCCCTCACGCGACGAGCCACGGCGTGACGTCGGAGCAGGTCATCGAGGACATTGTCGCCAGGGTGCCGATCCCATGAACGTGCAACCGGCGGAGTTAGTCGATTTCGCCGAGATTGCCGAGATCGAGCTGCGCATCCTGCGGCGGATGAAGGAATACACGCTCGGCGATCACGGCAGCGTGTTTCATGGCACCGGCGTCGATTTCGTCGGGTTGAGAGATTGGCAGGCGGGCGATCGCATGGGATCGATCGACTGGGCGCAGTCGAGCCTCACCAACTTCAACCCGATGGTGATTCGCGAATACGAACAACCTGGCACCGCGCCTATCGTCGTCGTCGCCGATCGGTCGCCGTCGACGCGCTGCGGCATCGGCGGCGCGCCTATCGCGGCGGGGATCGCGCGTGCGACGGCGACCATCGGGTTGTCGGCCGTGTATTTCCAGGACATGTTCGGCCTCGTCACGTTCGACAGCGGTTTCTCCAACATGGCGTCGATGCGTGCGCGCGTCGGCCGAGGCCATGTGATCCATTGCCTGGATGCCTACCAGGGTCGCGTGGGCATGGAAGACGTGCGAAGCGGACCCCGCCTCGCCGCGACGATTGGCGGCCACTTGCGCAGAACGACGCTGTTGCCGGTGATTTCGGATTTTCTCTTTGAGGGTGCCGGCGATGCGATTCGCGAGCTCTCGCACCTGAACTCGGTCCACGACGTCGTGCTTGTGATGATCGACAGCGCATTCGCGTTCGAGTTACCAGATGTATCGGCGGGCTGGCTGAGCGCATACGATGTCGAGACCGGCGAGTCGCGGCTCGTGTCGCGTCGCGAGCTGCACGCGCTCGGCCGCCGAGTTCGTGATTGGCAGGACGATATCGAGCGTCAGGCGCACGACCACGACATTGACGTGTTGCGGGTTGATGTCGATCAGCAGAAGAGCCTGCCGGCGCTGCTGGAGTTTGTGGTGGTGCGGAGGCTGCGGAAGAAATAGGGGCAAGGGGCAAGGGGTAATGACTAAATACGATTATTACAGAGCGGCTGCACTTGTTCTTCTTGCTGCGGCAAGCGCTTTTGGCCAAACGGCGCCAAAGCCGCGGGCTGAAGTCGCGGTCGCACCGATTGAGTGCTGGTGGAAGACCGACCGCAGCGCCGTGCGCGTGGGCGAGCGGTTCAACCTGACGCTCACCTGCGCCGTGCTCGACACCGATAAGGTGAAGGTCGTCGTCGACGAATCGAGCCTGGCACCCTCGGCGCTTCACCTCGTGCCGTTCGAGATCGTCGACGGCCAGCGGTTCCGCGACATCATCAACAGCCCGCGCCGCTTTTTTCAATATCACTACGTGATGCGCGTGCTCGGCGAGGAGTTTTTCGGGAAGGAAATCTCGCTTCCCCGGCTGCAGCTCACCTATCGCGTGCAGAACTCGCTGAACGGCACCTCGGCGCTTTCGGGGCGCGAGGAACAGTACTCGCTGCGGCCGGTACCGATGCGGATCCTTTCCCTTGTGCCCGCCGGAACGACCGAGATTCGCGATGCGCCGTCCGACACGTTTGGCGACGTCGACTCACGGATGTTTCGGTCGAACCTGCTGTTGATGGTAGCCGGCGTTGCGCTCGTGCTGGCCGCGCTCGTCGCGATTCTGCTGCTGGCGCGCACGGCCGTGAAGCGGCGTGCGACGGTCGCCTCTAAGCAGCGGGTGGTCTCGTCCGGTGCGGTGTTAGGCGCAGCCTCAGGCGAATTGGCGCGCGTGCGCAAGGCGAGTGAGAGCGGCGGGTGGAATGGCGACCTCGCAGGACGTGCGGCGTCGGCGCTTCGCCTCGCCGGTGCAGTGGCGCTGAACCGGCGGGTGAGCCAGCGAGAAGTCGAACGTCACACCGCGGCGACTGAAGGGCAGATCATCATCGGCCGCGGGATCCGCGGAAAGAAGATGGCGGTCTCGGCTGGAGTGACGCCGGGAACTCCGAGCCGGAACGGTGCCTCGGCTCTCAGTGGGCGAGCCCAGGCGTTGTGGGAACGCATCAGCCAACCGCTCGGGATCTTTACCGCGGTCCGCTACAGCAGAAACGGGAACATCGACGGCACCGCGCTCGATCATGCGCTGGCCGAGGCGCAGGATGCCGTGAAACGTCTGCGTGTGTATCAGTGGCAGCGGATCGGTCGCGGATGACGCCGGCATGCTCAAAAAGACGGCGGCGGACACCTCCAGACATGGGCACGCTGAACGCCCTGATCGCGCTCGTCCAACGAACGCTGGCCGAATGGCGCGCGCCAGGCGCGAGCGACCTGGTGTTCGATGCGCGCAACGGCGCGATGTTCGCCGTCGCCGTGTTCGTCGTTCTGGCGGCGACCGTACTGGCATGGCGCTCGCTGCGCGGCCGTCTTCCCGGGCGCACGGCGGTTGCGGTGCCGGCGATCCTGCCGCGCTTCCGGCAATCGCCGATCACGTTCATCCGCCACCTTCCGTTCGCGTTGTTCCTGCTCGGCCTGCCATTTTTCTGTCTGGCGCTCGCCGATCCGTATGCGTCGCTTTCGGCGCAGCAGGTCTCGCATCCGGGCCGGCGCATCGCGGTCATCATGGATGCCTCGTTGAGCATGCTGTCGCCCTTCAGCGGGCAACAACTGAAGACGCAGAGCGACACGGCGTTTTCAAACACCATGGCGGCCGCGGAATATTTCGTGCGGATGCGGATGAAGGGCAAGTACCGCGATCTGATCGCGCTCGAGCAGTTCGGCAACGAAGCGTATGTCATTACGCCGTTTACCACCGATTACGAGAATCTTCTGCTGAGCTTGAAGATGATCAGCGACGTCAACGAATGGCAGCGATTTCCTGATCAGGGCACCATCATTATGAAGGCGATCGACGAAGGCGTCGATCTGTTCAAGGCGTTTGATTTCCTGAAGTCGTCCGGCAACATCATGGTGATCTTCAGCGACGGCCAGGACAACAACGTGCAGATCGGCGACATGACGCTCGATCAGGTGCTGAAAAAAGCGGTCGACAACAAGGTGCCGGTGTACATGATCCGCACGGCGTACGCGCGCGGTTTGTTCGACGTCATCCCCGATCAGGTGTGGAAGAAGGCGATCGATGCCACCGGCGGGCGGTTTTACCCGGCGGCGAATCAGGAAACGATCATGCAAGCCATCAAGGAAATTGACGCCGCGGCCACCGGCCGCGTCGACGTGAAAGAGTACAGCGTCCGCCAGCCCCGCTATTCACGATTCGCGCTGACGGCGGTGTTGCTGTGGACGCTCGCGCTTGGCCTGCAGATGGGTCTGCGCATGTTTAGAACGTTTCCGTAGTGCGCAGTTGGTTAGTTGTTGGTTGTCAGTTGTTGGTTGGAGTCACACATGAAGCGCTCGTTTGCACTTATTCTCGGCGTCCTCTTGCTCGCCCTCGTTGGCGCCCTGGCCCTCATCGCGGGTATGTTCGAACGGCGCATGGCGGTGGCGCAGGAAGACATGGTCGTGCTCGATTTTGCCGATCCGCAAGCCGAATACGTCACGCTGCAGCAGGATCTCGAGAAGTGGCCCTGGGTCTCGCGCCGGCCGCTTGATGAGATTCGCCGACGGCGCGCGCTGCTGCAGTACTGGCAAGCGGACTACGGCGACCTCGTCGCGCTCGCGCGCACGTCTTCGCAGTCGGATGAGCCGCTCGATCCAGAGCTGCAGATCCTCGCTGCCAACGCGCTGTACCGCGTCGCCCAGCATGGGCCGCAAGATAAGGTCACGGTGCTCAAAAACCTCGACACCGCGATCCGCGCCTATTCGGAGGCGCTTCGGGCTGGTAACGATCGTCCAGACACGGCGTTCAACTACGAGTTGGCCGTCAAGCTCCGTGAAGAGATCGGGAGCGGCCGACGCAAGGGTGGCATGCCGAACTCGCAAGTAGACGAGACCAAAAGCGATCCGAACATGCACGGAGATCCCGGCGAGCCGCCGAAGGATATGAAGGTCGAGCAGTTCCAAATCCGGATACCCATGGATCCCAAAGAGATCAAGAACAGCCAGGAACAGGCGGCCGGGACGGGACAGCAGCGGAAGAGGAAGGGATAAGGGGCAAGGGGCAAGGGGTAAATGTCACGGTTAATCCAGTTGGATACGCTGCGGTTCGGACAGCCGCTGTACCTATGGCTGCTCGTTGCACCGGCGCTGCTGCTCGTGCTCTGGTGCTGGCGCGTCATTCGGCGCCGTATCGACGCCCGCAAATACAAAGCGGCGCGGCTGGTTCCGGTGAACGAACGATTCAGTTCGGTTGGCGAGCTGGCGTTTTGGCTCGCGCTCGTCGCCGCGCTCACGCTCACCATCCTCGCCCTTGCACGCCCTCAGGGCATCACGTCCATCGTCCGAAGTTCCGGCGCCGACATCGTCTTGCTGCTGGATGGCTCGGCGTCCATGCGTGTGCGCGACGTCGGGACGGACCGCTGGCAACGATCGATGGCGTGGGTCCGCACGCTGACCGAGACGCTGAGCTGGAACGGCGATCGCATGGCGCTGGCGACGTTCGCCGACATCGCGGTGCCGCAGATTCGGCTGACGCGCGATCCCAACACGATTCTGTTCTTCCTCGACCATCTCGACAAAGAACCCACTTTTCGGCTCGAGAACGACACGAGCTGGGATACCAACGTCGAGGACGCGATCTACTGGGGCGTGAAGCTCGTCGAGACCGATCAGGAGATGTACGGACCGAGCAAAAACGCGAAGTCGTTCGTTATGGTGTCAGACGGCCAGGTGTGGAGCGGCAACGTGCAGCGTGCCCTCGCGCAGGCGGTGCACCGCGGCATCATGGTCGACGTGATCGGTGTCGGCACGTCGAACGGCGGCGTCATCCCGCTACCGCACGGTGAAGACGGGAAAGTTCTGGCGGGCTTCGAATCGATCCGTTCGGTGCTCGACCGCACCTCCCTGCGCGAAATCGCACGAGCGGGGGGCGGTGAATATTACGAGCTTGGCGCCTCGTCCGATGCACAGATTGCGGCGCGGATCATTCACAACGCCGCACGCCGATCGGGCAACGACCAGGTGGACGAATCATTCGACGAGCTTTACTGGTACTTGCTCGCCGCAGCGGCTGTCTGCCTCGGGCTTGGGTTGCTGTTCGTGAAACAGCGGCTTCAGCTCGGTCTCGGTCTCGCCGCGTCGCTTGCGCTGCTGGCGTTTATCGCGAGCTTGCGGCAGTGAAAATTCTGGTATTCCGTTTGCTAGGCACATGTCGATTTTCAGAGGAGGTTTGAATGGCGTCAGATCGAACGGGCCGTCCACCGGCCGGTGACTCTACAATTCAGCAAGCAGCCGAAGCCTTCGGCAACATGATTCAAACAGGTGCCACTCTGGTGGGGCGCGGCATTTCTGCTGGTGTGCAAGGCGCCGGCGCACTCGCCGAACGGGCAGCCGAGAAGACCGGTATCACGTCGCCCGCCGCTGCCCGGCGCGTCGCTGGCGATGCCGTCGACAGCACCATGACCATGGCACGATCGGCGGCGAAAGCCACCGGTCGCACGGCCACCAAGGCCGCGCGGGCGGCAAAACGCGCGAGGCGGGCGATGGCGCGTCCCGCGAAGAAGTCTCGTGGAAAGAAAGCCGGGAGCAGAAAGACGGCGCGTGTAAGCACGTCGGCGCGCGGCAGCAAGAAGATGGCGGCGAAGAAGTCGCGGCCGAAGGCGCGACCGAAGTCGCGGGCAAAGAGAAAACGTTCCTAGAACTTCGTTGTTGGTTGTTGGTTGTTGGTTGGGAACGCGCGTTCTGCGCGTCAAACTAACAACTAATCGCCAACAACCTACATGTGCCCGATCACCGCGCTCCCGAACTCAGAGCACTTCACTTCCTTCGCGCCTTCCATCAGGCGCGCGAAGTCGTAGGTCACCGTCTTGGCCGAGATCGCGCCTTCCATCCCCGTCACGATGCGATCGGCCGCTTCGTTCCAGCCCATGTAGCGGAACATCATCTCGCCGGAGAGGATGACCGAGCCAGGGTTCACCTTGTCTTGGTTCGCATATTTCGGCGCGGTGCCGTGCGTCGCCTCGAAGATTGCGTGGCCGGTAAGATAGTTGGCGTTGCCGCCAGGCGCGATGCCGATGCCGCCGACCTGGGCCGCGAGCGCGTCCGACAGGTAGTCGCCATTCAGGTTGGGCGTAGCAATCACGTCGAATTCGTCCGGCCGCGTCAGCACCTGCTGCAAGGTCACGTCGGCGATCGCGTCCTTGATGACGAGACCGGCTCCTGGCTTGCCGTCGGGAATTTTGCACCACGGACCGCCATCGATCTCGACGGCGCCGTAGAAGTGTTTCGCGACCTGGTATCCCCAGTCGCGAAACGCGCCTTCGGTGAACTTCATGATGTTGCCCTTGTGCACCAGCGTGACGCTCTTACGCTTGTGCTTCACGGCGTACCCGAGGGCGCTGTGCACGAGCCGCTCGGTGCCAAGATAGCTGATCGGCTTCAGTCCGATGCCGACCTGCACGCTCACGTCGCGTTTCGGCGCGCCGATCGATTCCAGTAGCGTCTGCCATTCCTTGCTCGCGTCGAGGCTGCCGAAGCGAATTTTTTTGAACTCCTTCGGAAACTCTTTCGCAAAGAAATCAAGCACCTTCTGCGCCTCGGGTGTGCCCGCGGCGTACTCGATGCCGGTGTAGATGTCTTCCGTGTTCTCGCGGAAGATGGCCATGTCGACCTTTTCGGGATGCTTCACGGGCGACGGCACACCCTTGTACCAGCGCACAGGCCTTAGACAGACGTAGAGATCGAGGATCTGACGCAGCGCCACGTTCAACGAGCGAATGCCGCCGCCGACCGGAGTCGTCAGGGGGCCTTTGATGCCCACCAAATATTTACGGAACGCGTCGAGTGTTTCGTCCGGCAGCCAGTTGCGCACGGTGGTGAACGCTTTTTCACCCGCGAGGACTTCCTTCCACGTGATGCGGCGATTGCTGCCATACGCCTTTTCGACGGCCGCATCGAACACACGAACGCTCGCGCGCCAAATGTCAGGCCCCGTACCGTCACCTTCTATGTATGGGATGGTTGGATTATCGGGGACGGTCAGTCGGCCGCCTGCGATCGTAATGACGTTTTCCTGTGGGGTCATAAGCTGGTAATCGTATCGCAACAGGTACAGGAATCGCATGCATTATGCGAGAGCGTTCAGTCGTCCGTTTTGTTGTCGTCCCGAAAGACAACACGCTCAGCGCTATGTATCGAAGCAGTTCAGCAAGGTTTGCACCTCGGGAGGTCTGATGCTGCTTAGTCCTTCGGTTACAGAACGAGTACGCGGTGAGTTCCGTGAAATGCCCGGGCTCACGCTAACGGTGGCGCAGGCTCGACGCCTCTGGAGCCTGGATTGGTCCACCTGCAGCGAAGTCCTCTCAGAGCTGGTCGAAACCGGATTCCTCTGCCGGAAGGCCGATGGGGCATATGTCCGCGCCTCCGACCTGGCCGCCCGCCCCCTGCGGATGGCGAAAGCCGGAATCCAGTTCATCGAGATAGACCAGCCGCGGCGCGTTGGCGCCGAGGGCTAGACGGAACTCCCGCATCCAGCTTCCAGCTCACTGCTGGAAGCTGGAAACGATGCTCGACGCTAGAATACCCCCATGAAAATTCAGCCGCTCCTCGCCGAGTTCCTCGGCACGTTCTTCCTGTGCTTTGCTGGAATCGCCGCCATCCTCTGCACAACGCCGGCGATTGGGTCGGGCGCCGGCATCGTGGGCATCGCGCTGGCGCACGGGCTCGCGCTCTCGGTCGCGGTCAACGCCTTCGGCGGCACCTCGGGAGCGCATTTCAATCCGGCCGTCAGCTGCGGATTTTGCCTGACTGGTCGGCTTTCGCTCATAAACCTGGGGCCGTATATCGTGGCGCAACTCCTCGGCGCGACGACGGCTGCGCTTGTGTGCCGCGGCATCTTTCCGATGGCCGCCATCGTCCAGGCCCAGCTGGGCATTCCGCTTCCAGCGCCGTGGGCATCGCCCGGCGTGATTTTTCTCGCCGAGTTCACCTGACGTTTCTGTTGATGACGGCGATTTTCGGCACGGCTGTGGACGAGCGGGGTCAGGCGGTGAAGATTGGCGGCTTCGGCATTGGCCTCACCGTGGCCTTCGACATTCTTGCCGGCGGCGCGGTGACGGGCGCGTCGATGAACCCCGCGCGATCGTTCGGCCCCGCGCTGGTGATGGGGAATTTTTCCTTCCACGCGCTGTACTGGATCGCGCCGATTGCGGGCGCGTGCGTGGCGGCGATGCTGTACGAGCGTGTGCTGCTTGGATATCCGGTGCCGGATGTGAAGGCGTAATCTGCCAGGCCTTGGACTTTAGGCCCCGGGCTTTGGGCTCGCCATAATGAAGGGAGTCGACAGCGAGGGCGGGAGAGTTGCGCTACTAATCGCTAGGCATGCCGCGCTTGGAACCGGAGCTCTTCAATTTGATTGCGACCAGCAGAAAAGGCGCGAGAAAAACTCGCGCCTTTTCCGTTTGTACTCGTGTTCAGGCCCAGAGCCTACAGCCTAGAGCCCGAAGCCTACTTAGAAAGCGTCCTCACGTAGTTCACGATATCGGTAATCTCTTCCGGCTTCAGCCGTTTGGCCATCGCCGGCATGTTGCCGATTTCGCTCTTCTTGCCGTTCGACACCTGCTCGTGGATGTCGGCGTCGGTCATCTTCGCCATGAGCGCCTTGTCGGCCAGGCTCGGCAGCTTCCCCTTCAGCGTTTTGGCGGCCGGCCCGTCGCCAAGCCCCGCGGGACCGTGGCACATCTGGCACGAGCGCTTGTAAAGCGCTTCGCCATTAGCGATCGATTCCGGGCTGGCTTTTGCCGCGGCAGCCGGTTTCTGCGTCCCGCGCGCGGCAGGCTTGGCGGCACCTTGGCCAGCGTAAACGGCCGTCATGAAGAACAGCGCGAGTACTCCGGTCATTCCTACGAATTTCGTCATCTGAGATCCTCCCGAAAACGGGGTCAGACCCCGTTCCTCACACCCAGTTTACTGTAGTCGCGCCGGCAGCGCTGACCGCATCCTCGATGCTTTTCCGATTCTGATCGGAGCAGGGAACCGCGACTACCACGCCGCCGTCGACGACGCTTGGATCGTAGGGACGGCCGGAGAAGCTCGGCAGCCGCAGTTCGACGAGCAGTCCGGCAAGCGTCGCCAGCACCGCGCCAAGCATCGTCGTTTCATACGCAATGAGGCCCACGGTCCACGGCGCGACGATCGGCATCCCGCCCTTGACGAGCGGATAGGCGAGCGCCGTGAATGTCGCCAGGGAGAAGCCGCCGGCGAGTCCGATAGCGGCGCCGCCAAGTGCCCACGTGCGCAGCTTCGTCGGCTGTTGATCGGGCAGAAACGGCTCACCGTGAATCGGCTGCGACGTCATCACGTCCATCGACTTCGGATCGATGCCCGCCTGCAGAAGCCTGCGGATCGCCGCGCGCGCCTCAACCGGCTGATTGAATTTTGCCAAACAAAAACTTTGAGCCATATAGAGAAAGTAAAAACTAGAAACTAGAAACTACTAGAAACTGGAAAGTAACTGAGCTCACAACCAACAACTAATCAACCAACCAACTAATCAACTATTAGTGTCCCGGATGAATATCCCCCCGCGCAATCTGTCCCGCAAACGTCGGCTCGGGCAGCTCGCCGCGGTGTTTCGACGCCACCTGCAGCCCTTCCTCGAATTCCCAAATCGAGATCATCGGACTGAACTTCGCGAACAGGAAGTAGAGCAGCACGAAGAACCCGAGCGTGCCGCCCGCGATCGCCATCTCGGTATACGACGGCCAGTAGTGCCCGTAGTTGTAAGGCAGGTACGGATGCACGAGCGTCGGGACGATGATGAGAAACCGCTCGAGCCACATCCCCACGAGAATGCAGCAGGACGCAAAGAAAATTAGCGGAATCGTCCGCAGCTTCTTGATGGCAAGAATCGGGAACGGGATCAAAATATTGCAAGTCACCATGAGCCAGAACATCGGCGCGTAGCGGCCAGATATCTTCGACCAGAACACGGGCATTTCGGCCGATTCGTTGCCGTACCACGTCACGAGATATTCCGTGAACGTGAAGTAGAACCACAGCAGGCTCATCGCCAGGAGCATTTTGGCGAGATTGTCGAAGTGGATCGGCTGCAGGTAATGCTCGAGTTTGAAATATTTCCGGATCATCACCATCGCAATCAGCAGCGCGGCGATCCCGGAGAAGATGGCGCCGACGACGAAGTACGGCCCGAAGATTGTCGAATGCCACATCGGCATCACGGTCATGGCGAAGTCCCACGACACGATGGTGTGAACCGACACGGCGACCGGGATGATGATGAGCGCCATGATCGAGATCGCCTTTTCGAGGCGCACCCATTCCCGTTCGGTGCCGCGCCAGCCGAGCGCGAGCGTGCGGTAGACCGATTTGCGCCAGCCGATCGCCTTGTCGCGCGCGACCGCCATGTCGGGAATCATCGGGAGGTAGAGGTACGTCACGCTTCCGGTCAGATAGGTGTTGATGGCGATGAAGTCCCACATGAGCGGCGACTGGAAGTTCGGCCACAAGTGCCGGCTGTTCGGGTACGGAATCATCCAGAAGAACAGCCACGCGCGTCCGAGGTGAATCAGAGGGAAGAGCGACCCTGTGACAAGCGCGAAGGTGGTGATGGCTTCAGCGCAGCGTGTGATCGGGCGACGCCATTCGGCCTGGACGACGCGCAAAATCGCCGAGATCAGCGTGCCGGCGTGGCTGATGCCGATCCAGAAGACGAAGGTCGTGATGTAGAGGCCCCAGAAAGCGGGTCTGTTCTTGCCGGCCATGCCGATCCCGTATCTCAGCTGCAGCCCCCACGCGACGAACACCCCCATCGCCACGATGAGCAGCAATCCGGTGACGACATAGTAGATCCCGCTCGTCTTGAACAGCGGCCCGAGCAGGTCGCGGTTGATCCGTTCTTCGGTGAATCGGGGTGTCGGCGTCGGCGTGGCCATCGTCTACGACTCCCCGCCGCTCAGGTACACGACGCGCGGGCGCGTGCCGAGCTCTTCGAGCAGGCGATGCCCGCGGCTCGATCGCGCCAGCTTCGACACCTCGCTGTGTTCGTCGCTCATGTCGCCAAACACGATCACCTTCGCGGGGCATGCCTGCGCGCACGCTGGCTTGATTTCGCCATCCTTCACTGGGCGTTTTTCGTCCTTCGCCGTGTCCTCGGCGCGGCGGATGCGTTGCACGCAGAACGTGCACTTCTCCATTATGCCGCTGGTGCGAATCGAGACATCGGGATTCAGCTGCTCGTTCAGCGGGCTTTCCCACGACGGCGTGAACCAGGTGAAGAAACGCACGGTGTAGGGACAGTTGTTGGCGCAGAACCGAGTGCCGACGCAGCGGTTGTACACCTGCGCGTTCAAACCGTCCGGCGTGTGATAGGTCGCGTTGACTGGGCAGACCGGCTCGCATGGCGCCGCATCGCATTGCTGGCACATCACCGGCATGAACTTCGCCTTAATGTTCGGAAATTCACCCTCCCAATACCGCTCGACGCGAATCCACTGATGCGTGCGGCCCATCGCGGCCTGCTCCGGCCCGACGACGGGCAGATTATTTTCGGCATGACACGCCACCACGCAGGCTTCGCAGCCCGTGCAGCGGTCGATGTCGATGGTCATTCCCCAACTGGGCATTTCCAGTACTCCTGAATCTATAATTTTAGATTTTAGATTTTAAATTTTAGATTACATGTCACCTATGAAGCGGTTCCTCGTGATGTTCCCGCGCGTCGGGATTACCAAACAAAATAATTTCTTCGACGCGTCCGGCCTTTGCCACGCTGACGCGCACACCGGTTCGCACGACGACGTGAGAGTTTCCATCGAGCGTTGATGCCGCCAGCTTCAGCGGGTTCGCGCCTCGATTCGCCGCGTAGCGTCCGTACTGCGTATGGCCTTGTCCAACCGGAATCGAAATCACGTCCGGGCGCAGGCCAGGATAGATAAACGCCGGCAGATCGACCGTCCCGTGCGGCGACGTGATCGTCAGTACATCGCCGAGATGAATGTCCAGCTTGCGCGCCGTCTCCGGATTGATCTCGACCCACGACCCCCACATCGCCGTCGTCATTGGATCGGGCATTTCCTGCAGCCAGGGCAGATGTGCGGTGCGTCCATCGGCAAACGCCGGCGACGCGTACAGGTGAAGCGCGAAGGGCATCTGTTGCGGATCGCCGTCGAAGACCAGTGGCGCAAGCGGAATCTGCGGCATTAAAAAGTTCACTTTTTGCCCTGTCGGGACCGCCGTTGTGCTGATAGGCGCAGCCGTATTCCACCACCCTCCAGCCTCGGTCACCTTCTTATAGAACGCGTCGAAATCGGCGTCGGTCGTCGAGCCCGCATTCAGCGCGTGCACCGACTTGAACGACTCCTTCACGGCGGCCGCGAAATTTTCGTGGGGCAGCGCATCGCCCACTTTGCCGCCGAGCGCTTTCGCCGTTTCGATCAGCACGTCGCCGGTGTCGCGGGTGTCCCAGCGCGGTTCGACCACCGGCTGACCGAGGCTCCGGATTGGGAATCCCACGCCCGGCTCGGGCACGTCGTCGATCCAGCGTTCGAGAGAATGATGATTGGGAAGGATCAGGTCGGCCATGACGGCCGTCTCGTCGAGAAACGACGAGAAACTCGCGATGAACGGAACGCCGGCGAGCGCGGTCTTGAGTTTGTCCGATTCCGGAAGCGTGAACAGCGGGTTGGTGTCGAATACCAGCAGTGCTTTCACAGTACCGGGGGCGTTGATGAAGCCGAGGATATCGGGGCTTCCAATGCCGGGAACCGGGCCGGAGGTTTCGCCCGTATCTCGCAGGATGCCGCCTTTTTTCCCGTACGCACCGACCAGAGCGTTCAGCGCGTAAATCGCGCCCAGCGCCATCGCGTCGCGGCTATCGCCGACGGCCACACTCGGGCGTCGCTGCGCGAATTCGCGCGCGATGCGCTCGATCGTTTCGACCGGCAGATCGATCTGCGGAGCAACCGTCGCCGGAGAGTAATTCGCCAGCGTCGCCGACCACGCGGAGAATCCGTTGGTGCTCTGGTTAACGAAGTCGGCATCGTGAAGCTTCTCGTTGACGATCACGTGCGCCATCGCCATTGCGAGCAACCCCTCGGTCCCCGGCTTCAGGGGCAGCCACTCATCGGCGCACGCCGCCGTCTGCGACAATCGCGGCTCAGCCTGCACGAACTTACCGCGCATGCCGGGGCGTCCCTGCCGGAACATGCCATAGGAATAAATGTTGCGAACAGGCGAGAGGAACGTCTCAAAAAGGTTGGCGTTGAAAGACAGCAAGTACATCGCGTTGGCGAAATCGACCACCGGCAGCCGCGCCACACCGGTCGTCCATTCCATCGCCTTGCGGATCGGCTGCGGATCGAAGGGATCGTAGGAGATCACGTTCGTCGTGCCGAGGCCGGCGGCGAAGCGTTCGAGGACGGTGCCCATCGTGCCGCGGTTCTTACGGCCGGTCAGCATGGCAATCGCCTGCGGCGTTGCCTGCTGCTGCTGCAGCCGGGTGACGAGCAGTTGCTGCGCTTCCTTCCACGAGATGGCCTGATACTGCGCGGATCCTCGTGGTCCCGACAATTTCAACGGCGTGCGAATGCGATCGGGGTGGTACAGGGCTTGAACGCCTGCCTGACCGCGAGCGCACGTACCGCCCATGCTGATCGGATGATCGGGATTGCCCTCGATTTTCTTGGCCTGGACGGCTTTCACCCGCCGTTGCTGCCCGTCGACCGTGCGAACGGATTGGCCTTGCATCACCCGGACGTTGATGCCGCACCCGGCGCTGCATTGCTGGCACACCGAGCGGATCCAGCCTTCTTCGCCGGGGACGAATGTGTCTTCGCCGACGAGCAGCGGAATGAGCTGCTGGGGTTTGCCACAGCCATCGAGGATGATGCCGGCCGTGCCCACCACGCCGCCGGTTTTGAGAAACTCTCGTCTTTTCATCTCTTAGTCGCTCGCGGCTTTATGTGCTTACCGTGTCCCAACAAACAACAACTAACAACCAACAACTACTTGTGGCACGTCAGACAATCCACGCTGACCTTCTTCTCGCGATGGCAATCGATGCACTTGCCCATCGTCCAGCGAACGTTCTCTTTCATGGGCGTCATCATGTTTTTCATGTCGCCATGGCAGGTGGCGCAATCCACACCCGCTTTCACGTGACGCTTGTGCGTGAAATATACGTCGGCTTCTTCAGGGAAGCCGTAGACGCGCACCCACGGCGGCTCCTCGTTTTTCAGCGCGTAGGCGGCTAGTTTCTTGATTTCCGGGCTGTCGGTTTTGACGTTCTCGTGGCAGACCATGCATTCGGTGACGCTGGGAATCGTCGCGGCGATCGAGCGGTCGGCGTTGACATGGCACGAAAGACATTCCATCTGATTGTCCACGACGTGGATCTTGTGCGGGTAAGCGATCGGCTGAGGCACCGCGCGCGCAGGCCGGAAGGCGAACGCCACCGTGGCAATCAACAGAATCAGCACAACCGCTCCGAGAATATATTTACGCATCGATTCGTCTGTGATCAGGGAACGGCGTCAAGGCCGGATCAGTCCTAACGCCGAAAATAAATTGGCGGAAAACCGCGAAAGTCTATCTTGCTTTGCAGCGCAAGTCTAGGGAGCGGGGACAACGGTGGCGTCGTTGGCGGCGGGTGCGGTCTCCGGTGTGTAAGGGAGATTTCTGGCGTACTTTTCGAACCATGCAATCTCGGTGTTCATCTTGTAGAGCTGATGCGCGGGCTGCGTCCAGTCGTGCCCTTCGTTCGGCGCGATATGTAGCTCGCTTGGGACGCCCTGCGCCCTCAGCGCGCGATTCATCTCCACCGATTGCGCCATGGGCACGCGTGGGTCGTTCTCTCCGATGAAAAAGAGCGTGGGGGTGCGGGCCGCGGTGACGTATTTCAGCGGCGAATGCTCCCAGTACATCTGAATGGGCGCGTTCTTCTGCCAGAGTGTTCCGCCAAGCCACAGGTCGCGCTCGCTGTGCGTATCGGATTGTCCGTACAGAGAAATCCAGTTCGCCACACCCGCGCCGGAAGACGCGGCCTTGAAACGCGTGGTGTAGGTGATGAGCTTGTTGACGAGATGTCCGCCTGCGCTCCACCCCATCGTCGCCACCCGCTCGGGATCGGCGAGACCCATCGCGACGACGCGATCGACACCTGCGAGGACGTCGAGATGGCTGTTCTTGAAATAGCCGCCCACTGGCTCGCGGTAAAAGACGTTGCCGTACCCCGAGCTGCCGCGGTAATTCGGCCGCAGAACCGCCCATCCTCTTGCGGCCCAGGCCGGTTGGTAATAAAAGAAGATTGATCCCCAGCCGAACCGATCCGACGCCTCGGGCCCTCCGTGCAACTGGACAAGGAGGGGATACCGGGTGCCCGGTGTGTAGTCGATCGGATACGTCAGAATGCCTTCGATGCTGACGCCGTCCGCGCCTTTCCACTCCACTCGTTCCTGGCGCGGAAGTGCGAAGTTGCGATCGAGATAATCGTAGATCCCCGTGACACGCTTCGGCGTTGTCTCGCCGGGCCCGAGCGTCCATATGTCGCCGATTCTCGTGGGCTCGTCGATCATGAACACGTGGTGGCCCCCGCTCATGCTCCATCCGACCGGCACGATCGCGTGTGCGCCGTCGGTAATCTGGCGCGGCTTCCCCGTCGCGAGATCGACCTGGAACAGCTCGATGTGGACACCCATGTTCACAATCATCCATATCGACTTGCTGTCGGCAGCCCATGTCGCGTTCAGCACTTCGTACGGGAACTTCGGCATCAAGGCCCGAGCCGCACCACCCGAGGGCGCGACGACAAACAGGTTCTCGTTGTAGTACGGCTCCTGCCGCTCGTTGGCTCTTGCCAGGAAGAGCACCTGCGATCCGTCTGGCGCGAGCTCGCCGGCCTCTTCAGGCACGCTGTTTTTTGTCAGCTGAATCGGTGCGGTGCCATCGGCCGCGATCGTCCAGATCTCCATCTTGTCGGCGTCGGCCGGCAGCTGCGTCGGCCGCCTGCTTATGACGATGCGGCGCCCGTCGGTCGAGATCTTGAATCCGAAGACATAAAAATCACCTTCTGTAATCCGCGTTTCCTTGCCGTCGGCGACCGCAATTTTCCAGAGATGACGCTGGCGGTATTCGTCGAGCACCCTGATATCGCCGCGCAGACGCTGCCGCTCGCGTTGCGCATCGGTCAACGGATCGAGCGCGGAAAAATAAATAGATGTCCCGTCCGGGTGCCACGCAATGTCGGAGACGCCCGTCGCGTGACGCGACAGCGGCTTCGCCGTGTCCCGGCCCGCTGGCATCACAAAGATTTGTCCCTGCGCGAGGAACGCGACAGATGAGCCATCAGGCGACCATCGCGGGCTGCTGGCGCCTGTGTCGACCGACGTCATGCGGCGAAGCCCGGTGCCGTCGGATGTGATCTGCCAGATTTGCGGAACCCGCGCCTTGTTTGGCCAGTCGGTGGTCCGCATCTGGAAGACGATGCGCTTCCCGTCGCGGGTAATTTGCGCGTCATCGACCCGCGGGATGTTCAGCAAATCGACCAGCGCCATCCCGCGCTTGCCCTGCGCGTGCGGCGCGGAGCTCGACACCAGCGCGGCGCACGCCGCGGCGAGGGCGCAAAACACCACTGATCTGCCAATTGCCATGGGGACGGGTCGAGTATAACCTTTCATAAATACATGTCCGACGATCGTAAATATCGGCAGCGTGGCTATCAGGATTCAGGCGGGCAGCGGAAAGGGCCGCAAACCGGCCCAAAACCGTCGCTTCCGAAGCCTCCCGCCGACCGCATCGAGACGCGGCTCGATAAGGCCGAGCGCAAGGCGCTCGACGGGCGGGCGCCGAGCGTGCCCGGTTATCACGAGGTGATGCGCTGCTCGCGGTGCGGCAATGTGTTGACCGAGGCCATCGTTTCGCTGTCGCAGTGCAAGCGTTGTGGTGCCGATCTTCGGTCGTGCGCGCAGTGCGAGTCGTTCGACACCGGAAAGCTGTTCGAGTGCATGCAAACGATTCCAGCGCGCATTTCTCCCAAAGACGCGCGCAACGCCTGCGTGCTGTTTTCGCCGCGTGTGACGGTTGAGCGCGATACGCACTCGCAGGTCCAGGGCGATGCGCCGAACAGCGCGAAGAAGGCCTTCGACGACCTGTTTAAATAGACTCCAGACTTCGGACTCCAGGCTCTTGGCCTGGCCCAAAGCCCAAAGCCCGAAGCCCGGAGCCCGAAGCCTATGTTCCTGACAGATAACGACCGTGCTGCCATCAGCAAGGCCCTCGCGGCGGTTGTCACTCCCGTTACGCTGATGTTCTTCGAGCGATCAATCGGGTGCGACGCGTGCGCGCCGACGCGGCGGCTGCTTGAACAAATCAAAGAATTGACCGATCGCGTCACCATCGAGACGTTGAACCTCGTGATCGACAAAGACCGAGCCGAGCAGCACGGGATTGACCGCGTGCCGGCAATCGTCGTGTCGGCGCCAGGCCGGAACAGAATTCGTTTTTATGGCGCGCCGTTCGGGAACGAGCTGATATCGCTCGTCGACGCGATACGCATGACCGGCACGGGCGAGACCGGACTCAGCGAACACAGCCGCGCGCAGCTGAAGACGCTTGCGACGCCAGTCGACGTCAAAGTCTTTTTTACGCCCACGTGTGTGTACTGCCCGCGCATGATCACGCTCGCCAATGAGATGGCTGTCGACAGCCCGCTCGTGAGCGCCACCGCGATCGATGCCACGGAGTTTCCGGATCTCGTTCGCCGTTACAACGTGAACGGCGTGCCAAAGACGGTCATCAACGACTCGATCGAGATCCTGGGCGCCGCCCCCGAAGAAGAGCTGGTGACGGCGATCTGCTAGCATCCCGTTTGAATGTCCCTTCGCTGTTGTGTCGGCACTGTGTGGTTGTTTCTGATTGGCAGTGCTTCCGCGTTCGCCCAGGCGCCAGTGACTTATCGCGTCAGCATTCCTGAACCGCAACACCACTGGATGCAAGTGGAAGCGACCTTTCCCGATCTTCCGTCTGGACCTGCGCACGTGCTGATGAGCCGGTCGTCTCCAGGCCGCTACGCCCTCCATGAGTTCGCCAAGAACGTATACGACGTCCAGGTGGATGATGGCGCGGGCCGCACGCTCGCCGCCGAACGGCCGAACCCGAGCGAGTGGGAAGTGGCCGGGCATTCCGGCACCGTTCGCCTGCGCTACAAAGTCTTCGGCAACACGACCGATGGCACCTACCTCGGCATCGACAGCTCACATGCCCATATCAACATCCCTGCGGCGCTGATGTGGGCGCGCGGACTGGAGAATCGTCCGGCGCGCATCACGTTCCAGCCGCCGACGGGCGCGTCGTGGAACGTGGCGACGCAGCTCCATCCGACCGACGATCCGTTCACATTTACGGCCGCCAACCTTCATTACTTGATCGACAGCCCCACGGAGATGGGAAATCTGGTGCTTCGCGCCTTCACCATGGGCCAACCGTTCAGGATTGCGCTCCATCACGACGGGTCCGATCGTGAAGCCGATCGGTTCGCCGCCGACCTCGAGCGGATTGTCAAAGAGGAGCGCGCCGTCTTCGGCGAGCTGCCGGCCTACGAGAACGGCTACACATTTATTGTCGATCTCGTCCCGGGTGTGTCTTCGTGGGACGGGATGGAACATCGCAACAGCAGCGTGGTGACGCTGCCTGGGGCGCTCCGCGTATCCGATCAGCGCGTGGCGACGCTCAGCACCGTTGCCCACGAGTTTTTTCACAGCTGGAACGTCGAGCGAATACGGCCGAGATCGCTCGAGCCGTTCAGGCTCGACGAGGTCAACGCCGCGGCCGAGCTCTGGTTTGCGGAAGGTTTTACGTCCTACTACGAATCGCTGATCATGGCGCGCGCCGGGCTGTTCACTGCCGGCGATTTCGCCTCGACGGCCGGCATCGTGCTCGAGACCGTCATCAACAGCCCTGCGCGCCGGTATCGCAGTGCTGAGGACATGAGTCGCCTGGCGGCGCTCTGGGATGGCGCGGTCTGGACCGATCGCACGAACTGGGACAATACCTTCATTTCCTACTACACCTGGGGTGCCGCGATCGGCCTCGGCCTCGATCTTTCGCTTCGGGCGCGCAGTGAGAATAAAGTGTCCCTCGACGATTTCATGCGCGCCGTCTGGCGACGGCACGGGCAGCCCGCCGCGCCAGCCGAGGGGAGGGTGGCGCAGCCCTACACCACACGCGATTTGAACGATCGGCTTGCGGAAGTGTCTGGCGATCGCGCGTTTGCCGATCAATTTTTCGCCCGCTACATTCAGGGGCGTGAGGTGGAGGACTATCAATCGCTGCTGGCGCGCGCCGGGTTCGTGCTGCGCAAACGCAATTCCGGACGCGCGTGGATCGGCCCGCTGTCCTTCCGCGAGGCGCATGGCGCGACCATCGTGACCGAAGGAACGTTGGAAGGGACGCCCGTGTATGCCGCAGGTGTGGACCGGGATGACGAGATTCTCTCGGTGGACGGCGAGTCGATCGGGTCCCAGGAGCGGCTTGCTGAGATCGTGCGGCGTCACAAGCCGGGCGAAACGCTCCGCGCAGTCGTCCGGCGCCGAGGATCCTCCGAACAGCTGGCCATCGCTGTCGAAGAAGATCCCAGCCTCGAGCTGGTGCCCGCCGAAACCAGCGGCCGCGCGTTGTCGGCTGCCGAGCGTACGTTCCGTAACGCCTGGCTCACGTCGAAGGTCGCACCATGAACACTGACCGCACGCGTCACTGGAAGCTTACCTACATCGGGGTCCTCGTGAACGAAGCGTTTGTCATCCTCTGTCTCTGGCTCTTCAGCCGTCATTTCAGCTACTGACATGCACTGGATCGACTGGGCGCTCGTCATCGCTTACTTGATATGGGTGGTGTACGACGGGCTGAAACGCACGAAAGGTTCCGAGCATCTCGAAGGCTACTTGCTCGCCAATCGCAGCCTGCCGTGGTGGGCCGTGGGTTTGTCGGTGATGGCGACCCAGCTAAGTGCCATCACCCTGGTCGGTACAACCGGGCAGGGATACTCCGACGGGATGCGCTTCCTGCAGTTTTATTTCGGCCTGCCCATCGCCATGATCATTCTGTCGGTGACGGTCGTACCGTTCTTTTATCGTGCGCGCGTCTACACGGCGTACGAGTACCTCGAGCAGCGATTCGACGCGAAAACACGACTGCTCGCCAGCCTCCTGTTTCTCGCGTCGCGCGGCCTGTCGTGCGGCGTCATCGTGGCGGCGCCGGCTGTCATCTTGTCGATCGTGCTCGGGTGGAACCTGACGCTCACCGTCCTCGCCATCGGGCTACCGACCGCCGTTTACACGATGGTTGGCGGCGTGCAGGCGGTCACCTGGACCGACGTGAAACAGATGGCGGTGATTGTGTTCGGGCTCTTTGCAGCCGTCGCGGTCCTCGTGTTCTCGCTTCCGCCGGGAGTCAGCGTGGCGCAGGGGCTTCATCTCGCAGGTTCAGCCGGCCGGCTGAGGACGCTCGATTTCTCGTTCACGCTGAAGGACACCTACACGTTCTGGTCGGGGATACTCGGCGGGCTGTTCCTCATGCTGTCGTACTTCGGCTGCGATCAAAGTCAGGTGCAGCGATATCTCACCGCGAAGTCGATCGACGAAGGACGCGGGTCGTTATTGATGAGCGCGTTCGTGAAAATTCCCCTGCAGGCGCTTGTGCTGATTACCGGCGTGTTGGTCTTCGTGTTCTATCTCTTCGCGCCGTCGCCGATGCTGTTCAACGGCGCTCACGACGTCGAACTGAGATCTGGTCCCGGCGCGGCACAATTCGCTGCGCTCGAACAGGAATTCTCGACAGCGGCCGACGAGCGCCGTGTATGGGCCGAGCGCGCGGTCGACGCTCGACGTGCCGGCGACGTCGCCGCCATCGCCGAGACGACCGACAGGTTTCGCGCTGCCGATCAAGCCGTCGCCGGCGTTCGCCGGCGGGCCGTCACGTTCGTCCGGCAAACCACCGGCGACGCGCAGTACAACGACGTGAACTACGTGTTCCCGACGTTCGTGACGACGAAGATGCCGATTGGCCTCGTGGGCTTGATGATTGCCGCCATCTTCGCCGCGGCCATGTCGAGCATTGCGGCCGAGCTGAACTCGCTGGCGACGACGACCGTCATCGATCTGTATCGCCGGCACATCAAACCGGAAGCGACCGACAGCCATTACCTTCAGGTGTCGCGTTGGGCAACAGGGTTCTGGGGATTGTTCGCGTGCATGGTAGCGGTCTATGCCAGCACGCTCGGATCGCTGATCGAAGTTGTGAACCGGTTCGGATCGTTTTTTTATGGATCGCTTCTTGGCGTCTTCATTCTCGCCATCATGACGCGCCGCGCCACCGGCACCGGCGCGTTTATTGGATTGATCGCCGGCATGGCGGCGGTCGCGAGCGTCGCCTTCGGCCGGCCCGAGATTTCATTCCTCTGGCATAACGTGGTTGGCGCCGTCGTCGTCGTGGCCGTCGGCATGACGATCAGCCTTTTTGGTCGCGGCGGCCAGTCTGCACCTGTCCAATCTTGACGTCGTCTCTCGCCGCCTTGGCGAGCGCGATGTAGTTCTCGCGGATCTTGTCGAGGTCCTTTTGCTCGAGCTCTTCCAAATCGAGCAGCGCGTTGTGCGCCCCGTGCATGGCGCGAATCAATTCGTCGAGCTTCAAGTGCATCGCTTCCGACTCGCGGTTCTGCGTGCTTTGAATCAGAAAGACCATCAGGAAGGTAATAATCGTGGTCGCCGTGTTGATCGTGAGCTGCCACGTTTCGTTGTAGTGGAACAGGGGGCCGCTTGCCGCCCAGATAATTACGGCGGCCAGCGCGCTCAAAAACGCCAACGGCTTTCCCATTGCGCGCGACGTGCCTTTCGAGCAGGTGGTAAACAATGACGTCGATTTGGCTGGTGTCATATCGAAATATTACCCGTAAGCAAGGTTCGGATGGATCGCTCTGGCGGGGTGGTTTATCGTCGAATCCATGAGCATTGAAATGGATAAGCGCCAGACAACCACCTCGTTCTCGCAGGTCCAGGCCGCCTGCGACATCATTCGCGCCAATCCCGAGGAGCGCCACACGCTCAACCGGCTCGCCGGGCGGGTTGGGCTCAGCCCCTATCATTTTCAGCGAACGTTCACCGCGGTCGTCGGCATTTCACCGCGCGCCTTTGCTGAGGCGTGCCGGATGGGGCAGTTGAAGACCGCGCTGCGCGGTGGCGCTCGTGTGACGCCGGCGCTGTACGATGCCGGCTACGGATCGAGCAGCCGATTATATGAACGCGTCGACACGGCGATGGGCATGACGCCGGCGACGTATCGGCGCGGCGGAGAAGGCGCCGAGATCGACTTCACCGTCTCCGAATCGCCGCTCGGAAAGCTGATTCTCGCGGCCACTGCGCGCGGCGTCTGCCGCGTGATGATCGGAGACGACGACCGTGCGCTCGAGCGCGAGCTACGTCAGGAGTATCCGCACGCGCAGATCCGGCGGAACGATCGCCTGTTGAGTGCACAGGTGAAAACGCTGCTGAATTATCTTCGCGGCCGCTCACCGCATCCCGACCTGCCGCTCGATGTTCGAGCGACCGCGTTTCAATGGCGCGTGTGGCGGCAGTTGAAAGCCATCCCTTACGGAGAAACGCGGACCTATCAGGAAGTCGCAAAAGCCATCGGCAAACCCACTGCGACGCGGGCCGTGGCACGAGCCTGCGCGACCAATCCGGTCGCGCTCATCATTCCCTGCCATCGTGTTATTCGCACCGACGGGTCGATGGGAGGCTACCGGTGGGGTATCCCTCGGAAAGAGACGCTCCTGAGACAGGAGCGGGCGCGAAAGGGCTAACCTTTGCCCTTACCCCGCAGCCCTACATAGAATGATGCATTGTCCAAGACCCACTACGGCACCAGCTACTGGCTCGATCGGTATCCGTCGGCGCGCCGCCCCTCCTATCCGCAGCATCGAGGCACTCTCGAAACCGAGGTCGCCATCGTCGGCGGCGGCGCCATCGGATGCGTGACGGCCTACGTGTTCGCAGCTGCAGGCATTCATGTCGCGTTGTTCGAGTCCGAGCGGCTCGCGCACCGGCAGGCGGCCGCTGGGACTGGGATCGTGATGCACGAACCCGAGCCGGATTTTCAGAAACTGGTGGCGCAACACGGCGTTCGCAACTCTCGATTTATCTATCAAACCGCGCGACGCGGATCGCTCGAGTACGTCGCAGCCATCAAGCGGCTTCGGATTGACTGCGGGCTGCAGGTTCGCGATGGCCTGCACGTTGCCACCACTCCCGAGGGCGTTCAGCGGCTCGAGAAGGAATATGCCGCGCGCCGCGACGCGGGGCTCGACGCGGCCGCGCTGAAGGGATCGCTTCTCTTCAAGAAAACCGGGATCAGCGGATTTGGCCTGATTACCCACGGCAACGCGTCGGTCGATCCGTACCGCGCGACGCTGGGGTTTGCAAAAGCGGCGGCGGCGCGGCACGCGAAAATTTTTGAGCGATCGCCGGTGACGCGCATTCGCGCGAAGCGCCGCAACGTCGAAATCAAAACGGCCGGCGGGATCGTCACTGCGCAGAGCGTGGTGCTGGCCAGCGGATATCCCACCGACGATTTCAAGCCGCTGCGGCGACGGTTCACCAAGTGCGATTCCTACATCGTGCTGACGCCGGAGCTCGGCGCGGCGATACGCCGCGACCTGACCCCGTCCGATCTGATCATCCGCGATACCGCCGCTCCCGATCACTGGCTGCACTGGATGGGCAACCGCGTGCTCTTTTCCGGCGCCGATCAGGCCGCTCTTCCCGATCGCCTGAAAGAACGGGCTATCGTCCAACGGACGGGCCAACTGATGTACGAGCTGTCGGTGATGCGGTCGTCGATCTCCGGGGTGATGCCCGAGTACTCATGGGACATCGAGTACTCGCGCACGATCGACGGTGTGCCGTACTTCGGTCCCCACCGGAATTATCCCCATCACCTGTTCGCGTTCGGCGGCGGGCCGAGCGGCCTCGGTCTCTCGTTCGCTGCGGCGCGCATCCTCCTTCGCAGTTATCAGGACGCCACCGAGAAGGCCGACGAGCCGTTCTCCTTCGTGCGGATCAGAGAATGACTAAGCAGACAAATGTCCGGCTCAAGATCCGGAGCGTCAGCGACGGCTGCGCGTGGGGGTGGGGCCCCACGCGGATTAAACAATGACTCAGCAGACTCGCATCGATCTACTTGCGTTCGGGCCGCATCCAGACGATCTGGAGATTGGCCTGGGCGGCACGCTCGCCAAACATGCGGCCGGCGGACACTCCGTGGGATTGTGCGATCTCACGCGCGGCGAGATGTCGACGAACGGCACGCCGGAAGAGCGCGTGCAGGAAGCAGAGGGGGCGCGCAAGATACTCGGCGCCGCGTGGCGCGAAAACCTCGCGCTTCCCGATCGCGGCATCGGCGCGAGCCCGGACCATTTGCGGAAGGCGGTCGAGCTGATTCGCCGCTGCCGGCCCCGGGCCATTGCGCTGCCGTATTGGGACGATCGCCACCCCGATCACGTCGCTTCCGCCGCGATGCTGCGCGAGGCCGTGTTCAACGCGAAATTGCGCCGCTACGAGGCCGAGGGAGACCCGTGGCAGCCGGAGTGGACCTGCTTTTATTTCATCAATGACAGCAGGCCCCCGTCGTTCGTGATCGACGTCAGCGACTACTACGAGATCAAGCGCAAGGCGCTCGCGTGTTATCGCAGCCAGTTCACCCGTGCAACCGAACAGGCGGAAACGCGTCTAAATGGTCCACGCTTCAACCAGCTGATCGAAAGCCGTGACGCGCAGTTCGGGGCCCAGGCTGGCGTCGCCTTTGCTGAGGGCATCATCGTGAACGAACCGGTCGTACGCCACGGACTGTTTAAGAATGAGTAGGCTGCGGACTCCAGACTTCAGGCTCCAGGCGTGGTCCACTGGCCCGAAGACCGGAGCCTGGAGTCCGAAGCCTCTGAGGATCACGTGAATATAGGTGTCGTGTGTTACGCATCGGTCGGCGGCAGCGGCATCGTCGCCACCGAGCTTGCCAAGTCGCTGGCGCGGCGAGGTCATCAAGTGCATCTGATCAGCACCGAGCCGCCGTTCCGGCTCGGAGAGTACGAAGCGGGCCTCGCGTTCCATCGCGTCCACACGCCAACCTATCCGCTGTTTCGCGAGCCGCAGTACATGTTGTCGTTGGCGAACAAGATCGTGCAACTCTCCCGCGAATTCGCGCTCGACATCGTCCACGCCCACTACGCTATTCCGCACGCGACGGCCGCGTACCTGGCGAAGCAGATCTTGTTGGAAGCGCCGGACGTGAAGGTGCCGAAGATCATCACGACGCTGCATGGGACAGACATCACTCTGCTCGGCGGTGATCCTTCGTACTCGGAAGCCGTTGCGTTTTCTATCGAGCAGTCCGATGGCGTCACAGCGGTGTCGGAGAGTTTGAAAGGCGAGACGTATGCGTCGCTGCCGCTCAGACGCGACATTCGCGTGATCCCGAATTTTCTGGATTGCGGCGTCTACAAGCGGCGCGAGATTCCCGATCTGCGCCAGCGACTCTGCCCGCCGGACAGATACGACAGGCTGATCATTCACCTTTCGAACTTCCGGCCCGTGAAGCGCGTGGAGGCGGCGATCGATGTATTCCGCCGCATTCGGCAGCGTGTCCGCGCGAAGTTCCTGCTGGTGGGTGAAGGCCCCGAGCTAAGCCGCGCCATGCGCATGGCGCACGAACTCAACCTGGGCTGCGACGTCGAGGCGCTCGGCGAGCAGGAGCATGTCATCCCCTTGTTGTCGGTGTCCGATCTGTTTCTGCTTCCGTCCGCGACAGAAAGTTTCGGGCTCGCGGGGCTCGAGGCGATGGCGTGCGGCGTGCCCGTCATCGCGTCGCGCGTGGGCGGGTTGCCCGAAGTCATCGAGCACGGCGTGACGGGTTATCTTCATCCGCCCGACGATCTGCAGGGCATGGCCGACAGCGGCATCGCGCTGCTGACGAACCCCAATCTTCACGCGGCGTTTGCCAAAGCCTCACGCGATCGGGCTGAAGAGTTCTTCTGTGCCAAGCGCGTCGTGCCGCAATATGAAGCGTATTATCAGGAAGTTTCCGGATACCAGTAAAAGGCTGATATGACTGTGACACGCGCATCGTGGCTGGCCGCGGCCATCGCCCTGGTCCTGATCGAATTGCCGTCGGCGCAAATGCGCGTGCGTCCCGTCGATCTCGAGGACGGCTCGGTCGCGCTCGGTCTCGCGCTTCGTCACCTGGCGAACACGGGCGTGTTCATGCAGGCGACCGCGCATCCTGACGACGAGAACAACGCGCTGCATGTCTATTTGAACCGCGGGCAGGGCGTGCGCACCATTCTCGCCACGGCGACGCGCGGCGACGGTGGGCAGAACGAGATCGGCCCTGAAATCTTCGATGCGCTCGCGGTGCTTCGCACCGAAGAGCTCGGCGCCATGCACCGGTTCGATGCGACCGAACAGTACTTCACGCGGGCGGTCGACTTTGGGTACTCCTTCAGCATCGAAGAGACGCTTCAGAAGTGGGGCCGGGATGAAATCATCGGCGACTACGTCCGCCTGATTCGGATGACGCGTCCTGACGTCATCCACGGAATGAATCCCACCGGTACTGCCGGCGGTCTCCATCATCAATCGTCGGGGTTGCTCAGCCGCGAGGCGTTCAAAGCCGCCGGCGATCCATCGCGTTATCCCGAACAGATTCGAGACGGTTTACGGCCCTGGCAGGCACGCAAGTTTTATTACCCGTTTGGTGGCCCGGGTACAGGCGGTGGACGTGGGCAACCCGCCGCGCCCGCCGCCGGAGCGCCGCTTCCAATCGGTGCAACGAAGATGGCGGTCGTCGACATTGCGGCGTTCGACGCCCTGCTGGGCCGCACGTCGCCCGAGGTCGGATCGGAAGAGCGCAGCATGCACAAAAGCCAAGCCATGGCGCAGCTGCTGTCGTTGCCGTCAGGACCTGCGGTTCAACGCTTCTTGTTGATGGACGGATCGGCATCTGGAACAGGTGCCGAAGAAACGTCGCTCTTCGACGGTATTGACACGACGATCGCAGGGCTTGCCAAGTTTGCAAACGCTGCGTCTCCGGCGTTGGTCGATGGGCTGCGCGCCATCGCCGAACGCGTGACCGACGCACAGAAGCAATTCGATCTGAACGGCCCCTCCGCGGCCGCTCCGCCGCTTGTCGCGGGATTGAATGGCGTCCGTGCGCTGCGACGGCAGCTGAGCGCGATGGGTCTGAACGAAGATGCGCGCTACAACATCGATCAGAGATTGAAGACGAAAGAAGACGAATTTTCCGAGGCAGCCGTTCTGGCGCAAGGGCTTCGTCTCGAAGTGCTCGCCGAAGATGGCATCGTGGTGCCCGGTGAGCCGGTGCGCGTGACGGTGATGATTGGCGATCGCGCGCGACGCGGCACCGGAAATGTGAAGTCGGTCACGCTGAAAGGATTCGACGGAGCCGGAGCCTGCGCGCCTGGATCACTGCAGGGTGGCAGCGTGTATCGCTGCGAATCGCAGGTGAGAATTCCGGCCGATGCGAAGCCAACCAAGCCGTACTGGAAACGGCTGCCGACTGCGGCGCGCTACGAGTTTGAGCCGGATGCGCCGTTTGGACTGCCGTTCCGCCCGACGCCATTTCGCGCCGAGGTCGCGCTTGTCCTCGGCGGCGCCGACGTCACGATCGATCTGCCGGTTGAATATCGGTACGAAGGCAAAGCGCTGGAAGGCGAAAAGCGTATGGAGCTCACTGTGGTGCCGGCGCTTGCGCTCCGTGTGTCGCCCGACGTCGCGATTGTGCCGGCCGGGCGCGGTGCCACCGCGGCAGTCGATCGCGAGTTGCGAGTGACAGTGACGAGCGGCGCGAAAGGTGCGACCGCGGGTCAGGTGAAACTCGACGTGCCATCCGGCTGGCGCGTCACGCCGCCGACCGCCGCGGTGAACTTTACCCGCGAAGACGAAGCGCAGACCGTCCGGTTCGTCGTGCGGCCCGAGGCGAAAACCGCGATTGGCGAGTATCCCATCAAGGCGGTCGCGTCGGTTGGCGCGCAGACATTCGACCGCGGATATCAGACCGTCGAGTATCCCCACATTCATCGCCGGCAGCTCGAGATTCCGTCTGTCGTCAATCTCAAGGTGATGGATGTTCGTCTGGCGCCGAATCTCAACGTCGGCTACGTCATGGGGACGGGAGACGACGTGCCCTCTGCGCTTCGCGGGCTCGGCGCCAGCGTGCGCATGCTCGACGCCGACGAGCTGGCGTTCGGCGATCTGAGCCGTTACGACGCCATCGTCATTGGCATTCGCGCCTACGACAGCCGCGACGATCTTCGCGCGAGCAATACACGAATTTTGGAGTACGCGCAGAATGGCGGCACGGCGATCGTGCAGTACAACAGGGATGCCGATTGGGCGCAGTACGCGCCGTATCCGGCGCGCGGAAGCGCCACGCGCGTAACCGACGAGAACGGAGAAGTTCAGATCCTCGCGACCGACGATCCGATGTTCCACTATCCCAACGAAATCAGCGATGCCGCCTGGAAAGGGTGGGTGCAGGAGAGAGGCACCTACTTCATCGACGTCCAAAGCCCTGAGTACACCGAGCTGATTCAGGTGAACGAGCCGTTCGACAACAACAAAGGCTGGAAGAAGGGCGCGCTCGTCGAAGCCAAAGTCGGCAAGGGCCGCTGGATCTACGTTGGGCTTGGCCTCTGGCGTCAGCTCGCCGCGGGCACCGACGGCGCCTATCAACTGTTTGCAAACCTGATTAGCCGCGGCAAACTGCCAGGCGCCCCGTCACGTCCGCCCGCCAAACCCTAATAAAGTAACCTTTTCAGGACGCTGGCGGTCTATACTAGTTGGACCCCCAAGTGAACGTCGGCTAAGTCACACAATGGCCTTTCAAGATCGTCAAATTATGCACGTCCTTCGACGTGCCGGCTTCGGCGCCCGCCCCGAGGAAGCCGCTGACTACAGTCAGCGCGGCCTTGCAGACACAATCGACCAGTTCGTCAGTTTCGCCGGTACTCCAGACGATGTGGATGACAAGATCGGTACTCCTGGGTACGTTGGTACGACATCGAACGGTCCGTTTTCTCCTTCGACGGTGATCAACGACGCGCGGCAGCGCTGGCTCTTTCGGATGCTGCACGGCCGGCGTCCGCTGCAGGAGAAGATGGCGCTTTTCTGGCACAACCATTTCGCTACCGCGTACAGCAAAGTGTCGGGGAATACCAGTCCCCTCGACGGCACGCGCATGATGGCGGCGAAGCGGTCGGAGCACCCTGGGGGACAGCAGGGACAGCTCGAGCTTCTTCGTCAGTACGCGCTGGGCAATTTCCGGGACATGCTCGTCGAGGTCGCTAAAGATCCCGCGATGCTGGTCTGGCTCGACGGCCGCACCAATACACGGCAGCGGCCACAGGAAAACTTCGGCCGCGAAATCATGGAGCTGTTCACGATGGGCGTCGGGTTTTATACCGAGGCCGACGTGTACGCCGCGGCGCGCGTCTTCACCGGCTGGAATCTCGAGCGTGTCGGCGGCGCGAACGACAACGGCTACTACCGATTCCAGTACATCGCGAACAATCACGAGACCACGGCGAAAGAGTTCAGCTTTCCGATTTACACGAGCGGCAAAAAGATCATTCCCGCACGCTCGGCCGCCAACGGCATGCAGGACGGTCTCGATCTCATCGATGCGCTCGCGCGGCACCCCGAAACCGCTCGGCGGCTCGCACGGAAGTTGTGCCAGTTTTTCATCAGCGAGACGAATCCTCCAGACGACTTCCTGATCGGTCATCTCGCGAGCGTGTATCAGCAGAATAACTTCGAGATGGCGCCGGTGCTGCGAACACTTCTGTATTCGCGGGAGTTTCTTGCGCCGGTGAATTACTTCACGAAGTACTCGTGGCCCGCCGAGTTCGTCGTGAAGGCACTGAAGGAGGTCGGGTACGCCGGCTTCTCATTGAACAGCGCGCTGACACCGCTCGTGAACATGGGGCCAGCAGCTCTTCGAGCCGCCGGACGTGGCCGGCTGGGATCTCGGTCAGAACTGGTTTTCGACCGGCGCGATGCTGGCGCGCATGAACTTTGCTGCCACGCTCACGTCAAACCAGCGCTTCAATATTTCGCAGACTGCGCGGGGCAAAGGCCCCAGTCCCGAGGCGTTGCTCACGATGTATCTCAGTCAGCTCAGTCCAGCCGATTACGACCGCGACGCCTACGACGATCTGCTGGCATACCTTCGTGCCGGCGGCACGTGGACGGGGAACGACACGCAGATCGGGATCAAGGCGCCCGGCTTGCTGCATCTGATCGTCGGGTCGTCGGAGTACCAACTCATATGAGCATGACCAGACGCGATTTCGTGCGTGGCGGTGTATCGGCATTCACGCTCGGGTTCGCCGCGCCGAAGTTTCTCTGCGATATCGCGCAGGCCCAAGGCGCCGGCTCGAGAAATCTTGTCGTCATTTACCTGTCGGGCGGCAACGATTCGCTCAGCATGCTGATCCCCTACAACGATCGGGCGTATGTCTCGCGCCGTCCTACGCTCGCCGTGCCGGCAGGGCAGGTGCTGCAGATTGGCAGCGACGCGGCCGGCAACGCGCTGGGCCTGCATCCGCGGCTGACCGGCATGCGGACGATCTTCAATCAGGGTCGGCTGGCGCTGATTCAACGGACCGGGTACGAGAACTCCAGCCGGTCGCATTTCACCGGCACCGACATCTGGTCAACCGCAAGCCCGACGAATACGCAGGGGGCCGGGTGGCTCGGCAGATATCTCGACACGATTCCGGCGCCCGTCGATCCGCTGGCTGCCTGGAATACGACCGGACAGACGCCGCACGCGTTGCAGGCCCGGCTGGTCGGCGTGCCGGCCATCCCGAGTCCGGCCGCCTATGCGTTCAGCAGCCCGAACACCGGAACGAATGCTGTCGATGAGCGAACGTTTGCCACGCGCATTTCGTCGCACGTGCCGGTGCACCGGCCGCATCTCGCGTTTGTGAATTCGACGGCGCAGGCGGCCTTCGCTACGCTTGATCGCGTGGCGTCGGTAGCGAACTACGCGCCGAGCGTGGCGTATCCCAACAACGGGTTCGGGCAGGCGCTGCGCGCGGTGGCTGGCGTGCTGTCCAACGGCATCGGCACACGCGTGTTCTGGGTGCAGACCGGCGGCTACGACACGCACGCCGCGCAGAACACGCTGAACGGCACCTACGCGACATTGATGGGCACGCTGAACGACGGGTTGCTCGCGTTTCATAACGACCTCACCAATCAGGGATTGCTGAGCCAGACGCTGGTGCTGCAGTTCTCGGAGTTTGGCCGGCGCATTCAGGAGAACGGCAGCCAGGGTACCGACCATGGCGCGGCGAGCGTCATGATGGCGATGGGCGGGCAGGTGCGCGGCGGCATCTACGGCACGGCCCCAAATCTCGACCCGTCGAACACGGCGAACCCGACCTTGGAGAACGGTGGCAACGACATCCGTTACGAGACCGATTTTCGCGCGGTGTACTCCCGGGTGATCGACAATTGGCTCGGCGGCGATTCGAGCGCCATTCTCGGCGGCAATTTCCGCACGGGCGCGCCAAACATCCTTTGAGAAACGAAAAACTGGAAACTGGAAACTGAAAAGTAACTGACTAGTTACCCTGGACCTACCATAGACTTGTGCGTTGCATGCCGCGCACAAGCGCCCTTCTGATTCCCGCCCTTCTGCTTCTCGCCACCGCGCCAGCCGCACAGCAACGGGCAACCGAACTCGGAGCCCTGCTCATTCAGCAACCGGCGGTCCGCGCGGCCCTCGACGCGGCGCGCGCGGCCGAGCAACAGACCATCGACGATCAAGTCCGCATCTGCGAAGTTGAAGCGCCTCCGTTTCAGGAAGTCAAACGCGCCGAACTGTACGCGCAGCTGATGCGCGAGGCCGGCCTCAAGAACGTGCGTCTCGATGTCGAGGGCAATGTCATCGGCGAGCGGCGCGGAACCAGCGCACGTCCGAATCTCGTATTGAGCGCGCACCTCGACACCGTGTTTCCGCGCGGAACCACGGTAAAAGTGAAGCGAGACGGGCGCGTGCTGCGCGGGCCAGGCATCGGCGACGACTGCCGCGGGCTCGCCGACCTGCTCGGCGTGGTGCGCGCGCTGAACAAGGGCAACGTCACCACACCCGGCTCCATCACGTTCGTGGCGACAGTGGGCGAGGAAGGTCTCGGCGATCTTCGTGGCGTGCGCCGCTTGTTCAACGAGACGTTGAAAGGCACCATCGATCGCTTTGTGTCGATCGACGGCGACGGCCTCGGCATCACCTACATCGCGACTGGAAGCTCCCGCTACCGCGTGACGTTCAAAGGCCCCGGTGGGCACAGCTTCGGATCCTTCGGCACTGTCAGCGCGACACACGCGCTCGGCCGCGCGGTTGCGACCATTGCGGACTTCGAGGTCCCGACGGCGCCACGCACGACGTTCAATATCGGGCGGATCGGGGGCGGCACGTCGGTGAATGCGATCGCCAGCGAGGCGTGGATGGAAGTCGATCTCCGGTCGGCCGACCTGCCAACGCTTCGCGGCCTCGAAACGCGATTCAAACAGGCAGTGCAGGACGCCGCAACCGCCGAGAACACGCGCTGGCGAAGCCAGGCGCTGACAGTTACGATCGAGAGCGTCGGGCAGCGCCCCACTGGCCGCGTGTCGGCGACCTCGCCCATCGTACAGGCTGCAGTCTCGGTGACGCGCGCGCTCGATATTACCGTCTCCTTTTCGGAAGGCTCCACCGATTCAAACCTGCCGATCAGCCTCGGCATCCCGGCCATCACCATCGATACCGGCGGCCATGGATCGGGCGTGCACACCGAAAACGAAACCTTCGATACGACAGACGCCTGGAAGGGAACTCAGCGCGCGTTGCTGCTCGCCGTCGCGCTGACGCAACCTTGAATTACACTAGTAAATTCGATGCCTCCGATTAAGCGGACGAAGTTCAAACTCAACGCCGAAGAGCTGCTGGAAATGTACTACTGGCTGAAGCTCATCCGTGCGTTCGACGAACGGTTAAGCCTGCTCGTGCGCCAGGGAAAAGTTCGCAGCGGCGTCTACACCGGCATTGGGCAGGAAGCGATTATTGTCGGCACCTGCTTTGGACTTCGAAAAGAAGATTACATCTGCCCGTTACATCGCGATCTCGGCGCCTTGCTGATGAAAGGTGTCGAACCGCGCGTGATGATGGCCCAAATGTTCGGCAAGGCCACTGGCCTGTCGAAGGGACGCGACTCCGCGCTGCACAGCGGCGTACCCGAGCTCGGCATCTTCGGCAATACGAGCATGCTGGGCGCCAATCTGCCCGTCGCGGCTGGCATCGCGCTCACTTACAAGATGGAGCGGAAGGACAACGTCGTCGTCGCATACTTCGGCGAAGGTGCCAGCAACACCGGCGACTTCCACGAGGCGCTGAACTTCGCCGGCGTTCAGAAGCTGCCGATCCTGTTCATCTGCGAGAACAACCTGTACGCCTACTCGGTGCCTATCGAGAAAGCGATGGCGATCGAAGACGTCGCCGTCCGCGCCGAGGGTTACGGGTTTGACGGTGTCGCGATCAACGGCAACGACGTGCTCGCGGTGTATCAGGCCGTAAAGGGTGCCAGGCGTCGCGCCCGTGCGGGCGAGGGCCCGACATTGATCGAGTGCAAGACCTACCGCTGGCATGGCCACTCGGAGCACGACAAGGCGTTCTATCGCACACCGGAAGAGCTCGCGATGTGGAAGAGCCGCGATCCGCTCGTCGTCTTCACGGCCTATCTCACGCACATGAGCGTGCTGACGCCGGAGAAAGAACAGGAAATCGACGGGCGCATCAAGGGCGTGCTCGACGATGCCGTGCGATTCTCCGAAGACAGTCCGGATCCTGTGCCGGAAGACGCCGTGACCGACCTCTACGCATAACCATGGCGAAGGAAATCACGTACTTAGAAGCTATCCGCGAAGCACTCGTCGAAGAGATGCGGCGCGATCCGAAGGTATTCATTCTGGGCGAGGATGTCGGACCGTACGGCGGCGCCTTCGGCGTTACGCAAGGCATCGTTGATGAGTTTGGCGAAGAACGCTGCCTCGACACTCCGATCTCCGAGTCGGCCATCGTCGGTATCAGCATCGGCGCCTCCCAGCGTGGCTACCGTCCGGTGGCCGAGATGCAGTTCGCTGATTTCATCAGCTGTGGCTTCGACCAAATCGTGAATCAGGCCGCTTCGCTTCGCTATCGGTGCGGCGGACGCGTCACTGTGCCCATCGTCGTTCGGGCGCCAAGCGGCGGGAACGTTGGCGGCGGCTTGTATCACTCGCAAAATCCCGAAGGGTGGTTCATCCACCGGCCAGGGCTCAAGGTCGTGGCGCCGTCGACACCGTACGACGCAAAGGGCCTGCTGAAGGCCGCGATCCGCGACGATAACCCCGTCGTGTACTTCGAACACAAATATCTCTATCGGCGCGCAAAGGGTCCAGTGCCTGAAGGCGACGAGATCGTACCCATCGGCGTCGCCGCCATTCGCCGACC
>JANMJM010000310.1:0-36733 GCA_031371345.1 Vicinamibacteria bacterium
GCGGCCGGCCATCGTGGGGGTGCGCGTCTGCTGAGCCATCGCGATGGTCGGAAGAAGGAGAGCGACGGCGAGAACCGTAAGAAGGAAGCGCTCCTCGAAGCCAAAGAAAAAGCGCACGAGCTGCGCACCGAGGCCGAGCGCGCCGCCCGCGACAAAAGCCAGCAGCTCGCCGATCTCGAGCAGCAGCTGAACCGGCGCGATCAATCGCTCACAGACAAACTCTCAACGGCCGAGCGCAAAGACAAAGACCTCCAGACGCGCACGCAAAGCATCGCCGAGAAAGAAAAGGCGGCGGCCGCCGCGGCCGCCAAGTACGAGCAGCTCGTCGCCTTGCAGCAGCACGAGCTCGAGCGCCTGTCGGGCCTCACAACCGACGAAGCCAAGCACCTCCTGCTTCAGCACATCGAAGCCGATGCGCGCCGCGACGCGGCGAATCTCGTGAAGCGGCTCGACGCCGAAGCGCGCGAGCAGGCGGCGGCCAAGGCGCGGCAATATATCACCGAAGCCATTCAACGCAGCGCTGCGGAACACACCATCGAGACGACGGTCTCGGTCGTCGATCTGCCGAGCGACGATCTGAAAGGGCGCATCATCGGCCGCGAGGGGCGCAACATCCGCGCGCTCGAACAGGCCACGGGCGTCGATTTGATCGTTGACGACACGCCGGGCGCGATCATCCTGTCGGGGTTCGATCCCTATCGGCGTGAAATCGCCAGGCAGTCGATCGAGCGGCTGATTGCCGACGGGCGCATTCACCCTGCGCGCATCGAGGAAGTCGTCGAGAAAGTGAAGTTGGAGATGGAAGAATCGGTGCGCAAGGACGGCGAGGCGGCCGCCTTCGAGCTCGGCATGCACGACCTTCATCCTGAACTTCAGAAGCTGATGGGACGGCTGAAATATCGAACCAGCTACGGCCAGAACGTCCTGAATCACTCGAAGGAAGTGGCGTATCTGGCCGGCATTATGGCGAAGGAAATTGGCCTCAATGCCACGGTCGCCATCCGCGCGGCATTCCTGCATGACTGCGGCAAGGCGATCAACCGGGAGCTCGAGGGCACCCATCTCGAAATTGGCATCGACCTGCTGCGCAAGCACGGCGAAAGCGAAGCGGTCGTGATGGCGATGGCCGCACACCACATGGATATCGATTGGCCCTCTCTCGAGGCAATGATCGTCCAGGCCGCCGATGCGATTTCGGCGGCGCGTCCCGGCGCGCGCCGCGACATTCTCGAGTCGTACGTGAAGCGTCTCGAAAAGCTCGAAGAGATTGCCGACTCGTTCAAAGGCGTATCGAAGGCGTTCGCGCTGCAGGCCGGACGCGAGATTCGCATCATGGTCGAAAGCGAGCGCATCTCGGACGAAGAGGCGGTGTGGCTGTCGAAAGACATCGCGCGGCGCATCGAGAACGAGCTCGAGTACCCGGGGCACATCAAGGTCACGGTCATTCGCGAAACTCGCGCCGTCGAGTACGCGAAATAATGGGGTCAGACCCCGCTATTGCCGATTTTGGTGAGCATGCGCTGATCGAGCGGATCCGATCGCGCCTCTCCACCGCCCCCTCCTTCGTGGTCGTCGGCATCGGAGACGATGCGGCCGTCATCGAGCCGGAGAGGAATGCGCTGGAAGTGATCACGACCGACTCCCAAGTCGAAGGCGTGCACTTCGACTTGGCGTTTACGGGCCCGCTCGACGTCGGCCACAAAGCGCTCGCCGTCAATCTGAGCGATGTGGCCGCCATGGGCGCGGCTCCGCGTGTGGCTCTCCTCTCTCTGATTTTGCCCCCCGCGTGGCCCGTCGCCCATCTCGACGCGCTCGTCGATGGTATGGTCGCGCTGGCCCGCCGCTCGAAGGTGTCGATCGTCGGCGGTAATATCGCGCGTTCTCCCGGACCGCTCATCGTCGATGTCACCGTTACCGGAACTGTGCATAGGCGGCGCGTGCTTACGCGCGCCGATGCCCGTGTCGGAGACGACCTGTACGTCAGCGGCACTTTAGGCGGAGCGGCACTGGGATTGAGAATGCTCCGCGTCAATCACGGCGACAGTTCGCTGGCCGCCGGTCGTTACCGGCGGCCGGAGCCTCGGCTGCGCCTTGGGATGTTGCTCGGGCGCAATCGGGCGGCGCGCGCGTGCGTCGATCTGAGTGATGGCTTGGCTGATGGAATCCGGCAAATCGGCAGCGCGTCGGGCGTGGGCGCGGTTATCGATGCCAGTGCGATCCCCGTCGAGCCCGGTGCGAGTATGGAGGATGCGCTGAGCGGAGGCGAAGATTACGAGCTGCTGTTTGCGGTGGCACCCAAACTGCGGCGGCGTCTCGAGGGCGTGCGCCGTCTCACGAAGGATGTGGCCGTCACCCGCATCGGGCGCCTGACGGCAGATCGCCGGTTCCTGTTGGAACGAGGCGGAACGACCGAAGAATTACCAAGGGGCTTTACGCACTTTGGCATTTAACAGCTTTTTCTGGCGGCGCATGTTTCCGAGCCTGATGCTCGTGTCGGCGTTCTTGTTGCTGTACGAAGCGACCGTCTCCGATTCACGCTACGCGGCCCGTCAGGCCGAACTGCTCGACGGCACGCTCAAGCCCGTGCCGGGCACGCTCTTGTCATTCAAGGCGACCGCGTATTGCAAAGGTGAAACAACCGCCTCCGGTGTGGCGGTGAGAAGCGGCGTCGCCGCGGCAGATGCCGATCTATTGCCGGTCGGATCGGTCATCCAAGCCAATTTCGAGCAGCATCAATACGACGGCGTCTATACGGTGATGGATACGGGCCCCGCCGTGCAGGGCCGCGAGATCGACGTGTACATGTGGAGCTGTTTCGAAGCGCTGCGCTTCGGCCGGCAGGACGTGCATATCGTCGTGCTGCGGCTCGGATGGAATCCGAAGGACACGGCGCGGCTCATCGAGACGCTGTTCCACCGGCGCACGCCGGAAGGCAATAACGCGCAACCGCCTGCCGGCCCGCCGCGCAGGCCGCGGCCGCGCCTGCCAGAGCGCAGCGTCACGCCGATTCCGAACCCGACATTTGATAAAACCCCTGAGGGTGAAGCACAAGCGACAGCTAGTCACTGAACGGTGTTCAATTCTTCTCGCCCTTTGTACTGAAGCTGGAAAAGCTTGTAGTAGATCCCGCGCATCGAAAGCAGCTGCTGGTGACTTCCCGATTCGCGTAGCTTGCCTTTGTGGAACACCAGAATCTTGTCCATGTCCTGGATGGTCGACAGGCGATGCGCAATGGCCAGCGTGGTACGCCCGGCCATCAGGACACGCAACGCGTCGCGAATCAGCAGCTCGGTTTCCGTGTCGACGCTCGATGTCGCTTCGTCCAGGATCAGCACCGACGGGTTGAATGCGAGCGCCCGTGCAAACGACAACAGTTGTTTCTGACCCACAGACAACGTCGCGCCACGCTCGGCAACGGGCGCCTCGTACCCGCCGGGAATCGCCTCGATGAACTGCTGTGCATGCACCGCCGTCGCAGCGGCTCTTACTTGCGCATCTGTGATCTCCTCGTTGCCGAGACGGATGTTTCCTGCGATGGTTCCGGAAAACAAGTGCACATCTTGAAGGACTAACCCGAACAGCTTGCGCAGCTCGCCGAGATCCATCGTTCGGATGTCCACACCGTCGACCAGAATGCGTCCGCTCGTGACGTCATAAAAACGCAACAGCAGGCTGATGAGCGTGGACTTCCCCGCTCCGGTCGCGCCGACGATGCCGACGCGCTCGCCTGGCGTCACCTCGAACGACACATTGCGCAGCACCGGCTCCTTGTCATAACTAAACGACACGTCCTCGAAGACAATGTGCCCGGCGGATCGTCCATCGTCCAGCGTCGATCGTCCAGCGTCCAGCGTCGACTGAATGGCGACTGGATGATCAAGGAGCTGAAAGATGCGCTCCGATGACGCCATGGCTGCCTGCAGCGTGTTGAACTTCTCTGACATGTCGCTGATCGGCCTGAAGAATCGCCCTGCGTACAGCAGGAACGCGACCAGGGTCCCGAGCGACAGGCTTCCGCTCAGCACGAAACCGCCGCCATACCAGAGAATCAGCGCCGAGGCGATGGCGGCGACAAATTCGACGGCCGGCAGAAACACCGCGTAAAAAAAGATTTGCTCGACGTTTGAATCGCGATGCGTCTTGTTAATCGCGTCGAATCGCGCGAAATTGAACGCCTCGCGGCGGAACAGCTGCACCGTCGCCATGCCGTTGATGTGCTCGTTCAGGAACGCATTGATGCGTGCAATCCACGTGCGCACTTTCCGGTACGAATCGCGCACGTTCTTCCGAAACCATTGCGCGAGCACCAGAATGAGCGGCAGCACCGAGAAGGTAATGAGCGCGAGGCGCCAGTCCATCCATACGAGCGTGATCATGATGCCGACGAGCATGAACAGATCGCCGAACGCGGCCACGACGCCCGTCGTGAAAAGGTCGTTGATGACGTCGACGTCGGTCGTGACGCGTGTCATCAGCCGCCCAACGGGATTCTTGTCGTAAAAGGCGAGGTCGAGCCGCTGCAGATGCTTGTAAATCTGCATCCGCATGTCGAACATGATGCGCTGTCCAATCATCTGCATCAGGTAGGTCTGCCCGTACTCGAGCGAAAACGACGCGAACAGGCAGGCGAAGTAGATGACGGCGATGTTGTTCAGCCCGGGAAGGTCGCCGGCGGCGATGTACCGGTCGATAGCCATCTTCACCAGGTAGGGCGGAGCCAGCTGGACGGCCGCATCGCCCACGAGCGCCAGCAACGCGCTCAATACATACGCCCTGTGTGGGCGGAGATATCCCAGCAGGCGCCGCATGAGACGCGCGTCGTAGGCTTTCCCGAGAACATCTTCCTCGTGGAACGACATACTAAGAAGCGGCGAGCTCCTCCTCGAGCAGCTGTTGCTTGTACAACTCCGCGTAGTACCCGCCGCGGGCGATCAACTCGTCATGCTTGCCCCGCTCGACGAGCGTGCCGTGGTCGAGCACCACGATCTGATCGGCGTCTCGGACGGTCGAAATACGATGCGAGATCAGGATCGAGGTGCGCGAACGCATGACGCCACGCAGCCGGGAAAGGATCTCTTCTTCCGTGTACGTGTCGACGGCCGACAATGCGTCGTCCAGGACAAGGATGCGCGGGTCGGTGACGACGGCGCGCGCGATCGCTGTGCGCTGTTTCTGGCCGCCGGACAGCGTGATGCCGCGCTCGCCCACCATTGTCTCGTAGCCATGCGGAAAATCGGCGACGTCCTTATCCAGTTGCGCCACGGTCGCTGCCGCCGAAATCCGTTCGGGGTGCTGCTCCTTCACCTGCGGCACCCCGAACGCCACGTTGTCGGCCAAGGTATCGGAGAACAAGAACGGTTCCTGCGGCACGAAGCCGATTGCCCCGCGAAGCTCGGAAAGCGGAATGTCGCGGACGTCTCGACCATCGACGAAGACGGTGCCGCGCGGCGGATTGTGTAGCCTCGCCAGAAGGTTCACCAGCGTCGACTTCCCGGAGCCCGTGCCTCCGACAATCGCCACGCTTTCACCAGCGTTCACCGAGAAGGTCACGTCGTGCAGAACGTCCGCGGCGCCAAACTGAAAACTCAGATGGCGAAACTCGATGCTTCCTTGAATCGGTGCATGCCCGGAGCCGCCGGATTCATCCCGTATCGCAGGCTCCGTATCCATGACCGTCAACATCCGCTTCCATGACGCCGTGCCGCGCTGCAGGAGATTCGTCACCCAGCCAAACGCAATCATTGGCCACGCGAGTTGCGCCAGGTACGCGTTGAAGGCGACGAGCTCTCCAATGGTGATGCGGCCGCTGATCACATCGCGGCTGCCCAGCCACAGCGCCAGCAGCGCGCTGAAACCCAGGAAGAGGCCCATTGTCGGGAAGAATGCGCCCTGCAGCCGGCTCAGGCGGCGGTTGTGCTCGAAGTAATCGAGGTTCGACTGACGGAACCGCTCGATCTCCGACTGTTCCTGCCCATAGGCGCGCACCACGCGCACGCCGGTGAGTGACTCCTGAACGACAGCGCTCATGTCCGACAACCGCTCTTGCACCTGCTCGAAGGTCTTGTGGATCTTCGTCCCGAAAATATTCACGGTGATCGACACGATGGGCAGCGGGATGAGGGCGACGAGCGTCAATCGCACGTCGACCAGGAACATCAGCGTCAGGCTCACGACGGCCGTGATGAGCGTGTTGGCGAGGTACATGACGGCCGGGCCGATCATCATCCGCACGGCACTCAGGTCGTTGGTGGCGCGCGACATCAGATCGCCGGTTCGGTTCGTTTGAAAAAATGATAGCGGCAGCCGCTCGAGGTGCGCGAAGAAATCGTTGCGCAGATCGTACTCGAATCCCCTCGATGCGCTGATGATGATGCGGCGCATTTGATAGCGGAAATATCCCGCCACGCCGGCGATCAGCAGTAACAGCGACGAATAGCGCAAGAGCTTCGCGCGCGTCACCCCCGCGTACAGATCATCGACCGCGAACTGCAGCACTCGCGGCGCGACAGAAAACATCGCCGAACACACCATCAGCGACGCGAACCCGAGCAGGTATTCGCGGCGGTAGCGTCGAATATATGGAAGGAGGCGGCGGACCGGCGTCACGTTGTCTTTTCAGTATAAGCGCGTAGCATACGAGCTGGAAATGCGTTTCACCCTCGCGCTCGTCCTGGCCGCCGCCGCGTGCGGCTGCGCCCAAGCACATCCAGGTATCCGGCTGATCGGAGAATCCTCGCCGGCCTTCTCCGCCCTGATCGATCTGAAACCCGTGTACGCGTCAGCCGCCGCTGTTCGCGTCGACGCGACGGCGATGGATCGATCGGCGCTGATGGCGGCGCTGGCCCACAACGCCGACGTTCCACCGGATCTCGCCGTCGTGCCGCATCACCTCCTTGGACGGCTCGTGGCCGATGATGCGATCCATCCGATCAAGTCGTTCGTCGACGACTTGAAGTTATTCGATCCGAGGGTCGTCGACCCACAGATCGACTTGCTGCCGTCGTGGCGCGAACTTTCCCAGTACCGCCACCAGATTTATGGCTATCCGGTGACGATCGTCACGACCAGGCGTGGACTGTTTTTCTCGTGGCTCACCTTCGCGTACGCCTTTGGCGCGCGCATCATGGATTCGCCGTCGGGCGACACATATGGCCCCGTCGTAGTGAATTCTCCTGTAGCGGTTGCGGCCACCGAGCAGTTTGTGGCGTTTCAACGCCGCACCGGCCGCATGGGCGACACACCGCCGCCGCAGGCGAACGACCAGCGTGCCCTTCCGCTCGATGGCGATACGTTCGTCATTCCCGCGCGCGCCCGTCATCCGCGAGAAGCGTTTCGCGTGATGCAGCAGATTCTGTCGAACGACGTGCAGATGCGGATGGCGAAGAGCGGCATTCTGTCGCCGCGAACATCGGCGTCGAGCGATCCGCACGCGACGAACGGTCGTGCGCCGATCCCGACCATTCCGGAAGCGCAGGCCATCATCGATGCGATGACGCCGACGCTCGAACAGCTCGTGTCGGGCGCACTCACCGCCCAACAGGGGCTCGACGCCGTGGCCGTCGAGCTCAAGGCCCTATTGCCGACAGGCGCGAACGGCCGATAAAGGAATCGCGGGGGCCGTGCTATTCTGTAGCCGCCTCTTCCCAGCAGGCTTCCGCACGCCACCCGCGCGTGGCATTCAAAGAAGGATCACGATGAAGATTCGATTATTCGTTGCCGGTGGATGTTTCATGTACATGTTGGTGTTCATGCCTGGGAAGGCGGACGCGCAGTTTTCAGCCAAACCGTTCAGCGATCCCGCAACCGGCGAGAAGTACCACTTCGAGTTCGCGGCAGAGCTGTGGAACCCTCCGCTCGACCTCAAGGTTGCCAGCGAGCGGCTCGGCATCAGCGGTACGCAGATTGACGCCACCACGGATCTTGGGCTCGCCCAGAAAAAGCTCGGCGAGATGCGCATCGTGCTGCGGCCGGCCAGGAAGCACAAGTTCCGTTTGAATTATCTTCCGATGACCTACAGCGGCAACGCGACGATCCACCGGGAATTCATCTTCAACGGCCAGCGATTCGGCGTCAACCTGCCGATCACGACGCAGTTCGAATGGAAGACGTGGGTGATCGCCTATGAGTACGACTTCTTCTATACCGACAAAGGATTTGTCGGGTTGACGCTGAATTCGAAATTCACGAAGACGCTCGTGAACATCAAAAGCCCGATCGTCACCGAGTTTGCGAGCGCCCAGGCGCCGGTGCCCACCATCGGCGGCATCGCGCGCGTGTATGTTGTGCCGAACATCTCAGTCACGGCCGACATCAACGGGATCAAGATTCCTCAGAGCCTGAACGCCGACTACAAAGCGCACTATTTCGATTTCGATTTGTACGGGACGGTGAACTTCAACAACTACGTCGGCGCGCAGCTCGGCTACCGCAACATCGACATCGGCTACAAGTTCAAGCAGGATGAAGGCACGTTCAAGATGAAGGGCGTGTACTTCGGCGGCGTGGTGAGGTATTAGTTGATTAGTTGTTAGTTGATTAGTTGAATAGTTGTTAGCCGAAATCACTAACCAACTAACAACCAACCAACTAACCAACTACCCTCGCCGCGAGCTTGGCCAGTCGCTTGTCGGCCTCGCGCAGCGTCTCGTCGCGCTTGCTGTAGACGAACCGCACTTTGGTCCGGCCCGCTTTCCGATCGTTGAAGAAACTGCTGCCCGGCACCACCGCGACGCCCACCTCTCTCACGAGATAGGTCGCAAACTCGATGTCCGAATCGAATCCGAAGTGCGCGATGTCGGTCATCACGTAGTAGGCGCCCTGCGGCGGTTTAAACCGGAACCCGTGACGCTCGAGGATGCCACACAGCAGCGCGCGTCGCTTGGCGTAGCCTGCGGCCATCTCGGTGTAATAGCTTTCGGGCATCGCCAGCGCGGCGACACCCGCTTCCTGCAGCGGCGCCGGCGCGCCGACGGTGAGAAAGTCATGCATCTTGCGGATCGGCCCCGCAAGATCGCTGGGCGCGATGGCCCAGCCCACGCGCCATCCCGTCACGCTGAAGGTTTTCGACAAGCCATTAATCGTGATGGTGCGATCCGCCATCCCGGCAATCGACGCCATCGGCACGTGCCTGTGGCCGTCATAAATGATGTGCTCGTAGATCTCGTCGGTGATGGCCAGCACGTCCCATTTGAGGCAGAGCGTGGCGATCGACTCGAGCTCTTCTTTGGTGAACACCTTCCCGGTTGGATTGTTCGGCGTATTGATGATGATGGCGCGCGTCTTGTTGTTGAACGCGGCTTCGAGCTCCGACGGATCGAACGTCCAGTCGGGCTCGCGCAACCGCACGAATCGCGGCACCGCGCCGGAAATAATACTGTCGGGCCCGTAGTTCTCGTAGTACGGCTCGAAGATGACGACCTCGTCGCCGGGATCGAGCACGGCGAGCAACGTCGAAAGCATCGCTTCGGTCGAGCCGCAGCACACCGTCACCTGGGTCTCGTCGACCTTCACGCCGTAGCGTTTCGAAAAGTCGCGCGCGATCGCCTGACGGAGATTTTCGGCGCCCCACGTGATCGGGTACTGGTTGATATCGCCCTGAATGGCCGCGCACGCCGCGTCTTTCAGCACCTGGTGGGTCGCAAAATCCGGAAACCCCTGCGAGAGGTTGACGGCGTCAAATTCCTGAGCGAGCCGGGTCATTTCGCGGATGACCGACTCGGTAAACTGCGTGGCTTTCTTCGATCCTCGTGGCTTCATGGTTTTCCTGTCTCGACGCAGAGGCGCAGGGCCGCAAAGGGAACGATCCAAAAGGAAAACTCGGCGGCCCGCAGCTTCGCGTCGGGCGCGCGGCAGGCCAACGCCTACGTCCGGCCAAGCGGCCGTGTTCGTGCAGCGTAAGTTCCGGCCGCAGGACGGACGTATGTGACGGCCTGCCGCCCTCACGCAGAAAGATTCTACTGCGGACCGTACAGCCGGCGATAGTCTTCGGCGGTGCCGAGAATGCGCTTCACGTAGTTCTGGGTTTCAGGATACGGAATGTCGTCGATGAACTCGTCCTCCGGCAGGCTGCGGCCGCGCTCGGCAATCCAGCGGCGCACCGGTGTCTCGCCGGCGTTGTAGCTCGCGAGCGCGAGCGGCACCGAGCCGAATTCGCGGACCTTGTCGGCGAAGTACGCCATGCCCATGCGGATGTTCGGCTCGGCCGTCGTCAGCAAGCGCGACGTATAACGCAGGTTCAATCTGCGGGCGTACGACCGGCCAGTGGAGGGCAACAACTGCATCAGCCCGTAGGCATTCGCGTGCGAGCGCACGTCGGCCACAAAGGTCGATTCCTGCGCCACCAGCGCGGCCATCAGATAGGGGTCCAGTTCATACTCCGCGGAATACTTCTTGATCAAATCCCAATAACTCAGCGGAAAGATGGCGGTCAGGATTTCGCGCGGCAGCTCTTCGCCGCCGGCCGCCATGAATTGGGGAGACGCCCGCTTCATTTGCATCATCGCACCACGCGCCATCATCAGCTGCGGCAAGCCCGCTTCGCTGGTCGACCGCTGCCAGGTCACCCACGCGACGGTCGCGTCGATGGCCGGCGAGTCGCCCCACTTGTTCTGCGCGTACTCCAGCTCTTTCAACGCGGGCTCGTAAAGATTCAAGGCGAGCAGTGTTCGAATGACGCCGGCATTCGGCGGGAAGCCTTCGCCCTCTCCGCTGAGTTCAGCCGCGCTCTGCACGAACACGAGATACCTCTGCGCGGGTTGTCCACGTTCGGCGAGCGTCTTGGCGGCACGCCGGCCGTAGTAGGTGTTCTGATAATCGGAAACCGTGAGTTGATAGCGCGACGTCGCCGCGACCTTGTCGTCCATCGCGTCGCGCGCACGCGCCGACCAATACAGCCATGCCGGGCGGTAATTGGAGCGCGGAAAATTTCCAGCGGCCGACTCGAAATACCGCGCCGCCTCACTCATGTTGCGGGCGCGGTAGGCTCGCCAGCCGACTTTCCACGCCGCGCGCTCGGCGTAACGGCCCCTGGGAAAGCGGGCGTACATATCGCGCAGCACGCCGTCGGCCTGCTCATCGTTGTCTTGCTGGATGTAATAGGTCGCCAGGTTGTTCAGGGCTTCCTCAGCCCACGAGCTCTCGGGAAAATCATTTGCGAGCGCGCGCGCCATCAGGAGAAAGGCGTCGTAGTTTTTCAACCCGCGCTCGGCCATTAAATAGAAGAAGCGGGCCTCGGCCTGGCGGGCACCGTTCTGAAGGAACGGCTCGAGCGCGTCGCGTGCGCTGCGATAGCGATCGGAGAAGTATTCAATTTCGGCCAGTCTCAGCGAAACCAGCTCGGCCTCGTCGCCAGTTACGTACGGCTTGAGCCGCAAAAAGCTGACACGCGCGTCGGCGTGGCGTCGAGATCCGAACAACCGCTCGCCACGGCCCAGCTCCAGTTTGTAGCGCATGTTCCCGTTTTCAATCGGTTGAACATCGTTCATCGACTGGAGCGGGCCCTCGGCCTCGGCTGCGTACTCGCTGAATGGATGTTCGTAATACAGGCGCAGGTACGCCTCGGCTGCCCGCTTCGAATCGTGGTCGGCCGCCGCCGCGGTCGCCAGGCTGAGGAGAATCGCCGGCTCGTCCACAGGCTTGTTCTGCAGGAGCCGGTCGTATATTTTTGCGGCCGCGCCATGCTCGCCAAGTTCCTGCGCCGCCTCGGCCTCACCGAGCGCGACGGCCTCGGACAAAAAGCCCTCGGCATCCTTCAATCCCGAGAATCGCCGACGGGCGGCCTCGAAGCGCTTCAGGCGCAGCTCCGAGACGCCGGCGTAATAGGTGGCATAGCTGCGCAACGGAGACTGCGGCGTCGCCGCCGACATGAATCGTGCGAGCGCGAGATCGTATTTTTCCTGGGCGTACAGCTTCAACGCCGCCTGCAGATGACCGAGCGCTGGATTGTTCGTGATGGCCGATCGATCGGCCTCCGAAGGCACGATCCACAGCGTCGCGACGTCGCGCGCAATCGGTGGATGAAGCGTGGGCGCCAGTGAGGAACCGTTGGGGGTGGCGTCTTGAGTCGCGCGAGCCGGTGCCGGGTGAAACGATCGTTCAGCGCGCGACGTGGCCGGCTCGCTCAGCGCCAACAACGCCGCCGTCGCGAGCAGGATGAGATTGGCACGAGTAATCGTATGGGACACCTTCGTCCATTGTCGTACAACTTGCCCCAATGTCCAAAACCACCCTCCTATGGCAGTCCCGGCAGGACCTTAATGCCCGACACCGCCATCGTCTGAGAGTTGTCGCTGCGGTCCACTGTGGCGCGAATGTCGTATTCACCTTCGGGCAAATCCCTCACGAGGAAGAACCAGCTTCTCGGCGCGTTCGCCCCTCCGAGTTCCATCCGGCTGCTGCGATAGTAGTTCGGTCCATCGATCTCCCACGTGAGCAGGCGGTTGCGATCGTTGCGCTCGACGAGGATCTTCAGCTGCGCGTTTCCGCGCGCCACTGTCACAGCGGGCCTGACAGCAATCGTGACCTGCGCGTCGGCCGCAATCATCTGACTTGAGCCGGTCAATCGGCGGCTGGCACGCTTCGCTACCGCGACGTCATCGACGTGATCGATGCCGCGAAATGTGCCGGCCGCTAGCGTATGATGGCCGCATGTCGACGCTGGCGCGCGCCGTTCTGGGCATCGGCTGGTTTCTCTGGGCTGTGCCGTTCGTGCTCATCAGGCTAAAGAGAAACAAAAGCACGCCTCAACAGCTCGATCGCCGCGCCCGCTGGGGCATCGTGCTGCAGGGTGTGGCGTTCTTCCTCGTCTGGTACGGGCGCATCGGCACACAAACCAGTGCAGGCCGCAGCGGTGTATGGCGGATTCCGATCGCCATTGTCTTCTTTTCGCTGGCCGACCTACTTTCGTGGACGTCGTTCCGCGCGCTCGGGCGTCAGTGGCGCTTCGATGCCGGCCTTAACGCCGATCACGAGTTGGTGCGGTCGGGCATGTATAAAATCGTCCGTCATCCCATTTACCTCTCGATGATGGCGCTCATGCTGGGCACCGGCTTTCTGAGATCCTCGCTTCCTGTGCTCGCGATCGCGTTCGTGCTGAGCGTCATCGGAACGGAAATTCGCGTCAGAATCGAAGATCGTCTTCTCGCGTCGCGCTTCGGCGGACAATTCACCGCCTACCAGAAGCGCGTCCCCGCCTACATCCCGTTTGTGAGATAATCCGCGCCGTTTCCCAGAAACGACCGCCAACAGTTTTTAAGGAAGGAACACATGCGACCTTTGGCATGCCTGGCAGTGGCAGCACTTGCGACCTCTACCCTCTCTGCGCAGTATTCCATGACGGTGAACCGCGACCGTCTCATCAACGCGCAGAACGAGCCTCAGAACTGGCTCATGATGAACGGCGATTACGGCTCCACGCGGTACTCGAAGCTGTCGCAGCTGAATCGCGACAACGTGAAGGATCTCCGCATGGTCTGGGCGCTGGCGCTCGGCGGCATGCAGGACGTGGGTCAGAACGGTCCCGAGAACGAACTCAATCCGCTCATCGACAACGGCTTCATGTATACGAGCGATGGTTGGGGCACGCTTTACAAGATCGACGCGCGCCAGCCGAATAAAGGCGACTTCGCGTGGGTCACCGACCCCGGCGTGAAACATCAGGGTAACGTGCCGCGCACGCGGGGCATCGCGCTCTGGGAAGACCTCGTCATCGCCAACCTTCCCGACGGTCGCGTCATTGCCGTCAACCGCGCGAACGGCGAAATCGTGTGGGACAAGATGGTCGCGGCGACGAACGAATTCGGCAGCCGGGAGAAATTTTTCACGGCGCCCATCACGGCCGACGGCAAAATCATCATCGCCAACGGCGCCGGCGACGGGAAGACGCGCGGATGGATCGCGGCGCTCGAGGCGCGAAGCGGCAAGGAATTGTGGCGCTGGTATGTCGTGCCGAAGCCCGGCGATCCTGGCAGCGAGACCTGGAAAGACAAAACCAACGCCTGGAAATCCGGCGGCGGCGGCATCTGGCAGACGGGATCGTTCGACCCGGCGACCAGGCTGACCATCTGGGGCACCGGCAATCCTGTGCCGAGCTACGACCCGCAATCGCGGCCGGGCGACAACTTGTACACGAACTCGGTCGTGGCGCTCAACATCGACACCGGCAAGCTCGCGTGGTATTTCCAGTACACACCGAACGATTCGTGGGACTACGACGAAGTCGGCGTGCACATGTTGTACGACGCAACGATCGACGGCCGCAGCCGCAAGGTCGTGAGTCACTTCGGCCGCAACGGATTCTTCTACACGCTCGATCGCACGACGGGACGATTCATCAAGGGCACACAGTATGTGAACGACTTGAACTGGACCAAGGGGCTGGATCCCGAAACCGGGAAGCCCGTTGAATACAACCCCAAGCTGGATGTGCAGATTTACAACCCGGAAGCACGCGCGCTGCGCGGCGACCCGTCGAAGCGAACCTGTCCGACATGGCATGGCGGCATCGCTCACCAGCCGACGGCGTACAACCCGATCAAGCACATCGCGTACGGCGCCGGCGTCGAAGGGTGCTTCTCACAGAACGGGCAGACCGTGCCATTCCTCAGCGCCGAGGGCGGCATCGACGACAAGAACAGCAGCAAGCGCACCACCAGCAGCGATCTGTATTACGGCTCTATCACCGCGTACGACGCCATCAACCACAAGGTGCTGGCGAAGGCGGTGACCAACATCGAGATTCGATCGGGCATGCTGGCGACAGCGGGCGGCGTCGTCTTTACGTCGCTGCAGGATGGTTGGGTGGTGGCCTATAACGACGAGACGCTCGAGGAGCTCTGGCGCTTCAACGTCGGCACGCCGCTGAAAGGCGCGCCGGTGACGTATTCGATCGGGCCGAAACAATACCTGGCCGTGCAGGCCGGCGGCCGGCATCTGCATCCGGTGAAGTACGACAACCTGGAAAATTCGAGCTACTTGTTCGTCTTCGCCCTTAACTAGAAATTTTCTTCTTCGAAAGAAAAATGGATTTCTGTGTCCTCTATCTTCGTGCGAAGCCTGCCTCTGTGTCCTCGGTGGTAAAGGACTGTTATTTCAGAAAGCCGCTGGCTCGGAGCCAGTTGGCCAACACCTTCGGCCACTCTGAGAGCGCCGGGTCCTGCATCGGCATGCCGGCGCCGTGCGCGCCGTCCTTGAAGATGTGCATTTCGGCGGGCACACCCGCTTTCCGCAGCGCGAGGAAATAGTAGATGCTGTTCTCCACCGGTACCGTCGTGTCGGCGTAGGTGTGAAATAAAAACGTCGGCGGCGTGTCCGGCGTCACTTGCGTGTCGGTAGAAAGCGTGCGCGCCAATGCGGCGTCCGGCTTCTCTCCGAGCAGATTCGTTTTTGATCCCTGGTGCGTCCACGTTTCCGTCAGGGAAATCACGGGATACGCCAGAATCGCAAAATCAGGGCGGCTGCTCGCGCGATCGATTGCATCGGCGGCAGACGCCTTGCCTTGATCGAACTTCGTTGACGCCGTCGATGCCAGGTGGCCGCCTGCCGAAAATCCCATGATGCCGATCCGCGCCGGATCGAGATGCCACTCGGTCGCGCGCGAACGCACCATGCGGATCGCCCGCTGGATATCGCCGAGCTCAATCGGATGGTGATATTTGGGTCCAAGGCGGTACTTCAGCACGAAGCTGGCAACGCCGAGCGCGTTCAAGTACGTGGCGGGGATTCGGCCTTCTTTGCTCATCGACAACGCGCGGTAGCTGCCGCCTGGAGCGATAATCACCGCCGTCATCGGCCCGGCCGTGTTCGGCGGCATGTAAACGGTAAGCGTCGGAATGTCTTCAGGTGCGCTGCCGAGCGCGCCGGGAGCGGCTGTGTCCCACAGAGGCAGCGTCTGCGGATCTTGAAGAATGGGCGCCTGGGCCTGCGCCCACGCGGCCGACGGGAGACCCGCGACAAACACGAGAACGAGCAGCGCGCGATGACAAGACCTCATAGGCACTCATTTCAGATCTTTGCAGACGTCCGTCTCGGCGCCCCAGAGCTCGACGCACTTCGCGCGATCGAGCGCGCCCTTGCCGACGACCCGCGCCATCAGAAAATCGGCAATGTATTCGATCTCGCGGGGTTGGAGCGTGGCGGGAGGATCGGGCATGCGCGTGGGATATTTGTCTAGATCGGATTGCTTCTTGTCGAAGCAGCGGCCGTCCGTATAGGCAAACTTGTCGAACGCCGGCATGTTCGTGCCCGGACGTCCGCATTTGATCGTCAGCACGAGGAGCGCCTTCGTATATTTCTTTTCACGAAGGCTCGGGCCATCGGGCATTTGATTGTCGGATTTATGTCCGTCCGCAGCCCAGCCGTGACAGGCACGGCAGTCGGCCTTTGATTGATAGAGCCTCAGCCCTTCCGCGACGTCGCTCGGATCGGGAGGCGCGGCCGGTGCTTGATCCTGCGCGCGTATGGCCGTCATCGCCATCACGGCGATCGCGCAGGCGACAGCCAGCCCGGAGAGCCACCTCGTCACCATTTGTGTGGTGTGCATGATGGCCGGGATTGTAACCGGTACGGCTCGTTTAGTGAACCGTCTTCAACGTCGACCTGAGAAGGAGCACCGACTCCTCTTCGGATGCGGCCCAACGGCTTTCGCAGTCGACGCACTGCCAGAACACGTCGAACAGCGCATCCAGAAGGACAACCGCCTCCTTGCACCCGCAACGCGGACAGCGGATGTGGTGCTTGTCGAGAACCTCGGTGATAGCAACGCTGCGTCCCATGAGCAGCGTTTCGGCCGTCACATGCGGCCGCGTTAATGCCGTACACAAAATTTCCCAGCCGTGCACGCTGCTTCTTTTCAAGCGGAAGATGTCGGCCGTCTGATGCCGTACACGTGCACGGGTTCGCCGTGGATCGGATCCGCGTCTGCCCGCTCGAACACCTGGCCGATCTTTGTGGCAATCCGAAGCGACTGGACGTTATCCGGCGCAATAAGGCTGATGATGTGATCGATTTGCGTGTTCTTCCACGCCCACTGAATCGCGGCACGGCTTGCTTCAGTGGAAAATCCATTTCCCCATTGGGATCGGTGAAGGATCCAACCAAGATCGATTCCCGGCCAGCCATCGGGATGATAAAATCCGACGCACCCAATCACCTGTCCCGTCGTTTTTTGCACCACCGCCCACTGACCGTACGCTCGCGATTCCCAGTGGCGACGCATCCTGTCGATATTCCGCACCGCAACGTCCACGCCTCCCGGCGGTTCAGTGAGCGTGACGTGTTTCAACGCGAGAACTTCCGGATCCTGGTGGATCACGAGAAACGCTTCAGCGTCGGCCAGCTCTGGCAAACGCAGGAACAAACGCGGTGTATCAATCATGCTGTGACGCGCAGGATACCCGCCTGCGCTATGATTGACTTAACGTTCATAATAATATACATTATATGCCTTAACGTTCATATAAATGGACACTAAATATGAGGACGAGTCGAGCATCCGTGGCACTCCCGATCCCCGTTAGACGAGGTCTGCGGAAGTTGGGCCGGGACATTCGAGATGCCAGGCGGCGCCGCCGAATCCCTGTCGCGATCGTGGCTCAACGCGCCTCCATCAGCCGAACGACGCTCGTCAAGATTGAAAAGGGCGAGCCCGGCGTCGCCATGGGCATCTACGCCACGGTCCTTTTCGTGATGGGTTTGTCCGAACGCCTGGCCGACATCGCTGACTCGAAAAATGATGCCGTTGGCCTCCAGCTCGAAGAGGAACGCTTGCCGCAACGGATACGCGGGGCCCGAACGCCGAAACGAACGACGAGGGATTGATGGACCGGGAAGTTTTTGTGTACGTGGATCTCGATGGCACTCCTCATCTCATGGGGCGGCTGTGGTCACGCGTACGCAAAGACAGGGAAACCGCAACCTTCGAATACGACCGCGCCTGGCTTGAACACCCAGCGCGGTTCTCTCTCGAACCGGCGCTGACCCTTGGCCCAGGCCCGTTCCACACCGTGGGTGACACGCCGATGTTCGGTGCGATCGGAGACTCGGCCCCGGACCGCTGGGGGCGGGGGCTTATGCGCCGCATGGAGCGCAGGCGCGCCGAAGGACATGGGCAGACGCCGCGCGCCCTGCACGAAATTGATTTCCTCATGCTTGTCGACGACGAGGCGCGCCAGGGTGCGCTGCGTTTTGCTGAGCGCGAGGGCGGACCGTTCCTGCGGCACGAGGGCGCGAAGCGAATACCGCCACTGCTCGAACTTCCAAAGCTTCTATCAGCGACAGAACGGCTCTTGGACGAAAAAGACACTGACGAGGATTTGCGCCTGCTGATTGCGCCGGGCTCTTCGCTCGGCGGCGCCCGGCCAAAGGCGTCGGTCAGAGACAACGCCGGTCATCTTGCGATCGCGAAGTTTCCGCGCAGGGATGACGACTTCAACGCTGTGCTGTGGGAAGCCACAGCCCTCGCGCTCGGAAAGAAAGCCGGAATCGCCGTGCCAGTCGCGCGTCTTGAGATCGTCGCGACCAAGTCGGTGCTGCTGCTGCGGCGTTTCGACAGGGATGGCGCACGGCGCGTTCCCTTCCTGTCAGCCATGAGCATGCTCGGGTCCAAGGACCACGAAACACGCAGCTACCTGGAAATGGTCGATGCGCTCCGGCAGCACGGAGCCTCGCCCAAAGCCGACATGGAGGAGCTGTGGCGACGGATTGTCTTCAACATTCTGATCTCGAATACTGACGACCACTTGCGCAATCACGGCTTTCTTTATGAAGGCCGTAACGGCTGGCGACTCGCGCCGGCCTATGACCTCAACCCGGTGCCGGTCGACATCAAGCCTCGCATCCTCTCCACAGCGATCAACGAGGACGACAGCACCGCCTCGCTCCCCCTGGCGTTTAGCGTTGCGGAGTACTTCGAACTCGACGCTGGCAGAGCCCGCGAAATAGCGGCTCGGGTTGGAAAAGCCGTTGCGAAGTGGCGCGACGTCGCTTCGCAGCGCGGCCTTACGCTATCGGAAGCCGATCGCATGGCGTCAGCTTTCGAGCACCGCGACTCGGAAATGGCGCTCTCCCTTAAGTGACTTTGACTTCCACGAGATGAACAGGCATATGCTGTGCGACGTCACCTCGCGCCAGAACGCCGAAAGGACTCGCCATGCGATTGTTCGGGCTCGTTATTGGCGCACTTGTCATCCTCGGCAGTGCGATCAGCTTTGCGGCACCCGATCTGCGCCTCTCACTGGAGCGCTCGGTCATGACCCCGGCCGGACTTTACGTGATCGCCGTCCTGAGAATCGCCATTGGGCTGATGTTCGTGCTCGCCGCGCCAGCATCGCGGGCCCCGCGGACGCTCCGCGTGCTCGGCCTGATCGTGATCATCGCGGGACTGACGACGCCGTGGTTCGGCGTAGCCCGCGCGCAGGCGGTCCTGAACTGGTTGGCGAGCGCAGGGCCGTGGTGGATGCGCCTTGACGCCGGCGTGGGGATGGCGATGGGTGGCTTTCTCGTGTACGTTTTCCGACCGCCGACTCGACGAGCAACGTAAAACGGGTGCTTCAGAGAATCGTCCACCCGCCGTCGACCATCAACACATGGCCAACCACCATGTCTGACAGATGGCTCGACAGAAACAACACCGCGCCGACGATATCTTCCGGCTGGTTCCAGCGGCCGGCAGGCAACATGTGGGTCGTCGCCCACTCCTTGTACCCCGGCCGCTCCAGGATGACCTTGCGCGAGTCCGTCTCGGTGATGCAGGGCGCCACGACGTTCACCGTGACACCTGACTTCGCCCATTCGAGCGACAACGCGCGCGACAAATGATGCACGGCCGCTTTAGCGCCGGCGTACACCGCTCGGCCGCTGAAGGCGACGACACCGAAGTTCGATCCGAGGTTGATGATTTTGCCCCGTCCCTGCGGAATCATCACGCGCGCGGCCTCCTGGCAGGCGAAGAAGACGCTCTTCACCGACGCGTCCATCGTCTTGTCGTATTCCTCTTCCGTCACATCGAGCGCGGGCCCGTTACTGGTCCAGCTGGCGTTATTGACGTGAATGTCGACGCGGCCGAACGTCTCTTTCGCGGTCGCGATCATCGATTGCACTTGATCGACCTTCGCCACATCGACTACCACGATAGGGGCCTTTCGGCCCATGGCTTCGATCTCGGCCTGCACCTTCTTGATCTCATCGTGGCGCCCCTCGGGGTGCTTCGCGAGCACGACGTGCGCGCCAGCCTGCGCGAGCCCGAGCGCGATCGCCCTGCCGATGCCTTGCGATGCCCCGGTCACGATCGCGATCTTGTCCTGCAATCCGAAGCTTGAGTAGTCCGCGCTCATCTACACCAGTTCCTTGTCAGTCCGGGAAGTCCACGCCCTCGTGGAGCCGGTAATTATCGAGCCCTGTGGCAGGAGCGAAGAAACACACGACCTTCATCTCTTCGCTTCCGGTGTTGTGGAGCATGTGCACGGCACCCTGCGGAAACAGCACGGCCGTGCCCTCACGGACTGGCCGCACTTCTCCGGCGACGAGCACGCGTCCCGCACCCTTGATGATGTAAATCACTTCTTCGCCGTTCGGGTGCGAATGTGCCGGCGTCACCTTCTCGCCGGGCGCGACCGCAATGACGCACGTCGAACAGTTCTTCGCGTTCACGGCGTCTTTCGACACGAGCCAGCGCATCCGCCGGCCTGGTAATCCGAGCTCTTCGGCGTCATCCTCGTGGATAGCCGGCACGGTCATCGCGAACCTCCGCTGGTCATCGCGCGCATGAGCGCGCTCGCAATGTGTGAAGGCGTCAGTCCAAATGCGGCGATCAGTTCTTCGTATGTTCCCGAATGGATGAACTGCGCCTGCCCAGCCGAGTCGAGCGCGTTCATCGCGAGCACGGTCGAGGTTGATGGCCGGGCCGGCCGCCGGCGGTGCTGAATCTTCAACAGATTCTGCAGAATATAGCCGTTGTTCTGCTCGGCAATGCAGACCACTTTCCCGGAGTCGCAGATCTCGAGCAGGAGCGCTTCATCGATCGACGGCATGTCGATCACGGCGATCTTCACGCCAGCCGCGGCACATTCGCGCGCCGCCGCAAGGGCTTCGTGTACACCTCGGCCGCTGCTCACCACGAACGCGGCGTCCGCTCGCGACCCATGGACGAAAGAGCCTTTGCCGAGCTCGAACTGATAGCCGGCGTCGTAGAGCACGGCCGACGGCGTACGCATCACCCGTACATACAGCAGCCCGCGATTGCCCGCCATCACCCACTTCATCACCGCGAGCATCTGCTGCGGACACGAGACGTCGATAATTTTGAGGTGCGCGACGGCATCGAAGGTCGTGCTGTCGTCGTTCCCCATGTGCGTCGCGCCATTGGTCCGCGTCTCGAAATTCGCCGCGGTCGCAAGGAACGTGAGATCGAGGCCGTGTCCTTCGCTAAGCCAGCCATCGGGCGCGGCCATCGCTTCCAGACGTTCCTGTTGCCCTACAGCGATGCGCCGCAACACTTTCCAGTCGAAAAACGGACAGAACGTGCTTATCCAGGTGTTGCACCCGAGCGCGGCGAACGCTTCGCCGAGCCCCATCATGTTGGCCTCGGCCACACCGACGTTCAGCGCGCGACGCTGATCGACGGCGGCCACGCCGGCCTCGAGGCCGCTCGTCGTCGCGAGGTCTGCGTCGATCGACACCACGCGCGCATCGCGGGCGAAGATCTTCATCGCCGCAGTGACGATGTCACTGGCCGCGTACTCTTTGACGCGATCGACCGCCGGAAGCAGCGCCGCGTCGTACTCGATGCGCTTGTTCCGCGGGCGCGCCCGCGTCGTCGCCACGGGCCCGATGACTTGCGTCACCGACAGCGTATCGCCCGAACCGCCCTGCACGTCGAGACGCATCCGTCCGGCGAAGTCGATGAGCGTCTCCTGCAGGAGCCCGCCGTCGGGGTAATTGCGAAGCCCGGCGTGGAAGGTGACGAACTCGTGCACACGATCCCGGCGCTGATCGCTCTGCAACGTCATCTCTTGCTCGAGCAGCCGATCGGGGACGGTCACTTTGTGCTTGTTCAGGAAATCCGACAGCGCGCCGTGGCCCTTGGTCGCATGGCAAATAATGGCCGTCGGCTTTCCGTTGCGCGGTCCGAATCGGAACAGCTCCAGAGCCGCGTACAGACCGTTGTACTGAGTGGCATCGACGCTGTGCACTTCCCAGTTGAACGATCGGAATACCGCCTCGAGATCGGGCATCGGGAAGATCATGCGGTTGGCGAGATCGAGCTGGCCGTTGTTGCGATCGATCATCACGCAGAGGTTGTCGAGGTGCTTCTGCCCGGCGAACATCACCGCTTCCCAGATGGGACCCTCCTGCATCTCGCCGTCCCCGCAGAGCGCGTACGCATCGAACCGCGGAGACACCCGCCCGGCCATCGCGAATCCCTGCGCGACCGCCAGTCCTTGCCCCATCGGACCCGTGGCAATCTGAATACCTGGAAGAACCGGACCAGGATGACCGTTCAGAATGCTCCGATAGGACCTCGAATTGCGGAGGACGGAGCGGTCGAAGTACCCCAGCTCCGCGTAAATAGAGGCCAGTGCGGCCACCGCGTGCCCTTTGCTGAGGACGAACAGATCCTGTCCCGCTCGCGTCGGATCGGCCACATCGACGTCGATGAAGCCGCCGTAGTACAGGGTGACGAGCGGTATGGTCGCAGAGAACGCGCCACCGGCGTGCAAGCTCTTGTCAACCGCATCGCGGCACTGCTCGAGCGTCAGCAGCCGGATATCGGAGTCCTTGATCGCCAGCAGCTTGAGGATCCCCTCGCGCAGCAGGTAATCGGAACTGGCGCCGGGAGCCCGCAGCGCGCGCTGCGTGTGGCGGGTCACAGCCGGTGATGTCATGTGCGAATTGTGCACCAGTTGGCCGTCCAGCTCGTAGCGGTGGTCGCCAGCACGGCCACCGCTACGACTTGGAGGCTGACTAGAACGTCAGACGAAACGCCACTTGCATCAATCGCGGCTGGTTCGCCTGCGACGTGACCTGGCCGAAGATACTGGTGGCCGCCGTTGACGCCTGCGTGTTCGGCGGGCCGAACTGCACGCGATTGAACAGATTGAACGCTTCGACACGGATCATCAGGTTGATTTTGCCGCCGACGCGCGCCGTCTTCGAAACGGCGAAGTTCCAGTTGTTGACGCCGTGCGCGCGCAGGTCGGGATCGGTCCTCGGCGCATTGCCAAGTTTCCACCGCACTGATGGATCGGTGGAAGCGTCGCCGGCGACGAATGCGGCGTTGGGCACGCTGAAACAGCTTGTGTTGAACCATCGACCCAGGCGATCCACTGCCGAGCCGGAGACCTGCTTATCGCAGCTCGGATCGACATTCGGACGCAATCCGTAGCCCGCGCCGATCAAATTCGGGGTTGCAGTAAATGCGAGCGGCAATCCGGCCTGGAGCGTGGTGAAGCCGCTAAGGGTCCACCCGCTGATCAGCCCTCTGGCGAACCCGGACGTCCCGCCTCCGAACCGCTTGCCATCCCCGAACGGCAGATCCAGCACGTAGTTGAAGACAAACCTGTGCGGGACATCGAAGCTGCTCAGGCCGAATTCGTTCTTCAGATCGTTGGTCTGGTAGCCGGCAGCCGGGTTCCCAGCCCCCGATTCCAGCCAGCCGGTCACCGTCTCGACGTTGCCGTAGTTGCGCGAGAACGTGTAGTTCGCGCTGATCATGCTGCCGGCGCCAAAGCGCTTGTCGGCTCTCAACTGCAGCGCGTTGTAGCTGCTCTCGCCGAAATATCCAGGCTCGTTCGCCGATGTGTACTGCGGAAACTGATTCAGAAGGAGGTTGCGCTGAACGGTCGACGTAGACAGCGCGCCCTCGCGAACTATCCCCAGGAACGGATTCGGCACGGTCTGCCGCAGATACGCCCCGTAACACGTGTCGCGCTGCGACGATGTGTATCCAGGCTGCCCCTGCGGAATGATCTCGTTTCCTGTCAGGCTGCAGACGGTCCTGTCGTTCGCCGCCCGATTGACGAGATCCAGCCCCAGCTGATTCCTGTTCAGCGTAGCTGGGAGATGGCTGCCGCGCAGGCCTACGTACGCGACCTCGACCGACAATTGCTTCGCGAACTGATGCTGCAAGGCCGCGTTGAACTGCTGCGTCCGGCCCGGATAGCCCTCCTCATCGCGGTAGAACTGGTTCCCGGTGCCTCCGAGCAGCACCTGCTGGAATTTGGGATCGCGTCCCGGATAGTTATCCACGCCGGTCGGGAACGGATTGCTGAGGTCAGTGAAGAAGGTACGGTTGTTGTCGACGCTGGTCGCGATGTTATTGGTTCGGATGTTCACGGGGTTGCCCGTCGGCCCATCTGGAAATCGTACTGTCGAGGGCACGTAGAACGTCCCGCCACCGGCGCGCACGACCGTACTGTCCGTCAGGCGATACGCGACGCCGACACGCGGCGCAAACTGCAGGGGGTTCTTCCTCAGCGTGCGCTCCGGTTGCGTGTCGCTCGCCACCAATTCAAACGCACCGAGGTACGGCTTTCCCGTTTCGGGGTTTGTCCGCCCCACCAGCAGCGGGTTGACCATGTCGGGATTGAACGTCACGAGGCGGTCGCCCGTCTCGTAGTACGCACCCGGCTTCTCCAGGCGCATTCCAAGGTTCACGGTCAGCCGGGAGTTCATCTGCCACGAATCCTCGACAAAGTACGCCTGGTAATGCGTACGGCCGTAGTTGAAATTCGATGACTGGTACGTCCCGCCTGTGGGCTGACCGATCAGAAACGACGCGAACGGATCGCCCGTTGCGCCCGGGTTCGTGCCGTCGAGCGCCGTCGGCGTGTTGGTGAACGTAAACGTGCCGCCCACGTTGTTGTTCTGAAAGTAGTTGACTTCACCGTTCAGGATGTTCGCGCCCGCCTTCAGGGTGTGTCCGCCCATGATTTTGGTCAGCGTGGGTGTTAGCGAATACGTATAGTCGTCCGCGTAGATGAGGCCTGTGCCGATGACCTGGTTCGAGCCGGCTCCGATGTTTGGAATGGTTGGCGGGGCTCCGTCGCTGCGTTCGGCAATCTGGCCGTAAGGCACCACGGGAAGACCGAACTTCGACACAAGGTCCGTCCCCAGGTTGCCCGGGGTGCGATCGTAGTCCCACCGCATCACTCCAAACCGCACGTCCAGCACCGTCGACGAGTTGAAGGTATGCGTGTCGGCCAACATCACCTGCGTCGTGATGAAATGCTCGGGCGAGTACGGATCGCCGTTGGTCTGGCCGTTGCCGTACACATCGACGGGAAGGTTGGTAGAATCGAATCGCGTGTACCGGCCGATGATGCGCTGGTTCTGGCTCAGGTTAAAGTCGGCGCGACCGTTGACCTGATTATTGTCGCCGCCGATCGAGGCGTTGCGCTCGAAGTTGTTCGTGGTCCAGCGGCCGGCCACCGTTGGTTCGCCGTAGATGGGAAAATTCAGGAGCTTCTTCGCAATCGAGCTGATGCGGTTCGCCGGGATGATGTTGCCGGGAAATTGCTGGCGATTGGGCACGCCGGGCGCGCCGCAGACGCCGTTGAAGACCCCCGTGCCGGGGTGTTGATGCCGCACTGCGTCCACGGATCGTAGATGGGCACAACGGTCTGACCGCTGCCGCGATAGTCGGAGAAGTCACCGGCCTTCATCGCGGCGGTCGGCACCGTGCGCCGGAACAACACACCTTCGCGGTTCCGGTAGCCCTCGTAGTTGCCGAAGAAGAACAGCTTGTTCTTGAGCACCGGACCGCCCACCGACCCGCCGAAATTGTTCTGCACGAAGGGCGGCTTGTCGAGTCCCGCCCGCTCGCCGAAGAACGTATTCGAGTTCAGCGCCTTGTTGCGGTGATGTTCGAAGATCGAGCCGTGATACAGGTTCGTGCCCGACCGCGACGCGATGTTGACGACGCCGCCGGTGAACCGCCCGAACTCGGCACTGCTGTTGTTGGTCTGCACGCGGAACTCCTCGACCGACTCGGCGCTGGGGGTCAGCACGACGATGTTGCCGTAGGCGGAATCCTGCACCGTCACACCGTCGAAGTACGAGGCGCTCTGGTTCGCGGTCCCGCCGCCGATCTGGAAGTTGCCGGCCGCGAACACGTTTTTGCCCGTCAGGCTCCCCTCGCTGCCTCCTTGCGGCACGACCGAGGGCGCCAGTAAGATCAGATTCAGCACGTTGCCGCCGTTCAGCGACAACTGCCGGATGAGGCTACTCTGCACCACAATGCCGACCGACGCATTCGTGGTTTGCAGCACCGGCGCCTCTCCGGTGACAAGGACGGTCTCGGAGAGGTTACCGAGTTGCAACGCCACGTCGAGGCGGGGAGCGGATTGCACGTTGACTTCGATTTGATCGCGCACGTAGCGCTGGAATCCCGTCAGCTCCACTTCGAGGCGATACCTCCCCGGGACGAGGTTGATGAACTGGTAGGTGCCGTCTGCGTCGCTGACACCTTCACGCCGCTCGTTGGTGCCGGTGTTGACGAGGACAAGGGTCGCGCCCGGGACGACGCCCCCTTGCGCGTCCTTCACAACGCTGACAAGGGATCCATAAAAGCTCTGGCTCATGGTGGGGGCGGCGAACATGATGACGAACAGAGAGAACATTGCGGCCCGAATCCAGAGCGAATAGCGGCTCAACATGCAACCTCCTCGGAAGCTAACGTGCGCAAATTGGCGTCGATTGACCGGTTGAAGCAATCGATAATCGATTACTGGCGAGAGGTTGTCAAGAACTTTGACAAGGCGGCTAGTGTCCGAGCGCGCGTAACCCTGCCTGCGCCGCTTCCCTGGCGGCCGAGTCATTGCCGTTGGCGGCAATCGCGTACTCGCGCGCCGCATCTTTGGTGCGCCCAAGCGTCGCGAGCACATCTGCCAGATCGAGGTGTGCCTGCGCCAGCCCCGGGGCGAGCCGAACCGTCGTCTGCAGCTCGGCCGCGGCTTTCGCAGACGCATGCGTTAGGGCGAGGACGACGCCGTAGCTGTGATGCGCCTCCACGTAGTCAGGGTTGCTGCGTATTGCGCGCTCGAAGTGATAGCCCGCCTCGGCGTAAGCCCTGCGCCCAGCGAGCAGATTGCCCAGGTTGTAGTGCGCCTCTTGCAGGTCGGGCTGAAGGCGGATCGCTTCGCGAAAGTGCGTCTCTGCGGTCGCGGACGCGCCTTGTTTCAGCGCCGCCAGCCCCATCGTGTTGTTCGCCTTGGGCATGGTGGCATCCAGCACGAGCGCGCGCCGTAATGTCTTCTGCGCATCGTCCAATCGGCCCTGCCGGAGATACACGTTGCCGAGATCGGCGAACGCGTTTCCATCGTTCGGACGCTGTGCGACGACGGTCTCGAGCGCTTGCGCCGCTTCGGTCAGGTCGCCCTTCGCTGTGGCCGCAGCCGCCAGCTCCTTGAGCGCCGGCACGAAGGTGGCGTCCCGCCGAAGGGCCTCACGGCACCAGCGAATGTCGGCGTCGTGGTCCGCGACCATCGCGTAAGCGCGCGCCAGCTCGTAGTAGAACTCCGGGCGCTCCGGGATGTACTTCTCGATGGCGCGTTCGAGCCGCGGGAGGCCGGCCGTCAGGTTCGACCCCTGGCGCACCTGCGCCAACGCGAGATACATCTCGTTCTCGGGCGTCGCCGCGAGCGTCGCCGGATAGTAAGGAACGACTTCGCCGCGATAGTCGCCTGACTTGCGGGCATCGGCCTCGGTCAGGTCCGCCAGCAGATCGCGGCGCGCTTGCTGACGCTGAATGTAGTGGTCCGTCATCACCACGTGAACGGCGTCATCGGTTCGCCGTTTCGGCATATGGCAGTCAAGACAGGTGGCGCTCGCCCGCATGCCCGCCACGCGCGGGACGCCGCCGCGATGCGGCGTCTCGTGGCAACTCTGGCAAACAGCAACGTAACGCTCGACTGCCTTCGCACCACGAGGAACATCGTGCGGGTCGTGGCAGGTCATGCACGTCATCTCGCTGCGCTGAAAGCACGCCGACTTGCGCAGGCGGTACGCGCCGCCGTTAATCTCGAACTTGTCGTCGCGGCCCGGCGCGGAGGGCGCATGATCGAAATGAATGAAGTAATCGCCCAGCGCCTGCCCCGGCGAGTACGAAAACGGAGGATGCTCGTACCGCTGAATTTGAAATGGTAGAGGGCTGCTCGTCGACTCGAGATGACATTGCATGCACGCCTCGAGCTGGCGCTCGCGGCTGAGCGTCGCCGGGTTCACAATCGCGCGGCGAGCGGTTTCGAGATCGCCCCTTTTTATCGCGTCGACATGTGCGCGCCCCGGGCCATGGCACCGCTGGCAATCGATCCCCTGGGGCAGGGCGCCTGCGAACCTCGGGCCGCCGCCGTCATCCTCAATGTGCGCGCTTGGGTACCCGTTGTGACACGACATGCACCCAGCATCGATCGGCCGGCGGAAATCCAGGTGCGAGGCGCGGTCGTACCCCGGGCTCATCGCCCAATAGCCGCCCCGCTCGGCGTACCAGCTGACCGGGAGCTGAACAAGCCGTCCGTCTGCGTTGCGATGAAGGAATGTCTGCGCATGATTGCCCGAGCCGATGACGTATTGCATCTCCAGTTCGAGCGCGTTCGCTTCTCTTCCATCAGCGGCATCGAAGCCGAGCTGATGGCGTCGCTGATAAAACTTTCCGTCCCGCTCAGCAATCGTGTAGTACCGGTCGGAAGCCTTGTGATAAATACGGACAGGTGTTTTGAATTTGGCGCCACTCGCTTTTGGAAACGCGCGCGCCATGCCCGTAAGACTGTAAGTACGGGCGATTTGGTCGTGGCAGGAACTGCAGACAGACGCGTCGGTGAAGACAGCGGCCGGATCTGGTGTGGAAGGAGCTGTGCGATCCGCGTGTATCGGAGTGGGTAGTGATGCACGGCGCGCGTACGTCAGCGCAACGATCAACGCTCCTGCGATCAGGAGCACCATCAACGTGTTCGTATTTGGCGTGCGCCAACGCCGGGACATGAAGGCGGCTATTGGCGCCGACCGATTCGCCCCTTGCGACGAGCTTTTCCAGCCTCGACTTCCGCGGCTTCCTCTTCCAGCGCGGCGCGCAGCCACTCGCCAGGCTCTTCGATATGCAATCGCAGCGCGCGCTCTGCGGCGTTCGGATCGCGCGTTCGCAGCGCCTCGACAACTGCGGCGTGCCGCTCGACGATCTCCCGCAGCGAGTGATGCGACTTGGAAACGGTGAGAAACGTGGTGGTGGCCAGGCGCATGCGATCCCAGATCTGCTGAAGCAGCCGGTTGCCCGAGGCCTCGACAATCGTGAGGTGGAACGCGAAGTCTGCCTCGACCGCGCGGCGGTGATCGCCCTTCGCCGCGGCGGTGCGCATCGTCGCGAGCAGACGTTCGAGCTTTTTCAGCACTGGCGCGTCGATGCGCGACGCGGCATGTCGCGCCGCGAGACCCTCCAGCACCGCCCGTATCGGGTAAAGCTGCACGAGCTCTTCCACGGAAATCTGCCGGACGATGGCGCCTCGAAACGGCGAGCTCACGACGAAACCCAGCAGGTCGAGGTCGCGGAGCGCTTCGCGAACGGGCGCCTGGCTGACGCCGAACTGCTGCGCGATGCGCATCTCGACGATGCGCTCGCCCGGTGCCAGCCGGCCATTGAGAATGTGCTCGATCAGCTGATCGCGAATCTCGTCGCGGAGCACACGGCGCTCGCGTCTCTGGGGTTTCGCTCGTGTCACTTCGAAAATCCTTTCAGAACTTTCGCGTCCACGACGCCGGCCAGCGCTCGACGACGACCTTCTCCTGCGTGAAGAACTCGATGGCGTCTCTGCCCTGCCCGTGCAGATCGCCGAAGAAGCTGTCGCGCGCGCCGCTGAAGGGAAAAAACGCCATCGGCGCGGCGACCGCGATGTTCACACCGATGTTTCCGACCTCGGCTTCATGGCGGAATTTCCTCGCGCTCGCACCGCTTGATGTAAACAGGCACGCCTGATTGCCGTACGAGCCGGAATTGACGAGCGCGATCGCCGCGTCGAGCGTGTCGACATGATGCACCGACAGAACCGGCCCGAAGATTTCCGTACGCGTAATCTCGCTCGAAAACGCCAGACCTTCGAGCACGGTGGGGCGAACGAAATTGCCGGATTCGTACCGCGGAACGACGGCCTTGCGGCCGTCGACGACGGCGCGAGCGCCCTCCGTGATCGCGCGATCGATCGCCGAGACGATGCGCGTGCGGCTTTCGGGACTGATCACCGGCCCCATCTGCACACCATCGTCGAGACCGTAACCGGTGACGCGCGTACGTGCCTTCTCCTGAATCGCTTCCGAGAAGGGCTTGTGCGCATCGCCGACGGTAATCGCAAGCGAGGTGGCCAAGCACCGCTGCCCTGCGCACCCGAAGGCGCTGTCGGCGATCACGTCTGCTCCTGCAGACACATCGGCGTCGGGCAGCACGACAACAGGATTCTTCGCGCCTCCCTGGCACTGCGCGCGTTTGCCCGCGGCGGCAGCTCGCGCGTAGACCTGGCGGGCCACGGCGCTCGATCCAACGAAGCTGATGGACCGGACAGCAGGATGGTCGAGCAGCGCATTGACGACGTCGCGGCCGCCATTGACCAGGTTCAGGACTCCCGGTGGCAGACCCACACGCTCGACGAGCTCGAATACTTTCTGCATGGTCAGCGGGACGCGCTCCGAGGGCTTGACCACCACGGTGTTGCCGCACGCGATCGCATACGGAATGAACCAGAATGGAATCATGCTCGGGAAATTGAAGGGCGCGACCACGGCGCAGACGCCAAGCGGCTGGCGAATCATGATCTCGTCGATACCGGCGGCGATGTCTTCGGAGTTGTAGCCTTGGATCAGAATGGGCGTGCCGCAGGCGACGTCCACGTTTTCGATGGCACGGCGCATCTCGCCACGCGATTCGGCGAGCGTCTTCCCGCATTCCAGTGTGATCGCGCGCGAGATGTCGTCGAACTCCTGCTCGAGCAGCGCTTTGAGTTTGAACAGAAACTGCACGCGGTCGGTGACGGGCGTCCGGCGCCACGCGGGAAAGGCGCGACTCGCCGCGTCGACCGCATGGCCTACCTCGTTGGCCGTCGAGAGTGGCGTCGTGCTGACGTGCTCGCCCGTCGCCGGATTGAGGACGGCGATCGAATCCGCAGCCGACGAGGCCTCCCACTGGCCGCCGACATAATTCCGCATGACGATGCCGCGCGTCACGGTTGACATTATCGATAATCGATTTTAGTGGCCCGGCAGGAAGTGTAAAAGCACGGTACGGACGCTGTCAACGGAATGTTTTCTCATTCCAGTGCACCATCGGCAGGCCGGGTACCGGCGCCCGAAAATACGGAATTCGGCTCCCCTTCAACGAACCGATGTACACCGTTTGCAGATCGGCGCCGCCGAACGTGACGCTCGCCATCCACGGCGCCACGCCGCGCCCCGTCGCGAACAGCACGTCTTCGGTGACGGTGTTCGCGAGAAACGCCTGCTCGAGCGCGCGCACTTTCACGGGATCGCCTTCGTCGAGCAGTACCCGCAGATCGCCATCCGGCGTCAGCACGAAGAGCCTGTCGGAGTACACGAGCGTACCCCACAGATTGCCAGCGCTGTCGAAGGCGATGCCGTCCGGCCACGCTCCGCGGCCCAGAGACGTCGGGCCGAAAATCTCCCGCCCCTTGACGCTGCCACGCTCGTCGATGCGCAATCGCGTGATGCACCCGCCAGTGGTCTCGACGACGTACAGATATTCTTCGTTCGCATCGAAGCGAATTTCGTTGGTGAAGTGAAATCCGTCGGCCACGATCGTAATGTGGCCGTTGTCGAGGCGCGCAACATAGCCGTCGGCCAAATCCGTCCTGAGGGCCTGCATCCAGTTCGGCAGCCGCGTGGACACGGTGATCCAGATGCGATCGCGCGAGTCGCGCAGCACGAAGTTGACCTTGCCGATGGGCAATCCGTCGATCGCATCGACGAGCACGTGCGAGTTGCCGTCCCTCGACATCAGTTCCAGGCGATCGGTGCCGAAGTTCGAAATGAGAAAATCGCCATTTCTTGCGAAGGCCAGTCCGTTCGGCAGCGTGCCCTGCAGATAGCGGGAGGCTTCGGTGGCGGCGTGCTCGAAGTGGGCCGAGCAACGCTGAGTGATGATGGTCTGCGAGCCGTCGGGTCCGATCCGGACGACGCCGCCGCGAGCATCCGCCGACCATAACGTGCCGTCTGGTTCCGCAAGAATGCACTCGGGTCGCTGGAGATCGTGGCCAGTATATCGAAGGGCGTCCCGATCGATTTCAAAGCCCAAGATCGGGTTACGGGTCAATCGTTCGCCTCCATGAATCGCAACTATGGTGGGTCGAAGGGCGACCTTCTGTCAAAACCCGCGAGTGCACACGAGAACGGTGACCGAAAGCACACTTCGCATATTCGGACTCCTTTGCCGGATGGCGGCGGATGTTATAGGTGAATGAAGTGGTCGTCAACGAAATGGAGGGCGGCGTCCAACAATGTCTCAATCACTCGGTAGCGATTTCATGCTACCGTCCCTTCGCCCGACGTGGGATTGGAGGATGTCGAGTTGTTAGTTGTTAGTTGTTAGTTGTTAGTTGGTGCCAACCAACAACCAACGACCAACAACCAAGAACTATTTGTCCTTGCGCCTCAGTTCGTCGGCATGCACGTCGAGCCTCACAGCTGGGGCGAACGCAAGCAGGACATTTCCAGGCTGTCCTCCCTGGAAGCCCGGATAGCCCGAACCGATGAACACCATTCCATTGGCGACAATCGGCCCACCAGAAGCGGCTGACCCGCCGCGTGCCGGCACGCCGTTAACCGTGGTGAATTCCTGCGCGCTGTCAAACTCCCACAGTAACTGACCAGTGCGGGACGAACTGGCGCGAATCATTCCGTCTCGCGCGCCGGACAGCAGCACGCCCGGAATCAACGTAACGGCGCCGACGACGCCGCGCTGGTTCTCACGGCCTTGAGGAGGAACGAGCGGGGTGTACCAAATCTCTTCGCCCGTTTTCAGATCGAGCGCGAGATGTGCGCTGCTGATCAGACCGAAGTACGCTTTTTCGTTATCCACGGCGCCGCCGAAGAGTGTCTCGCCGCGGCCCCCTGCGATTTCGCGCGCGACATCCTGTTTCCAGAGCACCTGGCCGTTGTCCGGGTTCACAGCCCATACGAGGCCCTGCTTCTGCGGCGCGATAAGGATGTCGCGTCCGTCGCTGGTTGTCGCGAGCGCCGGAGGCGCCGCAAAATCCCAGTCTGGTCCGAGCACTGCTGGACAGTTTTCCGGGGGATAAGGAATGGTCGGACCTCGACCGGCGCGGCCGCCTGGTGCGCCGCCCGGCACGCCGCCAGGACCTGCGCCACCGCGGCCCGCGCCTGTTGCGCGACCGGGCACATTCTGAACACATCCGCCGTGCCACGTGTCGAACGGGAGCGCCTGCATCGACCACAGCACCTTGCCCGTGTCGATGTTCATCGCCATCATCGAGTTGGCTGTCTTCGGCGTACCCGAGAACGCATTGCCGGTTGTGACGTAGAGCGCACGGCGCTTGACATCGATCGTCGGCGTGGCCCAGATTCCGGCGCCCGCCGGCTCCAGCCTGTCTTTGCCGCGTGAGTTCTTGCCGACGACCTTGGGAACATCTGGAATCGTGTACGTCTTCCAGATTTGCCGGCCGGTGGCCGAATCAAGCGCCGACATGACCCCGCGGAAGGAGCAACAGGCATAGTCGGCCTGTCCCGACTCCGGCTCTTCGAGAGAGGCGACCGGCACGTACACACGTCCTTCGAACAATACCGGCGTACCAGTGATTCGCGCGAGCGGATGCGGATCGGTGAGCGTTTTCCAAATCTCCTCGCCTGTGCTGGCGGAGAGCGCGTACGCCGTGCCGTGTATGTCGCCGAAGAAAATCGCGAGCCGCGCATCCGTCCGGCTGAGCCGGCCGATCGTCAATCCGCTTCGGACCGCCGCTTGCGCACGGAATCCCCAATGCAGGCATCCACTCTCTGCGTCGAGCGAGTACACGTAGCCGGCATTTGACGTCACATAGAGCCGCCCGTCGTACACCGTCTGGCCGTAGAGGGCCGTGGCGCCCGGAAACCCGAAGGCCCACTTCAACTGCAGGCGCGACACTTGTCCAGGAGATAAACCCGCGGCTGCGGCGGGCTGGAACCGCGAGTTCCGGTAATCGACGCCCCAGCCGTTCCATGCCGGCGCGTTCGATTCGCGCGTTTGCGGATGACTGGCGCACACGTTCGGCATCTTCTCGGCGGCACCGACGAGATCCGTATCGAGCTTGCGCCCGGCCACCCATTCGGCGATGAGCCGCTTGTCCTGATCGCTCAGCGACGCGGCGGCGTTTCGCATCGCGCCGGTCGTCATCACTTCCAGGATCCGCTCCGGCGTCATCTGCTTGAGCACGGATGTCGCCGGCGCCTGGCGTGCCGGATCGCTGCTCTCGTGGCACGACGCACAGTTGTTGAAGTACTGATTGACGCCCGCGCTCTCGGACTGCGCCGAGGCGATCGTTGAGCAAGCGAGCACCGAGTGAAGCACGACGGCGATTAATACGCGCTGCATTTGGAGCCGTCGAAGAATAACGCAGATGAGTGTAAAAATTATCGATAATCGACTATAGTCGCGCCAACTCTTCTTTTCCTTGGAGGCGACAATGTCTCGTCGATTTCCCGCCCTGGTAGCCATACTCGCCGCCCTCGCCACGGTGCCCCTGATTGGCACGCGAAGCACGTTCGTTCCCGATTGGACATTCAAGGGGAGCACGCTCGCCGGCTGGCACGTGCTCGGCGCCGCCGACTGGAAAGCCGTCGACGGCGAGTTGGTGGGAACTCCCAGGTCGCCGGAAGGCGGCTGGCTCGTCCTCGACAAATCATTTCAGGATGTCCAGTTCGGCGCCGACTTCAAGTGCGTCGGCGCGTGCCGCACGGGTGTGTTGCTCCGCGCCGAGAAGACGCCCACTGGGATGAAGGGCGTCTATCTCTCGCTCGACGCGGGCGAGGTTGGCGGCTATGCGATCACGCTCGACGCCAACGGGAAGGAATTGTCGCGTGAACGCCTGCGTCCCGGTGGCGGTCTGATGAGGATCGCGCCGTCCGCAGCCGACGCCGCCGCAGCGGCGGCCGCGCGTGGAGCGGCTGCAGGACGTGGCGCCGGCGCGCAGGCGCCTGGCGGTCGCGGTCGCGGTGCTCTGCCCGCGGGTGGGACGCTGCCCAACCTGACGGAGCCAACCGCACTAAAGCCAAACGAGTGGAACGACCTTGATGTCGTCATCGATGCAAACATCATGCGGCCGTGGGTGAATACGGACGGCGGCGGCGGCGGAGCGGCCGACGACGATCTGGGCAAGTTTGGTCCGATCGCGATCTACGTCGGCGGCTCGGGTGAAGTGCACCTCCGAGACGTGTCGTATCGAGATCTGAGCCTCAAACGCGTCGTGAAGGAAGAGCTGTCGCCGAACTACCGCATGCTGCGGCTGACACCTTTCTATTATTCGTTCGCGTCGGCCGCCGCGGATTTCGATCGCGACGGCAACATGGACGCCGTCTCGGGGCCGTTCATCTTCCTGGGACCGGATTTTACGAAGGTGCGCGAGTTCTACATGGCGCTGTCCACCAACCCATCGACCAACTTCTCGTCCAACTGGCTCGAGTTCGCCGGCGACTTTACCGGCGACGGCTGGCCCGACGTGCTGCTCGCGTCGACTTCCGGAACGCGGTTGTATGTGAATCCGAAAGGCGAACCGAAACGCTGGGATTCCTATGCGGGCATCGTCCCGCCGGCGCCGAATGTTTCGGAAGTATCGGTGATGAAGGACATCGACGCCGATGGCAAGCCCGATCTCGTGTATGCGAGCGCGGGGGCCGTCCGATGGGCGAAACCCGATCCGGCGAACCCGACCGGACCCTGGCTCTCGACGCAAGTTGGTGATCTCGGCACGTACGCGGCGCATGGCATCGGCGCAGGCGACATCAACGGCGATGGCCGCGTGGACATCCTGAACGTCTACGGATGGTGGGAGCAGCCTGCGAAGGCCACGACCGAGATGTGGCCGTATCATCCCGTAGCCTTCGGCCGTCAGAACGGCCGCGGGGCGCCCGGCGGAGCCGAGATGTGCGTGTACGACATCAATGGCGACGGACGCAACGACGTCGTGACGTCGCTGCAGGCCCACGTGTTCGGCCTCGCGTGGTTCGAGCAGAAGCGCGATGCCGGTGGAACGATCTCGTTCGTGCAGCACATGATCTCGGACAACTTCGCCACGAAGAACGCCGGCGGCGTTGTCTTTTCCGAACCGCATGGCTCGACCTGTGCCGACATGAACGGCGACAGCATTCCCGACTTCGTTGTCGGCAAACGGTTCTACTCGCACAACGAGAGTTACACCGATCCCGATCCCTACGGCGCACCAGTGCTGTACATCTACAGGACGGTTCGAAACAAGCAGGCGCCCGGGGGCGCCGAGTTCGTCCCGGAACTTGTGCACAACCAGTCGGGCGCAGGCTCGCAGGTGCTCGCCGTGGATCTCAATAAGGATGGGGTGATGGATCTGGTGACGTCGGGCGAACTGGGCGCGTTCGCGTTTCTCGGCCAGCCTCGCGCGAGGAAGTAGCCAGTGAGGGGAATTCGATTCGGCGGCGGTGTCGCGGCCGCGACGCTGGCCTCCGCATGGATCGGCGCACAGGGACCGGCGACTGACTTCCGGCCGGACTCGACCTTCAACGCGTCCAC
>JANMJM010000352.1:0-40688 GCA_031371345.1 Vicinamibacteria bacterium
GTTCTAACTAGTGATCTGGTGATCTGGTGATCTGGTGATCTGGTGATCTGGTGATCTGGAAAGAAAAAGGCCCGCGCGAGTGATATCGAGCGGGCCTTCGCTACCAACAACTAACCAACTAACCAACTAATTCGTCGCGAAGCAATAGAAGTACCCCGCGCCGCCGGTCGAGACGAGGTTCGGCTGGCTGCAGCCGCGGCTGCCGTGCGCCGAGTTCCACGACGCGTTGCCGCCGCCCGTGCGATCGAAGTGGCCAAGCTGCACCGAGCCGCTTCCGTCCGCGCCGCTCGTGTAATTGTTACAAGTGTGATCAGCGGTGTCCGTGTACGCGCGGCCGTCGGCCTTCGATCCCGTGAGGATGTCGTGCTCGTTCGGCACACCCTGCGGGCCGCCCGCGCCATTGATCATCGTGCCTTTTTCGGTAAGCGCCGTGGTTTTTGTCAGATTGCTTCCCATCTGCGCCTGCTCGATCGTGTCGCCATGCAGATGGCCCAGATTCGTTGCGACCACGCCACCACGAGCGTTGGCCCACGGGCCGTTGCCGATACGATCGCGCGCATTGACGGCGTTCGGTCCCTGAGTGCTCAGGTATGCGTGCCACGTGCGCGCCTCTGCTCCAGCCACACCGGATGCTGCCGCGAGCTTCTGGCAGTGTGCGTCTGCTCCGGCGATGCCTCCGAGATTCGCGCCGTTTCCCGCTCCGACGCTGGTCACAAAAAATGTCATTGGCGCAGCCGGCCCACGTCCGCCGCCTTGCGCCGGCGCCGCCGGTGGATTCTGTGCGGTTGCGAGGACCGAACCCGCCACAATAGCGGTCGCAGCGCTGAGAACGAACAAACCTGTCTTCATCATGAAATCTCCTTTTGGGGTATGAAGATAACACAAGGATTACGAGACATGCCTAGGGTGATTATGGGAGATAGCGGCTTTTTGCCGAGATCCCGTACAATAACAGGCAGCTTTCCCCGGTCTTAGCCAGACTTTATGCGCCGTTTCATGCTCGTCCTGACGATGGCCTTGCTCTGCTTGCGCCCGCCGGCGTCGGCGCAGGGCCTCGTCTTCGACCTGTTCGCCGAATACCTCGAGCCCCTTCGGGTTCAGGCCGGCATTCCCGGTCTCGCCGCCGCGATCGTCGGAACCGACGACATCCTCTGGGAACAGGCGTACGGCCAGCAGGATGTCGCCAGATCGATGGCCACCAGAATGGATACGCCGTTTCACGTCGATGGCCTGACGGAGACCATGACGGCGTCGCTTGTGCTCCGCTGCGTCGAAGACCGACGCCTGTTCCTCGACGATCGCGCCGGAGAATTCGTTCCATCCAGTCCGGATGCCGACCAAACGATCGCGCAGTTGCTGACCCACACGTCCGGTGCGGCCGACAATCTTGTTTACGCGTATCGTCCGCAGCGGCTCGAGCCGCTGAAGGCCGCAATTCGCGCGTGCACGGGGGATTCGTTCCGCGAGACATTGGCCAACCTGCTCGGCAGCCAGGCGATGTCCGACTCGGTGCCAGGCCCCGATGCCGTGACGCTCGTGCCGCCCGCCGAAGGCATTCCATCTTCGTCCGATCGAGAGCGCTATGCAGGCGTGCTGTTCCGCCTCGCCACTCCTTATGCGATCGACCTCAGAAAACGTGCGTCGGCAACGCAGTATGGCGTGACGACGCTCACGCCATCGAGCGGTGTCGTGTCGACGGTGCTCGATTTTGCGAAGTTCGATATAGCCCTGCGGCAGGGATTGATCGTTCGTGCCGATACTCTGACTGCCGCGTGGCGCGCCCCCGCCGGGCGCGGCGGCCAACCTCTTCCGCACGGGCTGGGGTGGTTTGTTCAGACATACCGTGGGGAGCGGGTCGTGTGGCAGTACGGCGTTGGCCAAGGCAGCTCGTCGCTCGTGGTCACATTGCCATCGAAAGGGCTCACGATGATTTTGTTCGCCAATAGCGATCGCCTCGTGAGACCGTTTCCACTCGCCGATGGCGATATATCGGTGTCGCCGTTTGCACAGTTGTTCTTCAACCTGTTTTCGAAGCTGGGCGTGCAGTAGGTAATGAGGTGGTTGGCGGTCATCTGCCTTGTGCTGCTTCCACGGCCGGCGGCAGCCGAGTGGCAGGTTAAGCCGTTCCTCGGCGTCGCGTTCGGCGGCAGCACGTCGTTCGTTGATTATGAAAACGCCGCGGGACGAAAGCATCTCGTCGCAGGCGTAAGCACCTCGCTGTTGGGCGAAGTGTTGGGACTCGAAGCCGACGTGGCCCGCGTGCCGGGGTTCTTTCAAGACAGCGGGCAGTTCGTATCGGGGAGCAGCGCGACCACGCTTACGGGAAATATCGTGGTGGCTTTGCCGAAGCGGATGTCTCAATACTCGCTGCGGCCATATTTTGTGGCCGGTGCCGGCATTATTCGCGCGCAAATCGATGGCGGATTTGGTACTCTGCACGTCGCGAGCACGCTACCTGCGATAAATCTGGGCGGCGGAGCGACCGGGTTCCTGAACAATCGGGTTGGGCTGAGTTGGGAGCTTCGGCACTTCCGAAGCTTTAAGGGAAAAGGTCAGTTGGCCGGCTCGAGTTTCAGTAAAGAGCAAGTGGCCTTCTGGCGCGCAACAATGGCTGTGGCTTTCAGATACTGAACATATGATGCGGCGAACGATTTTCTGGTGTGCAATGGTCATGCTGGCAGCCGGCGCGCTCGCGCGCGCGGCTACCACCATGCGCATCGTGCCGATTGTGCGCGATCAGTCGCTGGTCATCACGGTCGAGCTCAGCGACGGATATACGGCCGAGGTCCGCGACGCGATCGCGAGCGGCCTTCGAACGACGTTCACCTACGACGTCGACGTTCGCATGGTTGTGCCGGCGTGGGTCGATCGAACGGTATCGACGACGGTGGTCGGCATGAGCGATCACTACGACAACCTCACGCGGCGGCACAGCTTGTCTCGGCTGATCGATGGCCGGGTCGAAGAAGCGCTCGTCACCGACGATGAGGCGATCGTGAAGAAGTGGCTGACGTCGTTGAACGGGCTGGCGGTGTGCCCGACGTCGAAACTCGATCCGAATCGCGATTACTACGTCCGCATCAGCGCCAGCGTTCGGCCGCCCGGGGCGTCGCTGCTTGGCTGGGCCAACGCGATTACCAACCAAGCGAAATTCACATTCATTCCGTAGTTCTTTACCACCGAGGACGCGGAGGCACTCTTCGCAAAAAAAGGGAGGACTAGAATTCTTTTCAAAAAGAATTCCTGGTCCTCATTGTTTTTCCTCTGTGTCCTCTGTGGTAAAGGACATTCGAAGCTTATTGTTACGATCCGGGTTTGCGCCAGTAGTGTTCTTCGATCTCCTCGATTTCCTCTTCGCTCATCCCAAAATAATGCCCTAGCTCGTGGATCACTGTTTCCGCGACGCAGATTCTGATGTCGTCGTCGGTGTCGCACGCCTGTTCGATGGGCGCCTGATAGATGGAAATCCGATCAGGAAGCGTGTTGCCGTAGCTCGCGCTCCGCTCTGGTAGCGGCGTCCCTTCATACAAGCCGAACAGCTTGTCTTCGGGGTCTATGTCCATGTCGTGCAGAACGTGATCCGGCGGCTCGTCCTCGACAATGACCGCGACGTTTTTCATCGCGTCGCGAAACCGGCGCGGAATGCCGCGCAGCGCTTCTTCGACCAGCTGCTCAAAACGGTCGCGCGTCATGCGGGTTGACGCGCGAATAATTTTCCGTCGAGGATCATTTTCAGAATTGTATAGAAAGCGATGACGGCGCTTTCGGCCCAGAACAGCACCATGATAGCCGGCAGATCCCACCCGAACAGCACTTCGTAATCAAAACGGACGCGGACTGCGCCGGCATCGGCGTTTTCAAGCCGGACGTTGCGCACTTTGGCAACCACATGGCGCGGGCGGGGAGCTCGAGGGGAGTCCCCCGGTGGGGCCGGGGCGTGCTTTCCTCCGGGTGGTGTCGATCACCTGCGCCATTTTGCCAGCCCCAGCCCCAGCCCCGGATCGGAACACTCGGTTACAAATTTGCCCTCTACACGACCCGCAAGTCGTGTCCGATACATAGTTCGATGATGTTCCTCGGGACCGTCGTGCTCCTCGCGCTGGCCGTCGGCCTCGCGTTGATCATTGCCCGCGCCACGCTCGACTTGTTCCTCCTCATCCTCGGGTTGAAGCAGCCGCTGCTGATCCGCTGGCACGTCGTGGCGTTTGGAGCGATGCTCTTCTGGATTTGGTATTTCGCGCCGAGCCTCTCGGCGATGTAGCGGCCACGTTCTTCATTCCCTCATCACTTTTCTCTTGTACACAGCCGTCGTTCCGGCTATCTTGAGTCGTGCCCAATCGCGAACACGCATGAAGTCAACTCGCGACACATTCGGCCCCCGCTTGAGAGTCGAGCGCGAGCGGCGCGGCCTCACGCTCGGCGACATCGCGCAATCGACCAAAATCAAGGAGTCGCTCTTCGCCGAGCTCGAACGGGGCGACGATTCAAAGTGGCCTCAGGGCATTTTTCGACGAGCTCATCTTTGCGCCTACCTCTCCGCGATTGGCTTACCGTCCCAACCCCTGCTCGCCGAGTTCCTGCAGTTGTTTCCTGAAGAGCCTCTCGTTGGGCGGATCGATCAAATGAGCGCGATCGAGACGCCTCAGGCGCCTCAGGCTGCTAAGGCCGTGACGCCTCCGCCTTCGCCGCTGCCGCCAGTTGGGGACCGACTGTGGATCCTCGCGTTCGATGTCGCTGCGGTCTGCTGTCTGGCGAGTGCAGGCGCCGCTGCTATCGGACTGGGTCTCGCGGCGGCCGTCGCGTTGGCGGCTCTAGGCTATTTTGCGGTGGGAATCGCGTGCTTCGACCAGAGCGTCGGCGCGCGCATTCAGCAAGGAGCTCGAGGGAGCGTTCCGCATCAACCCGTGAAGGCGCCTGTCCGCGAAGTTCGGTTGATCGTGTCTCAGCGCGATCGGAGCAGGACGCCCGCTCGCGATCTGGGCCGCCAGTCAGAAGTGCACGACCAACGCGCTTCGGCCTAGTCCTAACGCAGCTTGAACCAGGCACGCCACTTGGAGTGGTTGGCCGCGACCCGCGCCAACACCCCGTCTGGTCGATTTTTCCAGTCAGTATCCCTGCGGCCCCCTCTCCACCCAATGCGGCGCTCAGGCGTGCGCCGGCGCTCCATCAACACGCAGGCGGGAGGCTCTCCGATAAGCTCCGAGGCGAGAGTCTTGTGTACCATGCCCACTCTTATCGGTACGACTCAACAAAACTTCACACTTCGGCGCGTCCTAGCGTCGGCGTCTCGATGGCAGCTTGAAGATGTGAATCGATTGGTCCTTCTTCTGGCACCGTTCTTTGTGGTGCGGCTTGGCCAGATCGGACACGCAGACGAACGTTCGGTCATCAAGCCAGCACAGACCCTCGACCGTCTTATATTGAATCTTGCCCTTCTTCGTTCGCGGAAACTCGTACGTCGTGCCCTCGTCGGCAATCGTCCAGGTGCCGAACCGAAGCGTACCAGTCCAGAGCCGCGAGGTTTGCTGAGAGATGACCGCGATGCGGCGTCCGCGCAGCGAGACCGCGGAGTAGTCTGCGAACCGAACGCTCTTGGGAAGCTTGATGCGCGCCACGGGTTTCCACCGTGTGCCCGACCGCTGGAACACATGAATGCGTCCGCCGCCGGGCTTCCGCCCTGCGTTGCCGCAGCGGCAGCGGTTCCCCTCGCAGAGCGCCAGCAAAAAATCCCTGCCGCGCCACCGCACGGCGCTCAGCCCCTCGAATCCGGTGTTGCGCTCCTCGAATGAGAAGTCGAGCCACCGCCGGCGCTTGTAGTGCGCCAGCTCGTCGCACTCATCGATGAGCGCTTTGAACGTGCCGTCTGGGTGTTTCTCGGCCTCGATCAGCAGGTAGAAACGACGCGTGTATCGGCTGAAGGTGATGTCTTCGTAGCCTTCGCCCTGGCGTTTCGGTCCGAACCATGAATGCTTCGGCGATCCTGGGTCGAGGCTGCGATGAATTCTCGCGAGGCGCCTGACGTTATCGAAGATGACGTAGTAGTGCGCCCCCTTGGCAATCACGCCGCTCGCCTCGAGGACGCCATCCTGGGTGGGCGGGTCGAGGAACTTCGCCAGCTTGTGTTCGGTAACGAGGACCATCACCGGATAAGGAGCGCGCGCCATCTTCCGATTCTATTGCGGATGAAGCGCCCGTGCTCAGCGATCGAGCATGCCGAGCTGCCACATCGCGAAGATGCGTTGATCGGCGACATCGCGAATACGCAGATTCAGCGGTTTGCCCTGCCCGTGCCCTGCATCGCGATCGACCCACACCATGACAGGTTGCTCGGCCGGATCGGACGTCGTCGACGCCTGGAGGAGCGCGGCCATCTTTCGTGCATGCGACGCGTGCACACGCGAATCGTGCTCGCCGGCCGTGAGCAGCACCGCCGGGTACCTGGTCCCAGGTGTGACGTGTTGATACGGCGAGTAGGCGAGCAGGAACTTGAACTGATCCGCGTTCTCTGCCGAGCCGTATTCGGGAACCCAGTACCTGGCCATGAGAAAGTTCTGATACCGCAGCATGTCGAGCAACGGCACGGCGACAACTGCCGCGCGGAAGAGCTCCGGACGCTGGGTGATCGCCGCGGCCGTGAGTAGTCCGCCGTTGGACCCACCAGTAATGGCGAGCCGCTGGCTGCGCGTGTAGCGGTTGGTGATGAGCCACTCGGCGGCCGCGATGAAATCATCGAAGACGTTCTGCTTTCGGTCGAGCATGCCCGCCTCGTGCCACGGGTCGCCGTACTCGCCGCCGCCGCGCAAGTTGGGCAGCGCGAACAGGCCGCCCGCTTCGAACCATTGAAACAACGTGGCCGAAAACACCGGCGTTTCGTTCACGCCGAACCCACCGTACCCATTCAGCAGCGTCGGCGTGTTCCCGTCGCGTGTCAGCCCTTTCTTGTGAACGAGAAACATGCTGATTTTGGTGCCGTCTTTCGACGGGTACCAGACCTGATCCACTTCTGCGGTCGCCGGATCGACCGGCACGTCGGGTCGTTCCCACAACTGGGGCGTCGCGCCGGGTCTCTCAAGATCGATACGAAAGATCGTCGTCGGATAGTTGAAGCTGGTGAACGTGAGAAAGGCCTCCGTCCGGTCCACTTCCGCGCTGACGTCGGCGGAGCCGATGCCGGGTTGCGCGACAGTGCCGAGCGACGTGCCGTTGAGGTCGAACACTTCAATCGTATTCGCCGCGTTTTTCAGATACGTGACGGCGATGACACCTTTTCCGAACGAGACGCTCTCGATAATCGCGTCGGGTCTCTCTGGGACGATGTCGCGCCAGTGCGCGTGTGCGGGTTGCGTCGCGCCGACGGCCACGACGCGTCCTCGCGGTGCGCCCTTGGTTGTCTGGATGAAAAGCGTGCCGTCGATAACGGTGCCCTGGGCCTTACCAGGAACACCGACCGTCACGACTGTTTTGTCGACCCTGCCGCTTTTGAGAAATTCATCGAAGTTGACGAGCCACAAGTCGTTGGACTTCGTATCGATCCAGTAGCCCAGTACGAGCCAATGACCGTCATGCGAGAGGCTTCCGCCTGGTCCCCATGTTGTCGCCAGCTTGAGGTTCTCTTCTTTTGTAAATTGACGGAACAGGACCGCGTCTTCGGAGCGATCGGTTTCCATTCGGTGGAAGAGGACCTGGCCGCTATAGGGATCCTTCGGATTTTTCAGATTCTGATAAACGAATCCCGAATGGTCGGGCAACCAATCCGGCGCCTGGGTCTTGTCGGGAATTTCGAGATCGAGCAGCTTCAGGCTATCAACCTCGAGCAGATGAAGCGTGGTGATCTCGTCGCCCGCGCGATAGGTGCCGTAAGCGAGCAATCGTCCGTCCGCCGACGGCGAAAACCATTCGACCGTCGTCAGACCCGACGCGTCGAGTGTGGCGGGATCGACCAGGACCTTGTTGCCGCCGTCGTGTCCCTCTCGCCAATAGACGATCGGCTGGTTCTGCGTCCCTTCGCGCTTGGTGAAGAAGTAGCGGTTGCCGCGAACGACAGGCCGCGTGACAGACCCCACTTCCATAAGCGGTCTCAAGCGTGCTTCGAGGGCCTGCCGCCCGGACAGTTGGTCCAAGATCGATCGCGTGTAATTGTTCTGCGCATCTGTCCAGCTCGAGACTTCTGGCGTGACTTTCCCTTGCTCGTTGGGATCGGAGTTGTCGCCTTCCAGCCAACGATAGCCGTCGACGAGCGGCGTGCCGTGCAACGTCTCGCGAACGGGCTCGATCCGTGTCGACGGCGGCTTGGAAGACGCGCGCGGAGTGGTAACGGCCATTTTTACAGCTAACGCAATGAGCACAAGGGAGACGGCGCCGAACGTCAGCAATACGCGACGTCTCATGCGAAATGCAGTGTATCCGTTCCGCGGCCGCGAGGCATAACGCGTCGCTATGCTATAGTCCCGGCTCGCACACCCCACCGACAGCATCCACCTCAGGAGGTAGCTCGTGACGAGAACATTCTTCGTCGTCGTGGCGGCCCTCGCAATCGTCGTCGGTATGCCTTCCGGTTCGATGAGTCAGCCGGCGGATATCGTGGCTGGCACCTGGGCACTCAATGTCAGCAAGTCGAAGATGACGCCGGGGCCTCTGCCGAAGAGCCAGACGCGAACATACGAAGTGACTGGAAAACACATGAAGTCAGTTCAGAAGGGCATCGATGCAGAGGGCAAGCCCACGCTGGTGCAGTTCTCGGCCAATTACGATGGCAAGGACTACCCATACACTGGTTCGCCACTCTGGGACACTATCGCGATACGGTGGGTTGACGATTACACCGCGTCGTTTGTCCAAAAGAAAAACGGGAAAGTCGCACTCACCGGGAAGCGCGTCGTTTCAAAAAACGGCAAGACGATGACGATCTCTGGCAAAGGGACTAACGCTGACGGAAAACCAGCGGAGATATTCTTGGTGTTCGAGAAACGCTAGACGGCTCCTTCGGAGGTCAGCGACCACGTTTCTTTGCGCTCGATCTCCTCGCTCGCTCGTTCCGGACGTTCCAAGTAGCGAGGCAAACAGAATGACCGCCAGCGGGAGGAGCGGAGCCGACCGCGGCAGTCACGCCGCTGGCCGTATAATCACGGCAAATCTTTTGACCCTCACCCCCGGCACGCTTCTCGGCCGGTACGAGATCGTCTCCGCCCTGGGAGCTGGCGGGATGGGCGAAGTGTATCGCGCGCGCGATCCGCAACTGGGCCGGACCGTCGCCGTCAAGATTTCACAAGAACAGTTCAGTGCCCGCTTTGAGCGCGAGGCGAGGGCCAGCGCCCAACTCAATCATCCCCACATCTGCACGCTGTACGACGTCGGCCCGAACTATCTCGTGATGGAACTGGTGGAGGGCGAGACGCTCGCGAGATCCCTCGCGAGGGGGCCGCTCTCGCTGGATCAAACACTTCGCTTTGGCGCTCAGCTCGCTGAGGCGCTGGCAGCGGCGCACGCCAAAGGCGTTGTACATCGCGACCTGAAGCCCGGGAACATCATGATTACCAAGAGCGGGGTCAAGGTAGTCGACTTCGGCTTGGCTCAGTTCCATTCACAACCCGGCGACACGGTGACCGCGAGCCGGGTGTTGATGGGCACACCCGCTTATATGGCTCCCGAGCAGCTCGAGGGCAAAGAATGCGACGCCCGCACCGACATCTTCGCCTTGGGTCTGGTGCTGTACGAAATGGCAACGGGCAGGCGCGTGCTGGTGGCGCATGGCCAGGCGCCCTCCATGGACGGCCTTCCGCCCCAATTCGCTCACGTGGTCGAGCGCTGCCTGGCACGCGAGCCCGAGAGCCGTTGGCAGTCGGCGAGCGACGTGAATGCGGAGTTGGAGTGGGCTGGGAAAATTCAGCCCGCGATCGCGCCGCACGTCAGTTCCCAAAAGATACCCCGGTGGAGTTGGCTCGCGGCGGCCGTTTTATGTGCTGCACTCATTGCGGGAAGTCTGTGGCTCGCCACGCGTGAGACGCTGCCTTCCGAGAAGCCCAGCCAGTTCACACTTTCCTTCGAGGAACAGATGGCGGGCGCCGAGCCGAACACGCTTCCGGTGCCGTCTCCTGATGGGCTACACGTCGTTTTTGTGGGAGGTAGCGTCGGGGCGCCTACCTCCCTTTGGATTCGCGCCTTGGATGCGGTCGAATCCAAACCTCTCGCGGGCACGGAACATGGCAGCGCACCTGTGTGGTCGCCAGACAGTCGCTGGATCGCATTTTTTGTCGCAGGGAAGGTGAAGAAGATCAGTCCGTCTGGCGGATTACCACAGACGATTGCGGATGTACCGGGATTTATGGACGCCGCGTGGGGACCGCAGGGCGACCTGATCTTTCGGTCGTCAAATCGCACCGCGCTGTTTCGCATTCGTGAGTCCGGTGGACCGATCGAAGCGATCACCAAGCTCGACCAGTCGCTTGCCGAGAATTCACACCGTGGGCCCGTGTTCCTGCCGGGCGGCCGAAAATTTTTGTTCACGAGCCGCTGCGGCCAACGCGAGAACAACGCCCTGTACGTGGCATCGCTCGATTCCCCCACAGTCAAGCGTCTGATGCCGATTCAATCGGTCGTTCGGTACGTTCGGTCGAGTCAAAGCGAGCCGGGCACAATTCTCTACTACCGCGACGGCGGCCTGGTGGCGCGGCGATTCAATTCCAACACCGAAGAAGTTTCAGGTGATCCCATTCCGGCAGTCGACAACGTCGACTACAACGCCGCCGGGTTGGGCCTTTCGTTTGATGCGTCGAGCGATGGCCGGGTCGCGGTCTTCCGTCGGTTCGGTGCGGGCCGAACGCGGTTCACATGGTTCAACCGGAGTGGTGAAATAACCGGAACGCTGGGCGAGCCCGGAGACTATCTGCAACCGCGCATTTCTCCCGATGGCACTCGCGTAGCCTTCACGCGCCCGGATGCTCAAACTGGCAACCGTGATGTGTGGTTCATCGAAATCGCCCGGGCAATCGCTTCTCGCCTGACCACTCACGTCGCCAACGACTGGTATCCAGTGTGGTCCCCGGATGGACGACAGTTGCTGTTTGGCTCGGACCGAGGCGGCGGTACCGCCATGCGTGTGTTCCTCAAGAAGGCTCTGGACGCCGCCAGCGAGGAGTCGCCGCTGTCGGACGCGATTAATCCGTATGACTGGTCCAGAGATGGAAAATGGATCGCCTACCACTCCTACGATGTGATGGTGGCTTCGGCAATCGATCCCGGGAAGCAGTTTGCGTTTCTTGCCACACCCTTTCAGGAGGGAGATACGCGATTCTCGCCAGATGGAAAATGGATTGCTTACGCCTCGGATGAAACCGGACGTTGGGAGGTTTACGTGCGCCCGTTTGCAGGAGCGCCCGCGAGCGCACAGGGGAAAATACAGATTTCGAACAACGGGGGGGATTTTCCGGTGTGGCGGCCGGATGGCCAGGAGCTGTACTACATGTCGAGCGACTATACGCTGTACGCCGTGAGCACGACGGCGTTGGGCGGGTCGGCACCGATGCCGTTGCCCTCGCGGTTGTTCCGCGCATGTCCCGGCACCCTGCCGGAGTCGACGCCGATGGGAGGTTCGACCTTCGGCTACAACTACGACACCCACGACGGGAAACAATTCCTCGTCAACTGCGCCGTCGAGCCGCCCGGTCGATTCGTGGTGCTTTTGAACTGGCCGCTGACAAAGAAATAGTTGTTGGTTTATTGGTTGTTAGTTGAGCGACTAACAACTAATCAACTACCGAAGTTCCGAGACGGCGGCTCCGTCCTTGCGCGGATCAGATGCGCCGGAGTTGAGCCCGGTCGCGAAGTTACGTTCAACAGCTTGACCCGAACCCATGCGAGTCGATGAGAAATCTCCCCGCATGGAGATCTGATGCCCGAGGCCGGTTAATTTCGTGCGCGTCGCCTCCGGAATCCGCGCTTCGAGGTTCACATCGCAACCGCCGAAGGTCTCCTTGCAGAACCGCGCCGCGTCAAGCGCCGCCTGAATGTTCATGCGGTGATCGACGACATTGGACACAAACTGGGCGTGCGCCTGCGCTTGGTTCCAGCCGCCCATGATCCCGAAGGCGATTCGCTCCTCTCCCTTTTCCATAAATGCAGGGATGATCGTGTGGACGGGCCGCTTGCGCCCAGCGAGAACGTTCGGGTGTGACTTGTCGAGTGAAAACAGCCCGCCGCGATTTTGCAGCGCGAACCCGGCGCCACCCACCGCAAGTCCAGAGCCAAAGCCGACGGTTGAATAATTGCTCTGAATCAGCGAAACCATATTACCGTCTCGGTCCACGACGGACAGATAGGTCGTGCCGTTGTCTGTGCTCGGCGGCACGCCAGCATCAACCTCGCACTTCGCTTTTCGAGCGTCGATGAGCTTGGCGCGCGCGGCGGCAAATTCCTTTGAGATCAGGCCCTTGACCGGAATCTTCGCGAATCGTGGATCGGCATCGAATTTCAGCATGTCCGCATAGGCGATTTTCTTGGCCTCGATCATCGTATGGAGCGACTCGACGGAATTGTGGCCGAACTGCGCAAACGGAAACTGTTCCATGATGTTCAGCATTTCGAGCGCCGCAAGGCCTTGCCCGTTCGGAGGTAGTTCGAAGACCGTCCACCCGTGATACGTCGTGGAGATAGGTTCGACCCATTCGCTTTCGTAGTCAGCAAGATCCGCTGCCACCATCGTGCCGGCGTGCGAAGACGAGGTGACGAGAATTCGTTGCGCGATCGCTCCCTTGTAGAACGCGTCGCGGCCGTGAGCGGCAAGCTGCCGATAGGTCTCCGCGAGATCGTGATTGTGGAATATGTCACCCACTGCGGGGACACGTCCTTGGACAAGAAAGGTTTTCGCCGTCGGCTCGTCCGCCTTGAGCGCCTTCTCACTGTCTCGCCAGTACGCGCTCACGACTTCGCCGACCGGAAATCCTTCGTCGGCATAGGTAATGGCGGGAGCAAGCACTTCGGCTAAGCTCTTGCGACCGAACCGCGCCAACAGTTTGTCCCAGCCGTCGACCGCGCCAGGAACCGTCACGGAGTGGATTCCCGCCTGCGGCATCGAGGTGATGCCCTTGCCAAGAAGATAGTCCGCCGTTAACGCTTTCGGCGCCCACCCGGATGCGTTGAGCCCGTATAGTTTTCGGGTCTTCGCCTCGTATACCAGAGCGAAGAGGTCGCCGCCCACGCCGTCGTTCATGGGCGCAACGAGGCCCATCACAGCGTTCGTTGCCACTGCCGCATCGACGGCGTTGCCGCCGTTCTCGAGAATTCTGGCACCGACCTGCGACGCGAGAACGCTCTCGCTCGCCACGATGCCGGATTGCGCCATGACCATCGAGCGTGTTTGTGACCGATCCTGAGCGAGCGAGATTCCCACGAGTGCCATCACTGCCACGCCGACGGTTGCTATCTGCTTCATCATGATCCTTGAACGGAATGATAGACCAACTGGTTGGGTCTTTAATTTATGGAGGTCGCCGAGTACAGTAGCAGCCCATGCTTCCCAGAACCGTTGTCTTCGCCGCCCTAGGAATGCTGCTGCTTGCCGACGGGGTGAGCGGTCAGACCGCGAGAACCCCTCAGGGGCCGAGTCCTGCGCAGGATAAAGCTCGAGTCATCGCAAAAGCGACACGCACCACCGAAGCGCCACAGATCGACGGGAATCTCGACGAGCCGCTGTGGCGCGGCGCCGCCCTCTTGGATACCTTCATCCAGGCTGAACCGTTCGAAGGACAGCCCGCGTCCGAGCGCACCGAGGTGCGCATCCTCTACGACGATCGCTACATATATCTCGGGGTCATCTGCTACGACAGCGACCCGTCGCAGATTATCGTGAGCGACGCTCGCCGTGATGCGAGCATGACCGAGATGGACTCGTTCCAGATTATTTTCGACACATTCCATGACCGGCAGAACGGCTTCATCTTCGGGACCAATCCCGTCGGCGCCCAATACGACGCGCAAGTGCGCAACGAAGGTGAGACGCAATCAACCGGTCGAGCCGGCCCCGCCTCTCTGACTTCGGGCGGCGGCGGCGGTGGTGGCGGCGGGGGTGGTGGCGGCGGCGGTGGTGGCGGCGGTGGTGGCGGCGGCGGTGGCGGGGCATCCGGCACTGCGCTCAACACAAGCTGGAACGCCGACTGGGATGTGAAAGCGGCGATCACTCAGATCGGCTGGGTGGCGGAGATTCGCATTCCGCTCCGAACGCTCAGGTACGGCTCGTCGCCTCAGCTGTGGGGGTTGAACTTTTCGCGCAATATCAGACGGAAGAGAGAACAAATCTACTGGTCTCCGGTCTCGCGCGCCTACAACATCTCGCGCTTGTCGTCGGCGGGCGATTTGAGCGGATTGGATCTGAAAACGCCGCGCAACTTCAAGCTGTTGCCCTATGTGATCAGCGGCGCGAACCGGCCTTTTACGAGCAGCAGTTCGCAGGTGGACGTGACGAAGGACTGGGGTCTCGACACGAAATACAGTGTCACGCCGAGCTTGAACCTCGACCTGACCTACAACACCGACTTCGCGCAGGTTGAAGCCGATCAGCAGCAGATCAATCTCTCGCGATTCAATCTTGTCTTTCCGGAAAAGCGGCCGTTCTTTCTCGAGAACGCGGGCTTGTTTTCGGTCGGCAACGGGAACGAAGTAAGTCTGTTCTACAGTCGACGGATTGGCATTTCAGCCGATGGAGGGCTCGTACCGATTATTGGCGGGGCACGCTTGAGCGGAAATGTTTCCGGGATGAGCGTGGGCTTCCTCAACATGGAGACTCGGGCAGTCGGTGCGTCGCCCGGCAACAACTGGACGGCTCTGCGAGTGAGCCGACAGCTTCCGAATCGATCGTATATCGGTGGCATCTTCACTAATCGCGCGGCCACAGGGAGTCTTGCCCGCGCGAATGACTGGGGGCGCACTTTCGGGGTGGACGGAAAATGGGGCCTGTCGCCGAAACTGACGCTCAGCGGCTTTGCGGCCCGCACCGAGACGCCCGGAGAGAAGCGGCCGCAACACGCCTTCGACGCCAGCCTGAACTACAACGCCAGCCTGCGGCGCGACTATATCGGCTACACCGAGGTGGCTGACGGGTTCAACCCGGAAGTCGGGTTCATTCAACGTGCGGGCGGGTATCGCGGGATATCGGCCGGATGGTACGAGCAATGGCGCTGGAAGAGTCTCCGCGATGCGGGCTTCCGCGAACTCCAACCGCACATGACGTTCGTCAGGTATTGGAACTACGAAGGCGGCGGCCTTCTCACCAGCACGCTCCACATGGACAGCCACGTGGATTGGGAAAATGGCTATTACTTCAGCCCGGCGGTCAACGTTGATTGGGACGGGCTCGACAAGCCGTTCGAAATCTACCCGGGCGTCGTCGTTCCGCCCGGCGTCTACGCGCAGCCGCACACGGCGTGGCGTTTCAACACCGACCCGAAAAAGTCTTTCTGGGGAAGCGCACAATGGCAGGTCGGACGGTTCCTGTCGGGACATCAGAACGCCATAGCGCCCGCATTGAACTTCAGATCCAGCTCGAAGCTGGTGACGACTTTCACGTGGACGCGCAACGACATCAATCTTCCGCAAGGCGCCTTCATCACGAACCTTGGCAACCTGCGGATCACCTATAACCTCTCAACTGCGCAGTACGTCCAGTCGCTCATCCAGTACAACGATCGGACGAAACGCTGGTCTACGAACCTTCGATTCAGCTGGATTGATTCGGCCGGCACTGGTCTCTTTCTCGTTTATAACGACACGGAAGGCTTGAACGGACTTGGTCCAGTCAACCGCGCATTCATCATTAAGGTTTCCCGGCAGTTCGATGTCTTGCGGTAAGTTTGCGGCCGTTTCGCTCGCGGCGATTCTCGTGGTGATCGAGATCGCCGCGCCGGCCCGTCCCCTTGCGGCTGGCAAGGCGGAAATTCTCTGGGATCGCTACGGTGTGCCGCACATCTTCGCCGCCGATCGCGAGAATATGTTTTACGCGCAGGGCTGGGCACAGATGCAGGCGCAGGCGAATCTGCTGCTCCAGTTGTACGGCGAGTCGCGTGGTCGAGCGGCCGAGTACTGGGGCCCGTCGCACGTCGAACTCGACCGTTGGGTGCAGCTGAACGGCGTGCCCGAACGTGCTCAGTCGTGGTACGACGCGCAGGACAAGACGTTCCGAACCTACCTCGATGCGTTTGCCCGAGGGATCAACGACTACGCGAAGGAACATCCCGAAGCGATCGGCGCTGACTACAGAGTTGTTCTACCTGTGAAAGGCGTTGATGTGGTCGGCCACCCGATGCGCGCCGTTCACTACGGATACATGGCGTCGCCCGATCGGATGCGCCGCGAAGTGAACGCCTTCAAACGCGTTGGCGCCGCAGCGGCCAGTGCTGCGGAGTCGGCGGAGGGTGAGTTCGCGGCGGGTTCGAACACATGGACCATTGGCCCGCCGCATTCGGCGAGCGGCAACTCGATGCTCCTCATCAACCCGCATTTGGCGTGGGGCAATACGTTCTACCGTTACATGGAAGTGCATCTCGTTGGACCCAACTACGATCTTTACGGTGCGCCGCAAGTCGGCTTCCCAGTGCCCGTGGTGGGATTCAACCGGCATGCGGGGTGGGGCCGAACCGTCAACACTCTCGACACGGTCGATTTCTTCAAGCTGACCATCAAAGACGGCAAGTACCTGTACGACGGCGAGCTCAAGGCCTTCGAGCGCGCCCGCAAGACGTTCAAGATCAAGCAGCCGGATGGCTCGATGAGGGAAGAGACCATCGAGATTAAAAGAAGCATCCAAGGACCGGTCGTCTACGACGAGGACGGTCTCACGGTCGCGATGCGTGTGGCGGGCATTGATCGGCCGCGGATGTTGGAACAGTGGTTCAAGATGGGGGAGGCGACCACGCTCGAGCAGTTCAAGGACGCCCTGCGCGTGATGGCCGTGCCGATGTGGCATGCCAACTACGCCGACGATCAGGGCCACATCATGTTCGTGTTCGACGGTCTCGTGGCAAAGCGGAAAGGCCGCGACTACGACTACTGGAACAAGATCGTACCCGGCGACACGTCGGAGACGATGTGGTCGGACTACCTTACGTTCGACGACTTGCCGAAATCGATCGATCCGCCTGCCGGCTGGAATCAGAACGCGAACGAACCGCCGTGGGATGTGACGGTGCCGCCGCTGGACCGGACGAAGTATGCGCCCTACGTCGCGCCGACCGGCGAAGCCCTTCCGCAGATGCGAGTGCTGCGGTCAAGGCGGATGATCACGGAGGATCCGAAGATCAGCTATCAGCAGCTCATCGCGAAGAAGCACTCAACGCGGATGGAGTTGGCCGATAGAATCCTGCCCGACCTTCTGAAGGCGGCGGGCGGAAGGACGGACGCGGCGCGAGTGTTGGAGAAATGGGATCGCATGACAGACGGCGACAGCCGCGGAGGCGTGTTGTTCCAGATGTTCGTGGAGAAGTACATGCTCGGCCCAGGCGGGATCGCATCGAAGCTGCGCGTGAAATTCGACTTCAACCGCCCGCTCGATTCCGCCTACGGGCTGGCCGATACGGCCGCAGCGCTCACCGCGCTTGCTGCGGCGGCGGATGAATGCCTGAAGCTGTACGGCGCCCTTGACGTGAAGTGGGGCGATGTATATCGATTCGCGAGCGGCAACGCCGATCTCCCCGGCAACGGCGGATCCGGCGATTCGGGTCTCTTCCGGACGATTGCCTACACGCGGAAAGTGGGCAACAAGTACTATGCGGCCAACGGCGAGACGATTGTATGCGCGATCGAATTTGGCAAGATGCAGCAAGCGCGCTGCACCCTTGGCTATGGTAATTCGAGTCAATCCGGTTCACCACATCTCGAGGACCAGCTTCCGCTGATGGTGCAGAAGACGCTTCACCCTGTTTGGCGCGAGCGGAAGGACATCGAAGCGAACTTGGAGAAGCGAGAAGCGTTCTGAGACGAATGCCGTTCAAGAAATTCGCGTGCGCGATAGCGATAGCTGCTGTCCTATCCGCCGGCGACGCGGCCCGTGCGCAATCCGCGCGTGACCCGCTTCCGCCTGTCATTCCAATCTTCCCGCTCGAGGTGACGATGCTCTTCCCCGGCGTCTCTCGGCCGCTGTACATCTTCGAGCCGCGCTATCGCGCGATGATCGCTGATGCGCTGAAGGGTGACGGCATTATCGGGATGACGATGCTGAAGCCTGGATACGAAGCGACCTATCAAGGGCGTCCGCCAATCTATGCGATTGGCTGCGCCGGAGTGATTACGAACGTCGAAGAGTTGTCGGGCGGACGGTTCAACGTCGTCCTGCGCGGGCTCGTTAAGTTTCAGGTGACCGGCGAAGATGACAGCCGACCCTACCGGCTCGCGCGCGTCGATGAGATTCCCGAGGTGACGGCCGAGGCAGAAAAGCCAGCGCTTCGCAAGCAGCGTGAGCGGTTGGAGGCTCTCGTCACAAAGGGATCGGACTCGAAAATTCCACCGGAGACGTCAGACGAAGAGGTCGTCAACACGCTCGCGCAGTACGTGCCGCTCGAGCGTGCGGAGCGTCAGGCCCTGCTCGAACTGAAAAGCGTGCTCTTACGCGCACAAGCGTTAATTGATCTCATCGAGTCGAAGGTGGCCGTCCCGCGCTAGTCGTTCCAACTATTTCTGTCGCAGGAGCCAGCGCACGGCGTTTTGCTGGAGCTTGATGTACTCCGGGTTCCAGAGGACAGCCAGCAGATGTCCCGGCGAGAGATAGCAGACGCGGCCCCGTCCGTAGTCATACGACCAGCCGCCTGGCGCCGTCGGTCCCATCTTGTTGTAGTCCAAGCCTTCCTCGTTCACGGTTTCCAAAAACATCTGCTTCCGATCCTTGTCGTACTCCATGTAGTGCTGCTCGTCTGTGACGATGAAGTCGCGCACGCCTTTCGTGATGGGGTGGTTTGGATTCGTGACCCTCACCTTGAACGTGCGGATAGGCGGGTGGCCGGCGTAGGCGGCACCAAGCACGTGGCGGAAATTCGGGTCAGTCAAACCCACGTGCGTGACGTTGTGCAGGAACAGCGCCGACCCGCCATTCTCCACGAACGCGCGAACGGCCTTGCCCTGCTCCGGCTTCATCCAGAACTGGGGCTTTGCCGCCGTTTGTGGTGTGGGCGGATCGAACGTGAGCTTCGGTTTGCCGGTAGCAACCCACCCAGCGTTGGTAGTCTCGTCGGGATAGCCGTCGGGCCAGATCATTCCGTCGCGAAGAATAATGAGCAGCTTGTAGCCGTCGAGCGTTTCGGCGTTCAGCATTCTGGTTTCGTCGCAGAAGTCCACCGACACACCCATGTCCTTCTGGATGGTCCGTCCCAGGCCGACGCGAATGTAGTCGGAGTTATGGTACCGGTCGCCGATCAACGCGAAGGCGGTGGCTTTCGACGCGGCGCGGCCCACCAAGGGGATGAGGGCTGCGCCAGCGAACGTGGCGAGCGCGGAACGTCGAGTGATGATCATGGGCGAGGATTGTATCGCGGGAAAGCAAAAAGTCCATTGAGCCTCAGCGGCGAGTAGAAAAATTCACCGTCACGGTCATCTTGACGGGCACAGGCTTTCCATTCACGATCGTCGCAATGACGCCGCACGTTTGTAGAGACTGGCTGCCAGTGCCAGGCCGGATTTCCAATCGGCGCTCCCTTTGGGGGCGGTTTGTGCGCGCGTAAACTGCTACTTGGGGCACAATCGGTGGAGAGTTTTTCCATGAGGACTACCACTGTTTTTATTGTCGCTGTCGCCGTGTTTGGCGGGCGGCTGATTGCTCAGGAACAAAAGCCGGTCACCGGTCTCATGAAAAAAGGTCAGTACAACCCGAACGGCGTCGGCTGCCCGTCGCGATAGTCGACCTGTTACGATTCAGCTGTGCCAAAAGTCTCGTCTGTCATTCGGTACGCGTGGGCGGCGCCCACAACCACCCTCGGCTTTGTGGTCGTGCTGGCGGGTCTCCGAGGTGCGCAGCTGCGCGTCGTTGATGGCGTCCTCGAGGCGCACGGACCAACGCTGGCATGGCTGCTGTCGCATTTCACGCTCATGCACGGCGGGGCTGCGGCGTTGACGCTTGGTCATGTGGTGATCGCTCGGGACGTTTGGTCGCTTGAGTCGACGCGCGACCATGAGCGCGTGCACGTGCGTCAGTGTGAGGCGTGGGGCCCTTTCTTCGTGCCAGCCTACCTCGCCGCGAGTCTCTCGGCTTTCTTGCGCGGCCGCAATTTCTACTTCGACAACCGGTTCGAAGTCGAGGCGTTCCACGCTGTGCGGATTTCTTGGAGGCAACATGGCCACGCTCGGCTTGATTGAGTACGACGCGGCGTCTCCCGACGTTCGCGCCGTGTACGACGACATCATGGCGACTCGAAAGACCGACTGGATCAACAACTTCTGGAAGGCGATTGCTCATGATTCGGTGATGCTACGCCGCACCTGGCTGAGCGTGAAGGAAATCATGGCGCCAGGGGCTCTCGACGCGCGAACGAAGGAGATGCTCTACTTGGCCGTCAGCACCAGCAACCAGTGCGGCTACTGCATCGCGTCGCATACGGCCGCAGCCCGCAAAGCCGGCATGACGGACGCCATGTTGGCCGAACTGATGGCTGTCGTCGGGATGGCGAACGAAACGAACACACTGGCGAGCGGGTATCGAGTCGAGATTGACGAGCAGTTCGAAACGGGCGTAAAGGCCGGCAAGAAGCCCTGACCATCGAATGGCACACGACGAAAGATCATGGGTGACCTTATGGACAACGTGCTTGCTAGATTGTTTGATGACGACCGCGGGAAGTTCTCGCGTCGCGCACTGCTGCGGATCCTTGGAGGCGCGGGGGTCGGTGTGCCTCTGGCTGCCTCGCTCGGGACGTCCGCCTTTGCGCAAGGAGGTTGCCGGGACGGCTACGGGCAACCCCAGGGTCGATGCACGCTGACTAAAGAGGTCGCAACAGCGCCGATTGCACCGGTATTCGAATCCACGGGCTGGAAAACAGTGGGGTTGGATCACGTCACCTTTGAGGTGGCGGATTACAGAAAGGAAGCGGCGTTCTACGTGGCCCTGATGGGCTGGACGCTCCGGAGCGACGATGGTAAGCAGGCCACCTTGGATATGGGCCAATGGGGTTCCACCATCTTCAAACAGGCCCCCGGCCCGGCGACAGTGAGGAGCTTTTCCTGGGCCATCGATCCCTGGAACGCTAAGACGGTCGAAGCCGAGCTCCGGAAACGCGGCATGACTCCCGTAGCCGAAAATCGCGGAACGTTCGAAAGCTTCCACGTGAAGGATCCGGATGGATGGGATCTCCAGATCTGCAACGGCGAGGGTCTCGTCAAGGCTCGCAAAACGTCCTCGACCGCGAAGCTGTCGGAGCAGCTGCCCTTCGCACCAACCGGATGGAGGACGGTGTGGCTCGATCACCTCTCATTCGGTGTGACGAACTACAAAGAGAGCGTTTCGTTCTACAGCAACCTGCTGGGATGGCAGGGATCGTACGACGAGGGCACCCAGAACGAGGTCATGATCGGTGACATCGGCGACGCGATCATCCGCGGCGGCAATCCGAACGATCCCAATTTCGGAAAACCTGCTGCAGCCGGTGGACGTGCTGGCCGTGGCGCTGCCTCAGGAGATGGCGCAGCACCGGGACGCCGCGCGTTGATCGACCACATCTCGTTCGGAATCTCGCCCTGGGATGTTGACGGCGTGCGGGCAGAACTCGAGAAACGCAGTCTGTCGGTTTCGGTTGATACATCAAGTGCACATCCGGGACCCGATGGCAAAATGGTCAGCGACGACATTCACCAAGCCGCATTCCAGAGCTATCACACGACGACGCCCAACGGGTACAACCTGCAAATCAGTTGGATGACACGCGACAAACGACTGGCTTTGGCGAATGCTGTCAAGCCGAAGGGCTACTAAAACGACGCGACGGGGAAGTGATTACCGGCCCGATTTATAGAGAGGGCGCAAGCTTCGTTGAGATCAATTCGTCGCGGGAAGAAGGGTGAGGGCGCAGAGCTCGGCTTCTGTGCGTGAAACAATCCAGCCTTCCAGCTGGACCGATCGTCCCTGCTGGAAGTCACGACGCACGGCAATGCCCAATGCGCTGATCGCATTCTGTTGACTTGAGGCCCCTTCGATGACCTTGAGCGCACCCAGCGCCGCCTTGTGAATCGACTCCGCGCTCGTGTCGAGCCCCAGTTGCCGCACGTAGGCTTCGCCAATCGCACGCGCTGCGTCGGTGCGGCCGCCGAAATAGCCAGCGGCAGCAGTGCCCGCCTGCGGTTTCTGCAAGCCTTCAACAGATGCCAAAGGCATGAGGAACGGCGTGCCGCACGCCGCCAGCGCCCGCAACAGGAACTCGCGTCTGGGATAGCTGTTCATACGCTCTTCTTCATCGGTTCATCGTGGAGGCGCCCCGCTTCAGCGTATCCGCCAGTCGATGGGCCAACGCTACGATTGTCAGGGTTGGATTGGAATCTCCCCCCGTCGTGAAGACCGAACCTCCAGTGATGTAAAGATTCTCGACCTGGTGCGTTCGGGAATCGCTATTGACGACACTCACGGCCGGGTCGGTTCCCATGCGCGTCGCACCCATGTGATGCCCTCCGGGATCCTGCCGCCAGACGAAGCGTGAGGTATCGCCCGGAATCCACGTGCGCGCAAGGCCTGCCGCGCCCAACTCGCGCGCCAGAATCACCATCGCGCGGCGCATCCGCACGTCGTCTTCCGGAGCAATGCGCCAGTCGAGCGCGACCCTCGGCATCCCCAGCGCATCGAGATCCTCTGTCAATGTGATGCGGCTCTCCCGAAACGGCGACTGCTCCGACCTCACCGTCAACTGGGTGGCATTGAAATCGCCGGCGCCGCGCGTTACCAGAGCCTGCGCAGTACTCGCTGGAAGAACATCGCTCTGCGCCTGACCCGAAGCGGCACGTCCGGCGCCCGGTCCCGAAAACGTCGCCGAGAAGTTCAGCAGCTTCTCCCGGCGTGACGTCTCGGCGGCGAGACCAAGCGCTCCGAGCATCTCCACGACTGTCCCGTCTGCCCGCTTGAGATCCGACGGTCCTCGCTGGTAAAACGACAGGTCGGCCGTTGACGGGTGCACCACGCCCACCGAGTTGTAGTAGTGGGGATGCTCCATGAAATACCTGCCCACCACACCATGACCGTTTGCCACGCCGTCGGATTCCTGGGATCGCGAGGCCAGCAGAATGCGGGCGTTCTCGATGCCTCCCAGCGCGAGCACATACCGACCGGCCTGAACGTTGAACGTGGTCCCTTGAAGGGTGCGGCAGGCAAACGACTCAACGCGTCCGCGCCGCTGATCCAGCCGGATGTCTCGCACGTTCGCGAATGTGAGCACGCGAACGTCGTCCGCCTGCCCCAACGTATCTGAATAGAAGCTTCCGAAACGCGTCGGCGGGCTGAACTGGTAGTAGCGCTGATCGATGGCATCGCCCAATGGCAGCAGCGCCTTCCCCGTCGCCTTGGCGCGGGCGGCCGAGTTCCAATCAAACTCGCCGATCTGAACGGTTTCACACGCGCGTCGGTAAAACGGGACCAGATCGGAATATTTGATCGGCCAGCCGCTTAGCGGAATGTAGTCTCGCTTTTCGAAATCCTGCGGCGTGAGCGGGCGGCACCAGCCGGCCCAGTGTCCCGTCGTGCCGCCGAGCGCGCGAATCCGCATCGCGCGAACATTCCAGGTGTCGATGCCGGTCATCCGGCCTTCGGACAACGCCTGCACCTCCGGATCCCGTTCAGCGCCGCCGCTCTCGAGGAGCAGGACTGACAGCCCGGATGCGCGCAGATCCAACGCGATAGTCATCCCTGCCGCGCCGGCGCCGGCAATGCACACGTCGGCTTCGAGCGTCGCGCCTTCGGCGAGCGTGCGAGCGTCGGCGATCATTTTCTGGCGGGATCCTTCCACGGCGGCAGTGGTGTGTCAATCACGCAATTTGGCGCCTCGCATGCGGGGATTTTGCCGCCTGACTATTTGCGCAGAGTTTCGTCGGTGGTCACGATGATGAACCGGCGCCAGCCGGACCGCCGGCCGGCTGCGCGCCGGAGTGCGCGGCCAGTCGTGGTGAATAACCCTTCGCGCTGGTAAACAACCTTCAGCGGCAGCCCCTCGTTGAGGAACTGCTCGTAATCCTGTTCCAGCATCAGGCAGTAGCCGACACCCGGCGCCGAAAAAAATCGGTGAACCTGTTCAGGGGTGTCGAGCACGGGCGACGGGCGGTTGACGTAAAAGCGCCAGCTGTTGCTCCAGCGCGTGATGCCGAAGCTGGCGACGCGATCCTCGGGTCTGCCGTGGTCGCGTATCCAACCGGCCAGCTCCCGCACCGGTTTGGCGCGCTCGAACGCTGGGAAGCCCTCCATTATCGCGCAGGCATAGAGCAACAGAATGCCGGCGAGCATCGAGGCGGGAATGCGCGGCAACCGCAACTTCTGCAGAAACACCGCGCCGATCGAGACGCAGCTGCCAGCAACCAGCCCAACGGCTGCCACCTGCGCGCTCGACGACAGATCGACCGGAACCCGTTCGAACCAGACGGCAAAGAGAATACCCGCAATGCCCACCGTCGCCATCGCGGCGAGGCTTCCTACCCACACACCAACGTGCCGTTTGGTAGGCGCATCCGTCCTCGCGCGATGCCATGCGGCGGCGGCGAGCAGGCACCAGGCCGGCGCCACCGGATACAGATAATGATCAAGGCGAAAGTGCGATGCCATGAAGAATCCGGCGATCGCGATGCCCCATGCGGCGAGCAGCCGTTCTTCGCTGCTGAAGCGATGGCCGCGGAACCCGTCGAAGACGCGACCCATCAGAATCGGCGTCCACGGCAGGAGGCCGACCAGCAGGATGCGAAAGTAGACGAGCCGGGAGTATTGGTGCCTGTACAACGACCGCGCGAAGAGCCAGACATTTTCACGCAGCACGTATCCCTCGATGAACGCGCCGTCAAAGCGGATCCACATCCAGAGGAACCAGGGCAGCGAGCAGCACAGCACGGCGAGCAGTCCGGATCGCCATCGGAGCGCCAACAATTTCGGGCGGATTTCGGGCGCCAGCACCAGGCTCAGGCCGAAGGCCAGCCCGACGAGGGCGAGCGCCAACGGTCCTTTCGTAAGCACCGCAAGCGCGATCAGACCGTAGGCGGGGGCCTCCAGGCGGTGCCGATCCTTCAACGCGGCCACCGCAAGGAGGGCGGCGCCACCGAACATCAACGCCGTGAAGAGCATGTCGAGGATCCCGTAGGCCGATAACGCAAAGGTCGCGGGAAGCACCGCCAGCATCAACGCACCAAGCTCACCGACGTCCGCTGAGAAGAGCTCGACCCCGAGCCAGGCAGTGCAACCGATCAGGCCGAGTGCCGCCAGCGCGGGCACAAGACGCGCCGCCAGTTCGTTGGCGCCCAAAATCGAGAAGAAGAACATCTGCAGCCAGTGAAAGAGCACCGGTTTGTCGAAGAACGCCTGGCCGTCGAACGTGGGCACGAGCCAATCGTGGTTGGCAAGCATCTCGCGCGACGTTTGTGCGTAATGCGCCTCGTCGGGATCCCAGAAGCTGGGATAGCCAAGTCGCCAGAACAGCACAATCCACAGCACGAGCGCCCACCCAAATAGACGAAGGACGGGCGGGCTGAGAACCCGGAGACGCAGCCACTCTTGTGGCGTCGCTGAGGCGATGGCCGAAGAACGCCGCATCAATTGAATGTGGAGTGCGGAGTGCTCATTCCCGAATTGATTGTAATTCAAACTATTGATAACCCAACCTTCGCACGTGAAACGCGCCCTCGGCGGGCTGGCGAACCCAAGCCTTTTCACGGGAAGGTTGCCGTCCTCATCAACGAACACACGTTGAGCGCCGGTGAAATGGGCGAAAGGTAAATGCAGTCGTCGATATCCTGGGTGATCCCAATCCGGACGTGCAGGTGGAGTTGAACGACTTCAACCAGGAGGTAGGACGGTTGTGACGCGCTCTTGACGGCTGATGCCCGAGAGCACTCACTTGCTCGGGCGCTCCACTTTGGAATCAACCAGCGTAAGAAACTTGGCAAACCTCGATTTTCGAGGGCTGGACGGATCTGGCGCCGGAGATTTGAACCGCGATGCTCCGAAGAGTCGTGGTCCTCGGCATCTCAGGGGCGAGGCAAGGACAGGCACAACGGCCTGCCTGAGCGATACCGTCCCCAGGTCTTCAACACCTCGTCGGCCATCATCTCGAGAAACATCGGATCGTCGTTCACCGTGGCGGCCCGCGCCATCGGCAGACCCACGTCGCGGCAGACCTGAGCGGCTTCCGTGTCCAGGTCGTACAGCACCTCGATGTGATCGCAGACGAAGCCGATCGGACATATCACGGCTGCCGAAAGCCCCAGGGCCTGCTCGGCTCGAAGATAGCTGCAGATGTCCGGCTCCAGCCACGGATCCTCCGGACGGCCGCTTCGGCTCTGGAACACCAGCGCCCAATCCACCACACCAAGGCGCTCGGCCACCAGTCGCGCCGATTCCAGGAGTTGCGCGCGATATCGCGCGGCGCCTGCCATGGCGACGGGGATGCTGTGCGCCGTGAACACAACACGGGCGGCCGGTCGTAGAAGAGACGGAAGCGTGTCGATGGCCGCGCGCACATGTTGCGCGTTGGTTTCGATGAAGAGATCGTGGGTGTGCCAGTCGCCGACATACGTCACAGACACATCGCCCAGGCCGGCGCCGAGGGCCGTCGCGCGCGCGTGGACGACGTTTTCTCTATACTGCGTACAGCTCGAGTAGGACCGGTGCGGCGCGCACACGAATCCGATCGCGTGTGTCACGCCGTCCTTTGCCATCGCCTCGAGTGTATCCGGCAGGAGAGGATGCCAGTTGCGCATCCCGAGATACACGGGCAGGCTCAGCCCGCGGGCCGCCAGGCGCATCTTCAGGCCCTCGACCTGGCGCCGCGTGATCGCGGTGAGCGGCGACACACCGCCGAAGTGTTCGTAGTGCTTCGCGACTTCCTCAACACGCTCGGGTGCGACGCGCCGGCCTCTGAGAACATTGGCGAGAAACGGCCTGACGTCGGCGAGTCCTTCGGGCCCTCCAAAGGCGACGACGAGGACGGCGTCGAACGGGCGTCCCGACATTTTAGGAGACACCGAATCTCAAGCGAATCACGTCGCCTCTGTACTGAAAGATCTTCTCGAGCGTCGGGCCGATGAAGAGGCGGTTCGCCAGCCGGCCAAGGATGCCGAGAGGCGGTGCGTAATACACGCGATCCTCCATCACCGTGCGCTCGCCGTCTGCCTGAAACGTATGCTCGTGCCACCAGAGGCGGTACGGGCCAGCCTCCTGAAGATCGACAAAACTTCGGCCCGGCTCCCATCTGGTGATGCGCGTGCGCCACCGAACCGGCAGTGGACCGACGCGCACGCGATAGTTGATCAGCGCACCCTGCGCCATCGGCGGGACCTTCCCCTGGATGGAGAACTTCATCGCGGCCGGCGTGATCAGGCCGAGGTTCGCGGCCTGCGAGAAGAATGCGAACGTCTCCTCGATCGGTGCATCGACCACCGTCTTCGTCCGCAGCTCGTAGCGAGCCTCGCCGGCGCCTTCGGGCCGCGACCCGGCGCGCGAGATCGTGACGGACGCGCCCCCGACAATGTCTTCCAGCGCCGCGTCCAGGGTCGGAAAATCGAACGTGAACCGGCGTTGCTCGAGCGCGCGAGGCTCCACTCGCTGGCTCGCCAGCAGCACGGTGGCCGCCTGTCCGAAGATCGCCTTCAGCGCCAGCGCCGGCAACGGAAGTATCGCCGGGCGATGGAGGGCGCGACCGAGGGCGCGCGCAAACGAGCGGCTTGTCGCCTGCTCGGGCGCCACGCCGTTCACCGGCCCCCGATAGCGATCATCGACGAGCGCCACAGCAATGATCTTCACGAGGTCGTGGAGATGAATCCACGGCAGGTATTGCTTCCCGGATCCGATCGGGCCGCCCAGCCCGCGCTCGAACGGCTTCAGCATCTGCGCCAGCGCGCCTCCGTCCCGACCCAGGACGACTCCAGTTCGAAGCCGTACAACACGCAGGCCCAGTGTTTCGGCGGGCTGTGCCGGGCTTTCCCACTTCTGGCAGAGGTGTGCGAGAAAACCGTCGCCGCCAGACGAAGTCTCCGTGAGCGGCTCGTCGCCGCGGTCGCCGTAGTAGCCGACCGCGCTGCCCGAGATGAAAACGCGCGGTCGCGTCCTGGCAAGGCCGATCGCCCTCACCAGATCGCCGGTCACCTTGGTGCGACTGTCTTCTAGGAGAGTCTGACGCGCGGCGGTCCACCGGCCACCCATGAGCGGTTCGCCGGCAAGATTCACGACCGCGTCGCAGCGGTCGAGCGCCTGCACCAGCGCCTCGAACCCGGCGCCAGTCGGAATGATCTCGACCGCGGCGCCGAGCAGGCTGCGCGCACGCGCCTCGGATCGGGCCCAGGCGACCACGGAATGGCCCTCGCGTTGAAGCAATGGAATCAGGGCGCGGCCGATGAAGCCCGTTGCACCCGTCACAAAGACGCGCATATCACATCCTTCCTCAATCCGGCGGCTGTCGTAGGCTCATCGCCGTTCATCGACTCCTTCATGCCTTTCGATCGCGAATCCAGCTGAAAGCCGCGCGCGGTTGCTTCTCGAGCGTGGCAGACAGCTTGTCGGCCAACCGCTCGTAGCGTTCGGCCTGGCGGCAGATGTCGTCCTGCGCCTGGGCCGCGCTGCCGGTCACCGCTCGTCCTGCGATGTTCCAGGTTCTGGCGAGGTGCTCGATGATGGACGCGTAGTCGCGCACCGTGTAGACGTTGGCGCGCTGGGCGACGATGGCGAAGCGATCGAACAGGTCGGGGTCTCTGCCGTCGTACATGCGCCGACCGGGCATTGCGATGGTGCCGCGGAGCATCTCCCGAAATGCCAGGATGCCTCCCGCCGGATCGTGTTCGAGCACCTGGGCCATGATGCGGGTGTAGAACGCCTCGTGGCGGGCCTCGTCGCTGGCAATGATGCGGCAGATGCGCCCGAGGTTCGCGTCGCCTTCCCCATCGGCGAGCCTGCCGACGTTGCCGTGCGAAATGCGCGTGGCGCGCTCCTGAAACGATGTATAGACCAGGAGGTTGTACGGATCGGATTGGGTGTTCGGGCTGAAGCCGTTGGCGATGAGGAAGTGGACGGTCCGCTCGACGGCGCGCATGTTCACGCGGCCGGAGAGACGCAGGTAGGCGTTGAGCAGGTCGCCGTGCCGGTTTTCCTCGGCGGTCCACCCGCGGAGCCATTTGGCCCACGGCGCGGGGCTGGTCCCTTCCTCGTCGCGGACGAGTCCGTTGAGCGAAACCGAATAGCTGGGCAGGGCCTCTTCGGTGACCATGTCGCCGACGAGGACGACCAGCAGTTCATCGGAGATCGCCTGTGCCGTCTGGCGAACACGCTCGACCTGTTCCCGCCAGTTCTCGGCTTCCAGATCTGGCAGGTAGTCGGTGGGCTGCCAGGCCTTGTCGATCGGGAGGAGCAAATCGAGGTTGTCACCGACAGCCGGCTCGATGGCCCGAATCACCTCGTGGTGATCCGGCGCCGCGTCAGAAGGACGATCGATCAGGCCAGCATGATTCATGACTGTTGCCCTCAGGCCGCCGACTCGCCTGCCGAGCCGGCCAGTGATGCGCCGACGGCGTCAGACCATGGCTCGTTGAACAGGGCGCGCCGGGAACCGTTCTTGACCAGCAGCAGCTGGAACAGCCCCGTGTGCCGTTCGAGGAATGCGGCTTCGCAGCACGCGAGATAGAGGTTCCACATGCGCATGAAGCGGTCGTCGAACCCGAGCGCGCGCACGCGATCCGCGCTCCGACCGAACCGCTCGCGCCACGCCCGTAGCGTGCGCGCGTAGTGCGTGCCCCAGTTCTCGGCGTGATACATCGAGAGCGACGTCGTCCGCGCGAGCGACTTGATAATCTCCCCAATTGACGCCAGCTCGCCGCCGGGAAAGATGTATCTCTCGATCCAGTCCGGCGTGCCGTGATATTTCGGAAACCATTGATCGTCCACCGTAATCGTCTGCAGGAGCATCGCCCCGTCCGGCGCGAGCAGGCGATCCACGGCCTTGAAGTAGTCGTCGTAGTGGTTGAGCCCGACGGCCTCGAACATCTCGATGCTGACGACCTTGTCGAACTGTCCCGTCAGCTCGCGGTAGTCGGCGCGGAGCACGTCGATGCGCGACCCGGCCTCGCCAAGCCTCGAGCGCCACTCGCGAACGTGACGATACTGCTCGTCGCTGATCGTGGTGGTTGTTACCCGGCAGCCGTACCGCGTCGCCGCCCAGACGGCAAACCCGCCCCACCCGCTGCCGATTTCCAGCACGCGATCGGACGACGCGAGCGCGAGCTTCCGGCAGACCCGATCGACTTTCCGGGCTTGCGATGCCTCGAGCGAATCGGCGGGCGACTCAAAGTAGCCGCACGAGTACATCAGTAAATCGACGTCAAGGAACAGGCGGAAGAAGTCGTTGCCGAGGTCGTAGTGCCGCTGAATGTGCCGGCGGCTGCCCGTGAGCGAGTTGTCCCGGAGGCGTCTCGCGATGCCGCCGCTCAGACGGTGCAGCGCGCCCATCAGGCGGCCGCCCTTATCAAGGCTTCGACGATTGCGCAGCATCAGCCGCCCCAGCGGCACCAGGTCCGGGCTCGTCCAGTCGCCATCCATGAACGACTCGCCGATTCCGATGTCGCTCCCCACGAGAGCGCGGAGAAAGAACCGGTCGTCGTCCACGGTCAGGGTCGCATCGAGCTCGCCAGGTTCGCCGAACCGGTAGGTGCGGTCACGACACTCCAGCGTGAGCCGTCCGCCATCCAGGCGATCCAGGCTCGACAGAAACGCCGACTTCGCCCACTGCGTCACCATGTCATCGCTCCATCACTGGGCCAGCCTGATCGGCCGCCCCGGCATCACACGCCGCCCGCTCGCCCACGCCGTCGTGTGTCAGGCGCGGCACGAGCGGCACACCCTTCCACCACAACTTCAGCGCTTGCCAGTGAATCCCCGCCACCACGCTCGCCGTCATCGCCGGATGACGCAGGAGCGCCCGTCGGATCTCGGTGGCATTCCATGGCCGGCGCTCGAGCGACAGCGTCGCGTCAAAGACCACCGCGTTCTCTTTGATGACATCCATATGTGCGACGAGGTGGCCGGCCGGCGGCGTGAAGGCGAACGCATAGTCCAGGCCAGCCGGCATGAACGGCGAGACGTAGAGCGACTTCGCCGCCGCCGAGCGAAATGTGTGCGAGGCAGGATCGGGGCGAAGCCAGTAGTTGTGGGCGCCGCCGAAGGTGTTGCTCACTTCGGCCAGCACCACCTGCAGCCGCTCCGCGGCATCGAAACAATAGAAGACGGAGACGGGGTTGAAGCAGTAGCCCAGGTACCGCAAATGGGTGAGCAGAAAGATGCGGCCGTCCGGCAGATCGAGATCGTGGCGCGCCGCGTCGGCGGCGAGCCGTTGCCTTAACGGACGGGTCGAATCGCCGAGATGATCGCGGTCGTCGAAGCTTGCCCAGTTCCACCGGTTGTAGCTCGTCAGGCGCGACACGCGCATGAGATCGGGCACGCGATCGATGTCCAGGAGCGCCATGAACAAGGGATAGGTGAACGTGTGCGGTACCGGCGCCAGCCGACGGTGGCGGAGCGTGCCGACGAAGATCCCGGCGTCGATCACCATGCGACCCCCAGCGCATTCGCGACCCTGATGGCAGAGTTCAACCCGTCCTCGTGAAACCCGTAGAACCAGTAGGCGCCGCAGTAGTGGGTGCGATTGATGCCGCTTACGTCGCGCCAGTCTCGCTGCGCGCTGATGGCCCCGCGTGTGTATAGCGGGTGACGGTACACGAACCGGCGTAGCACCGACCGTTCGTCGACGTAGTGGTTTGGATTAAGCGTGACACAGTACTGCTCCGGCGTGGTCAGTCCCTGAAGTCTGTTGAGATCGTAGGTCACCATCGGCGGCGCGCCGGCGTCGTCGGCGAGCAGGTAATTCCACGACGCGCGGGCCCTAGCCTGTGCCGGCAACACCGACGCGTCGGTGTGTAGCCAGGCCACGTTGGCCGTCGTCGTGAAGTTCGCGAACACGGCGCGCTCGCGATCGCTCGGGTCAGCGAGGAGCGGCAGCACCTGATCGCCGTGACACGCGAACACCACATCGTCGAACGTCATCGACGGCCGGTCGCGGAAGGCCATCGTGACCCCGTCGTGGTTGCGCCGCACGGCCTGGATCGACGCGCTGTCGTGGATGCCTCCCGACACCCGCGCCGCGAGCTTGGGAATGTAGGTGTGGCTGCCGCCGACGACCACTTTCCACGTTGGCTGCGCATGGATCCCGAGCAGGCCGTGGTTGTTGAAAAAACGGATGAGCGTGAGCGCGGGGAACGACTTGATCGCATCGAGCGAGGCTGACCAGATGGCCGACGCCATGGGGAACAGATACCGGCGCGTGAACGCCTCACCGAAGTCGCGCGACTCGAGGAAGTCTCCGAGCGTCTGACGGTCGGCGTCCGGCGCACCGAGCAGCGTCGGCGCCTCCCGATTGAAGCGCGCGATCTCCCGGAGCAGCAGGAGGTGCGAGGGCCTGACCACGTTCCGGCGCTGCGCGAAGAACCCGTTCACGCCGCGGCTGCTGTACTCGAGGCCGGTCCGCCGGCACGACACCGCGAACGACATGTCGGAGTCGCGCGTGGCCACGCCGAGTTCGTGGAACAGCCGCACCAGATTGGGATACGTGCGGTCGTTGTGCACCAGGAAGCCGGTGTCGAGCGGCACGGTGCCATCGGGGCCGTCGATGAGCACGGTGTTGGTATGGCCGCCGAGTCGTGGCTCCTGTTCGAAGAGGTGCACCCGGTGTCGGCGGCTCAGGAGATAGGCGGCGGCCAGGCCGGAAATGCCCGCCCCGATGACCGCGACTGATTTCATGCGCCTTTAGAAATACCAGCAGAGGAACAAAATGTCAAGCATTTGTCCATGACAACTTATTGACACCGGCCGGGCGACGCGCTACGCTGTCCCTGCAAGCACGGCTCACAAAACTTGGGGGAATGGAATGGGACACACAATCAAGCTCGCGGCGTTCGGCGCCCTCGCCTTCATGGTGCTCGACGGCGTCTGGCTCGGCGTGCTGATGAAGAATTTCTACCGCGACCAGCTCGCGCCGATCGTGCGCCTCGCCGACGGCGGCATCGCGCCCAACTGGCCGGCGGCGATCGTCGTCTATGCGCTGCTCGGCACCGGCATCGCCCTCTTCGTCATCCCGCGCGCGCCGTCCGCCTCGCTCGCGGCCGGCTACGGTGCCCTGTTCGGCTTCGTCGTCTACGGCGTCTACGATTTCACCAACTACTCGACGTTGCGCCAGTGGCCGTTCGTGCTAACGCTGGCCGACGTGGCGTGGGGGGCGGTGGCGTCCGCCGCGGCCGCGGTCGCTGTCCGGATGATGGACCGATGACGAGCCAACACGACACGGCGGCGCACTACCCGATCCGCGCAGTCTCCAGGCTGACCGGGATCGGCATCGATACGCTCCGCGCGTGGGAGCGCCGCCATCGCGCAATCACGCCCGTCCGTGACGACCGCGGGCGCATGTACACCGAAGCCGACATCGCGCGCCTCCGGCTGCTGCGCAGCGCGGTGGACCACGGGCACAGCATCGGCCGCCTCGCGGGGCTGAGTGACAAGGCGCTGCGGAAGCTCACGGTGCCGGCTGGTGCGACCGCAGCGCCGGCACCTGATTCGATGCGACGGACGTTGCTCGATGCCACCGCGCTCAAAGCTGCGCTGGACAGGTTCGATGCGGCGCGCATCGACCAGGAGATTGTCCGCCTGGCGGCCGTCCTCGGTCCGTTCGACCTCGTCCGGAACGTGCTGATGCCAATGCTCGCGCAGGTTGGCGACGACTGGCACCGGGGACGCGCCAGCGTCGCCCATGAACATCTGATGTCCTCGACCATCCGGAACATCCTCGGCTCGTTCCTCCGGTTGCACGCGCGTCCGGACGTGCCGACTCGGTTGCTGTTTGCCACTCCGTCCGGCGACCGTCACGAGATCGGCACGCTTGGGGCAGCGATGCTCGCCGCCAGCAGCGGCCTGGGCGTCGCGTATCTCGGCCCCGATCTTCCCGCACGCGACATCGTCGACAGCGTGACGCCCGCCGGCGCACACGTGCTGGTGCTCGGGTTGACGACGGTGTCGGCCGGGAAAGCGAGGGAGCGCGAACTTCGCACGATAGTCCGCGGTCTGCGGAAGGATGTCGAGCTGTGGACCGGCGGACCTGGCGCCGTGCGCCACGCCGCTATCGTCGGCAAGCGCGGGCTGGTGCTTCGAGACTACGACGCGTACCAACAGGAACTCGTCCGCATCGGAGGACGTGTCGCATGACCGGCGCGACATTCTCCGACCTGTCGCGTCGTCTGCCTGTCTGGGCGGCAGCGGTGCTTGCCGCCGCGGTGTTGAACGTCTTTGGATCGTCTGCGGCTGCACAGGACACCACCGGCGTGGGAGCCATCCGCGGTGTGGTCCGCGATGGCAGCGGCAAACTGGTGGAAGGCGTGCGCGTGTGCGCGCTCGACACCTCGTCGTGCGCCACGAGCGATGCCCAAGGCGCGTTTCGTATCCGGGAAGTGCGCTCCGGCGCCTACCGTCTCGAGGTGCTGCCCAAGGAAGGATTGCCCTTCACGAGCGAACTGGTGGAGGTGCACTCGGGCCTGGACGGCACTGTGGAGATCACGCTGCCGCGACTGGAAGAGTTGACGGAGAGCGTGACGGTCACGGCCCCGGCTTTCAGGGCGCCGGATGAAGTCAAGAACTCCAGCTTCCTCATCGAGCCGCGCCAGATCCTGAAGGTCGCCGGCGCCGACCAGGACGTCTCCAAATACCTGGTTAGCCTCCCCGGTGTCGTCATCGGCACCAACGACTTCCGTAACGACATCATCGTCCGCGGCGGCAGTCCCTTGGAGAACCTTTTCGTCGTGGACAACGTCGAAATTCCGAACATCAACTCGTTCGCGAACTTCGCGTCGGCCGGAGGCATCTCGAGCCTTCTCGATACGCAGTTGATCCAGGATGTGACGTTCCTCACCGGCGGGTATCCCGCCCCGTATACCAACCGTACGTCCAGCGTGCTGCAGGTCACGCAGCGTGACGGAAACCGGCAGAAGTTCGGCGGCTGGGCGACGGCCGGCGCCGCCGGCGCGGGCGCGATCCTCGAGGGGCCGATCAAGGGCGGCAAGGGCTCGTGGGTAGTGTCGGCGCGCCGCAGCTTCCTCGACCTCTTCACGAGCGACATCGGGTTCGGCGGAGTGCCCGTCCAGTACGCGTTCAACGCGAAGGGCGTCTACGACTTCAGCCGGAAGGATCGGCTGTGGGTGGTCAACATCTCCGGCGTCGACGAGATCCGGCTCGGCCTCAGCGAGAACACCGACGCCACCGACGAGATCTCCAACTTCGACATCCGCTACCACGGGTGGCGCACGGCCACCGGCGTCAACTGGCAGCGCATCTTCGGGACGCGCGGCGTGGGCCTGCTCGGCGTGACCCATTCCGAAGCCAAGGTGGGGCAGCAGGTGAAGGACCTCGTGAGCAACAGCTCGCCGGTCGGGCTGTCGCCCGGCCTCGTGGTCGCCGGCAGCCCGGTCGTTTATGCCGAGGACTCGCGCGAGGGCGAGACCACGATTAAGTACGACCTCACGATGTACATGCCGTTGGTCGACAAGGTCCGGGCCGGCGGCAGCTTCAAGGTATTCCGCATCAACTACAATGCGGCCTCCCCGTACGGCAATGACACGCCGTATTCGCCTGTGGCCGGCATCGATCCATTCGCCCTCTCCACCAGCTACCGGTCCTACCAAACCGGCGCGTACCTTCAGGCCACCAAGAATCTCACGCCTCGATTCGACCTGACCTTTGGCGGCCGCGTCGACAACTACAGCGTCCTTGGGCAGACGCGATTCAGCCCCCGCGCGGGGCTGAACTACCGCTTGACCGACAGACTGTCGTGGACCGCAAGTTACGGCACGTACTACCAACAGCCCGCGTTTCTCTTCGTGTCGGCGTTTCCAGAAAACGCCGCACTGGTTCCGTGGCGCGCCGATCACTACGTGACGGGCCTCGCCTGGACGCCATCGCCGGAATTGCGCGTGACCGTGGAGGGCTACCGAAAGAACTACAAAGACTACCCGGTGGCCCGCAACCTGCCCTCGGTGTCGCTTGCCAACATCGGCGACACCTTCGACGTCCGCGAGATCCTGTTCCCACTGAAGAGTGCCGGCGAGGGCCACTCGGAAGGCATCGAGTTCTTTATGGAGAAACGCCTGTCGTCGAAGATCTATGGACAGACCGACGTATCCTTCTCGCGGACACGGCACGCCGGCCTCGACGGCGTCCTTCGCCCAGGCTCGTTCGACTACCCGTTCGTGTTCAATCTGGTGGGCGGCTACCGGTTCTCGCCGAAGTGGGAGCTCTCGACGCGGCTCGCCCTGCTCTCGGGACGGCCGTACACACCGTACGATGCGGCGACATCCACCGAGCAGCGGCGAGGCGTGTACGACCTCACGCGCGTCAACACCGAGCGAGCGCCCAACTACGGTCGCGTCGACATTCGCGTCGACCGAACGTTCACCGCGGCGGGGCGGGCTCTCAACTTGTTCATTGGCGTCCAGAACGTGACCAACCGGCGCAACTTCGCCAACTACAGCTGGAACCGCCGCACCAACACGCAGCAATTCGGCGAGCAGCAAGGCATCTTCCCGATCGTTGGCCTCGACTGGCGATTCTAATGGCCAGCACCCTCATCGGAATGCTCCTTATGGCGATGGCCACCGGAACCGGCCCCGCGCAAGAATCCTTGCGTGTCGGCCAACCGCTGCCCAGCCTCGAGGGGCAGTTCTTGACGGGGCGTCCCGCCGTTCTGCCACAGGCATCCGCAGGCAAGGTGACGCTCATCGCGATGGGCTTCACCTACGCGTCCCGCGTGCCGGTTGAGGCATGGGGAGACTGGTATCGAACCGCGATCGGCTCGAGGACGGACATCACGTTCTTCGAAGTCCCGATGATTGGCGGCCTCGCGACGCTTGGCCGCTGGTTCATCAACCGGGGCATGCGAAAGGGGACCCCCGTAGAACTGCACGGCCACGTCATCACTGTCTATCAAGACACGGGCGGTTGGAAGGAACGGCTCTCCTACGCTTCAGCTCACAAAGACGATGCCTATCTGATCGTTCTTGACAGGGAGGGTGTCGTACGGTGGCTTCATCACGGCGTGTTCCACACATTTCAATCCGACGAGCTGAAAGGTCTGCTTCTGTCGCTGGCCGACAGGCGTCCAATCGCAGCTGGTCGGGACGCTTCGCATCCGCGGCTCGACCAGTGACGACCGATCTGCCGGAATCGCGGCGAACACTCGGCGTGCTTGTCACGGGCGCGACCGGCTACATCGGAGGACGGCTGGTACCCGTCCTCGAAGGCTCGGGAGTTCGGCTCCGCTGTCTCGCCCGTCGTCCGGCGGTGCTCGAGTCGCGCGTGGCAAAGACGACGGACGTGGTCGAAGGGGATCTGTTCGATCCGGCGTCACTCGATCGCGCACTCGCGGGCATCGACATTGCCTATTACCTCGTGCACTCCATGGGGGCGCACGGCGATTACCTCGAGAAGGATCGCGAGGCTGCCCGTAATTTTGGTGACGCGGCGCGGCGGGCGGGCGTTCGGCGGATCGTGTACCTCGGCGGCCTCGCCAACGAAGCAGGCGCGCTCAGCAAACATCTCAGGAGCCGGATCGAGACGGGCGACGTGCTGAGACAAAGCCGCGTTCCAATCGTCGAGTTCCGGGCGTCCGTCGTGATCGGGTCGGGGAGCCTCTCGTTCGAGCTCATCCGGGCGCTCGTGGAGCGCTTGCCGGTCATGATCTGTCCGCGGTGGGTCTCGACGTTGGCGCAGCCCATCGGCATCGATGACCTGCTGGCGTATCTGGTTGCAGCGCTGCACCTGTCAGCCGGCGAAAGCCGCACGTTCGAAATCGGCGGTGCGGATCGGGCGAGCTACGGCGACCTGATGCGGGAGTACGCACGGCAGCGCGGGTTGAAGCGCGCGATGATTTCGGTGCCACTTCTCACTCCTCATCTGTCGAGCCTCTGGTTGGGACTCGTGACGCCGGTCTATGCGCGTGTCGGGCGCGAGTTGATCGAGGGGTTGAAGAATCGTTCGGTGGTCACTGATCCCGAGGCACGCGTGGTATTCCCCGTCATACCCGTGGGTCTGCGGGAAGCGATCGGCCGGGCAATTCGCTACGAGGATCGCGCGTTCGCGCTGACGCGCTGGTCCGATGCACGCTCCTCGGGAGGAGATCCCCAGTCCTTGGCCGAGGCACGATTCGGCAGCAAGCTCGTCGATGCTCGGCGGATTCACGTGGAGGTCGATCCGGACCGTGCGTTCGTTTCTATCGCGAGGATCGGGGGCGACCGCGGCTGGTACTACGCCACGTGGCTATGGCGAATCAGAGGCGCGATCGACTTGCTCATGGGCGGCGTCGGGATGCGTCGAGGGAGGCGGGACCCGGACGCTCCCACCGTCGGCGATACGCTCGACTTTTGGCGCGTCGACGCGTACGAACCGGGACGACGGCTGAGGCTCGCCGCCGAAATGAAAGTGCCTGGCCGCGCGTGGCTCGAGTTCGAAGTCGTGCCGGCTGACGACGGCGCGTTCATCCATCAGACCGCCGTGTTCGAACCGGCCGGATTATCCGGCCTGCTCTATTGGTACTTACTGCTCCCCGTGCACGCGTTGATATTCGGTGGCTTGTTGCGCGCGATCGCCCGTCGTGCGCTGGAGCGCCGCGAGTGATCCGGGCGGGGCTCGTCGGGCTCGGCGTTATCCTCACCGTCCTCACGCTCGTGTGGATGCTCAGCGTGAAGCGTCGGGATGCGAGTATCGCGGACATCTGCTGGGGTCTCGGCTTCGTGCTGCTGTCGTGGTTGTACTGCTTCTTGTCTCCAGCATTGACCCCACGGTCCTGGCTGGTCGCCACAATGATGACGCTGTGGGGAACGCGGCTCTCCCAGCACATCTTTCGTCGTAACCGCGGCAAAGGGGAAGATCCACGCTACCAGGCGATGCGCGCCTCGCATGGACGGCCCTTCTGGTGGCGCAGCTTGTTCACGGTCTTCTGGCTGCAGGGCGCCATCCTGTGGTTCGTCGCCCTCCCGCTGCTCGTCGCAGTGCGTGCCACACAACCCGCCGCCCTCACGGCAGTCGACGGCCTGGGAATCTTGTTGTTCGCGGTGGGGTTCGGCTTCGAGGTGGTTGGCGACTATCAACTCGAGCGCTTCAAGACGAAGCCTGGCAACCGGGGCGCGGTGCTCGACAGCGGCCTGTGGCGCTACACGCGGCATCCGAATTACTTTGGAGACGCCACGATGTGGTGGGGCATTTATACCGTGGCGGCATCGACGGCAGGTGGATGGCTCACCGTGCTGAGCCCGTCCCTCATGACGCTGCTCCTGATGCGCGTCTCGGGCGTCACGCTGCTCGAGGACGGCCTGAAGGCCTCGAAGCCAGGCTACCGCGCATACATTGCGCGCACGCCGGCGTTCTTTCCCTGGTTTCCACGCGCGCCGAGATGAGCCGTGCGCCACACTCCACTGATCAATTACGCGCTCTACCAAGCCGGTTAAAACAATGTAGGAACAAAGCTTTTGCATCTAAGAAGTTTCCATCAAACATATTATGCCCGCTAAATGGTTTTTGATTGTATAAATTTTCCATTTTTTATTTTTTTGATAAAGCCTCCCCTAACCCTTAGAGAAGAGTATAATTGAAGTCTTTGATTTTTTTGTAAATAATAGTTTTGCTTAATGGCCTAAGAAAAATTATTGAAGCGTTGGATTTACTATTTGAAAATTGACCATTGAAAGTTGATTATTGAACATTTGAATTTTAAAAAATGCTCAACACACAATGTTCAATTTTCAATACTCAAGTAGAAGACTACTGCACAACCTTATTTGCACAACTACTGCTGGCAAAGGCTTCCGGCTTGGCTTTAAATGCAAAACCCATTCCTTGTATATAACCCATGGCTTCTTTTAATGCATCGTTGCTTTTAAAATTAGGGTTGGTATTTATATCTGCATGCACTTCCATATCTACTCCATACATAGTAAAAATATTACACAATGCATAAGCTATATCAATACTTTTTGCAACTTCCAACAACATCCTTTCTTTAATGCTCATTCTCTGCCTTGTTACTTCGTTGTGTATATACATAAAACCACCTTTTCCTTTTCTTACGAATACAATTACAGTCGCAAACTCGGTTTCTTTGCCGCGGGCATTTTTATCAGTAAAAGCTTTTACCTGGCTATCTGTGCCAATACAAACTTTTAGCTCATTGCCATTTTCTTTCTCTCTGAGTACAGTCTGTCTTACTTCATCTTCAATTGAACCTTCAATCAACTGACCGCTCAATTTTCTCCATTTAAATTGCTGTTCCATTTGATTTCGTTTTTAGTTTGTATTCGTTCAGTAATATAATTCATTTAAATCGGGTTATGGCTTCATCACTTTTTCTTAATAGTGCTTTCCACATAATTATTCCCAATGTGGACAAAATTGGAGTCGAACCAATACTACTGCGGCTTCAACACAG